>CAZFHG010000235.1:0-5409 GCA_964518665.1 uncultured Opitutaceae bacterium | reverse complement strand
CACCTGGGGCGACGGCCGCACCGTGATCCTTGGTACCAAGGGCTACATCGAGTTGCGCAAGTACGTGGACGTCGGCCGCGACGCGGCGGGCGACAACCTGATCCTCGTCGATGGCAGCGGGGAACAGTTCATCAATGTCGCGGGCAAGGTGGGTTTCCGTTTCTTCGGCGAACTCATCCTCGACTGCCTGAACCGCACCGAAAAGGCGATGACCCAGGCCCACGCCTTCAAGGCGGCGGAGCTCTGCCTCAAGGCGCAGGCCGCGGCGCGGGTGATCAAGACGGGGGCGTGAGGCGGTCTTTTTAACCACGGATTTCACGGATGGCACGGATCAGAGGATTGCCACAAGAGGGGCCAGCGCGGCGGAGCCGCGACTATTTTAAAGGCCGATGATGTTAACCACAAAGATCACAAAATTCCGCCCGGCTATGAAGGCCATCCGCGCCCTTATAAGGGCCTCGAACGCAACCTCCGCTTTTAGAAATTTGTGATCTTTGTGGTTACTCCAAATTCCTCGTGGCTGAAGAGAATGCTGAATTAAGGCAGAACAGAATGGTACAGAACTATTATGGCCATGCTCACGCGTCATCCCGCCAATCCGATCCTGCAGCACACCGACTGTCCGTTCCCGGCGACGATGGTCTTCAACGCCGGCGTCGCACGCTTCGCGGGGCGCCACGTCATGGTGTTCCGCAATGACTACGGTCGCTGGGGTGACGCCCGCATTGACGGCACGAATCTAGGCCTCGCCACGAGTGCCGATGGCGTGAAGTGGACGGTACATCCGCGTCCCGTACTTGAGCTGGAGCAGGCGCGGGCGGGGCTGCGGCACCTGTATCCGGAGCGGTTCGGCGCCGGCTTCATCAAGCGCGTCTATGATCCGCGCATCACTATCGTCGAGGGACGGGCGTTGCTTTGCTTCGCCGTCGATACCGCGCACGGCATCAGCGGGGTGATCGCGGAGACGGAGGATTTCGAAAAGTACCGGTTTCTCAGCCTGTCGGCGCCGGACAACCGGAACATGGTGCTCTTCCCCGAACGCATCGGCGGCGAGTTCGTGCGGCTGGAGCGTCCGTTTCCGGTCTACATGCGGGCCGAGCCTGAAGCGTTTCCCATCTGGATCAGCCAGTCGCCGGATTTGAAATACTGGGGGCGGCAGCGTCCGGTCCTGGGGGTGGATGATGTGCCCTATGCCAACTGCAAGATCGGTCCGGCCGCGCCGCCCGTGCGGACGCGGGCCGGCTGGCTGACGCCGATTCATGCGGTCTGGAAGGATGAGCGCACGCGCCTGGGCGGCTGGGAGCCGAAGGGTTGGTACAAGAAATATTTTGCCGGCCTGGCACTGCTTGATCTCGCCGATCCTTCGAAGGTGGTCGGACTGATGCGCACGCCGCTGCTGGCGCCCGAGGCGGCCTACGAGCTGGAGGGATTCCGTGGCAGCGCGATTTTCCCGTGCGGCATGCTCCTCGATGATGACGGCCGCGTCTGTCTCTATTACGGCGCGGCTGACACCGTGGTCGCGCTGGCGACCGGGCATGTGGATGACCTGATCGCGGCGTGCGTGCCCCTAGGGTGAGAATCGGAATCGTAGTGCTGGCCTTCAGCCAGCACTGGCTCGGGAGAACAATGCCCCGGTGCGGCGTGGTAAGCGCGGACTGAAGTACCGCGCTACGTGGCTGCCTGCCACATGACCGGGAACTGCGGACCGCGGAATTTCTCGCCGGGCTGGGGGCAGTCGGGCTGGGCCTTCATCTTCCCTTCGTTCATGTGCTCCTGTCCGGGACGGTAGGTGCACTCGGTCGACATCACATGGGAGACGAAGGCGCGGCGGCGCGAGGGGGAGAAGTTGCGGTCGCTGCCGTGCAGCAGCAGGCCGTGGTGAAACGACACGCTGCCCTTGGGAATGATGACCGGTACCTCGCGGGTCTCGAAATCCGCGGGCAGCTGCGGTTTCTGGGTGTCGTCACCGGTGATGCCGACGGGGAGCGACCAGAGGCCGAGCTTGTGCGTGCCTTCGAGAAAAACCATCGGCCCGGAGTCGGGGAGCACGTCATCGAGGGCGATCCAGCAGGTCACCGTCCGGCATTCGGCGATCATCTGCCAGTAGGCCCAGTCCTGATGATAGGTGATCACGCGGCCGCCGAGCGGGGGCTTGTCGAGAAGCTGGTCGTGCCAGAGGCGGATGCCCGGCGCGCCGATGAGCTGGGCGGCGATATGGCCGAGGCGCGGGCTCAGGGCGGCGGCGGCGAGGGTGGCGTCGGCCTTCCAGGCGTTATCAATCTTGATAACCGCGTGGGCGTCGTGCTCCCGGCCGGAAAAGCCGTCCGGCGGCGCCCCCTTGTCGAATTGCCGGGCGATGACCCGGTCGGCCGCGGCGTTGATACGGGCGACCTCAGCCTCGGAAAACACCGCCGGATGAATGTGGTAGCCACGGTCGCCAAAGAGCGCGACTTGGGCAACGGAGAGGGTGGTGCGGGCGGGAATGTCCGCAAAGTGGGGTGTGGACATGGGGTGGGGCCGGACAGGCAACATAAACCGGGACTGGGCCGGCACGAGCCGGAAATGGCGTTTCATACTGTCCGTCCCGCTTGCGAATGCCGGTGGGATGGCTATCGGTGGACACGTATGAAACTCCGCCCCGTCATTGCCCTGACCGCCTTCCTCACCATGTCACTTTTCTCCTCCGCCGAACCCCTCGCCGTCGGCGCCAACGCGCCGGCCCTGTCCGCTGTCACCGAAACCGGCGCGACCCTCGTGCTCGCCGACGTCTACGCCAAGCAGCCCTACACGCTGGTCTATTTTTACCCCAAGGCCGATACCCCCGGCTGCACTGCCCAGGGCTGCTCGCTGCGCGATTCCTTTGAGGATCTGTCCGCCAAGGGCGTGGCTGTCATCGGCGTAAGCACCGACAAGCCGGCGGCGCAGAAAGCCTTCAAGGAAAAGTACAACCTGCCATTCACGCTCATCGCCGACCACGACAAGAAGGTCGTCGAGGCTTTCGGCGTGCCGACGACTATGGGCTATGCCAAGCGCCAGGCTTTCCTGATCAAGGGCGGCAAGATCGTCTGGGCCGACTACAGCGCTTCCACGCGCGAACAGGCCGCCGATGTGCTCAAGGTGATCGCCGCGCAGTAATCCTGCGCGGCGAACGTCCAACGCTCAACATCCAACTTCCAACATCGAAGTTTGGGAGTGCTGCGTTTGGTGCGTAGGGGCCAGCGAGCAGGTTTTCCATCCTACAACTCGTCGTCGTGGGCGCCGGGCAGGACGGAGGTGGTGGGATCGCGGCGGACGCGGATCAGCCAGTCGGCGATGAGGGCGTGCGAGGCGGTTTCCGGGGCAGGCCACGGGGCGGCGACGAGGTCGATCACCCGCAGGGCGCCGTCGCTGCCACGGACGAAGTTGCGCGCGTGCAAATCGGCCACGAGCCACGCGGATTCCCGGTGGAAAAACAGGCGCGGGTGGTCGCGGTTGGCGCGGAGAAAGCGCGACGGGATCTCGATCAGGCCGGGCGGCAGCCGCTGCGACATGTCATCGCCCTGCGGCAGCGGTTCGCCGAGCGCCTGCTTGGCGACGAGAATGCCCTCGGGCGTCAGGGCGACCACCTCGGTGGCCATGCCGCCCAAGGCGTGGATGAGCAGGAGTTTTTCGAGCAAGGCGCGATAGTCGCCGAGGCCGGCCTCGGCCAGCAGGGCCGTTTCGTCGCCGGGGCGGAACCCAAAGGCGCTGCCGATGCGCTTCTCCTCGCGCGGCAGGTAGAACTTGTAGACCGAGCCGTCGTCCGCGGCAAAGGCCCAGGCCTCGACCCCGCCGCCGATACGCCGGAGCCGGGTGTTCGGTTCCTCAAGCGGGTTTTCCGCCTCGACGGCAAAGCCGAAGGCTTCGAGCGGACGGATGGGTGTCAGCGCCCGGAAGGCCCGGATGGCGTCGCCCAGCGCGGCCCAGGCGCCGCCGGCCGACTCGAGCAGGCTTACTTCGTCTTCCGCGAGGAGGACGAGATCGCGGTCCGTATCTGCGCGGAGACCGCATTCGGCTGCCGCCGCGCCGAGGCGAGCGAGCGCTTCCAGTCGTCGCTCGTGATCGTCTTGAAGAGCGCTTCTTTCGACTTCCCCTGGGAGGAGCCGCCCGCGGATGAAGGTGGATTGGTCGGTGAAGTGGTCTTGCATGGGTCCGCCATGCGCGGAACGTCACGGCGCACCGCAGCGATGGCAACGGGTTTTTGCCCACAAATTATTCGCAGGGCGGGATTGGGCTCTCGCGGAGGCGCGGAGACCGCGGAGGATTATGCGCTGATTTCCACGGATGATCACTGATTGGATCAGGATTTTCCCTTGTTCCCGTCGCACCTCCGCGGGCTCCGCGCCTCCGCGTGAGCCTCCTGCCGCGGTCGCAATTGGAATCAGCGTTTCCGCGCCGTTCAAAATCCCTACTCCTTTTGGCTTAACCAAAGGGTTCAACTCCTGCGCAGCCTCCGCCAACTCATGCGCAGTTTCACGGGGGAGATAGGCTATGATTTGGCCAACACACCCACCGGCCCTGCCGGCTACCCACCATGTCCGTTACCACCCGCCCCAAACCCTTCCTCGAGCCCCAGTATTGCAAGGGCTGCCTGCGCTGCATCGAAGCCTGTCCGCGCGACTGCATCACCCCGGGGACCGAGATCAATGCTGCCACCGGCCTCGTGCCGGTTGAGCTGCATTTGGAAAACTGCAACGGCTGCACCCTCTGCCTGCAGGCCTGTCCCGAACCCTATGGTCTCCGACTCGAGACCGATCCGCCGCCGCCGATCCCGGTACCCAACACCGATTTCGTGCTGGAAGACCCTGCCAAGCTCTTTGGTGAACGCTGTGTGGCCAACTTCTCCGAAGGCGACCAGCCCGACGATCTCATCGCGTTGCCGGCCTGTCAGCCGCTCGTGCTCAAGGGCACCTACGCCTCGGCCATCGGGGCGCTGCTCGCGGGTTGCCGGCACGTCTTCGGTTATCCCATCACGCCGAGCACGGAGGGCGCCGAGCTGATGGCCAAGATTTTGCCCAAGCTCAACGGCTCCTTCGTGCAGGCCGTGAGCGAGGTTGCCGCCGTCAACATGATGTACGGCGCCGGCGGCGCGGGCCTGCCCTGCATGACCTTCACCAGCAGCCCCGGCTTCAGCCTCATGCTCGAGGGCATCAGCTACATGATCGGCGCCGAGGTCCCCGGCGTCTTCGTCAACATCATGCGCGCCGGCCCCGGCCTCGGCAACATTGCCCCCGAGCAGGCCGACATCAAACTCGCCTGCCGCGGCCTCGGCCACGGCAACACCCGCGCCATCGTCCTCGCCCCGAGCACGCCGCAGGAGATGCTCGACCTCACCCGCGAGGCCTTCGCGCTGTCCTTCCGCTATCGCAACCCCGTCATAATTCTGGGCGA
>CAZFHG010000234.1:0-5448 GCA_964518665.1 uncultured Opitutaceae bacterium | reverse complement strand
GATGACCGGGAACTGATCGACTTCGTCTGCACGTGGGGCCCGGCCATCCACGGCCACAACCATCCGCGCATCAAGGCGGCCATCGCCGCCGCGCTCGAGCAGGGCACGTCCTTTGGCACACCCAATCCCTACGAGGTGGAAATGGCCGAGCTGATCGTGAAGTTCTTTCCCTCCATCCAGAAGGTCCGCATGTGCAACAGCGGCACCGAGGCCACGATGTCCGCCATCCGCCTCGCGCGCGGCTTCACCAAACGCGACAAGATCATCAAGTTCGCCGGCTGCTATCACGGACACTCCGATTCGCTGCTGATCAAGGCCGGTTCCGGCGCCCTCACCCACGGCAATCCCGACAGCGCCGGCGTGCCCGCCTCCTTCGCGCAGGAAACTGTCGTCCTGCCCTACAACGACCGCGCCGCGCTGGACGCTGCGTTCGCCGCCAACCCCGGCCAGATCGCCTGCATCATCATCGAGGCCTACTGCGGCAATGTCGGCTTCATCATGCCCGATGCCGGCTACCTCGCCTACCTCCGCGCGATCACGGCCAAGCATGGCGCCGTCCTGATCTTTGACGAGGTCATGACCGGCTTCCGCATCGCCAAGGGCGGTGTGCAGGAACGCGAAAAGATCGTCCCCGACCTCACCTGCCTCGGCAAAATCATCGGCGGCGGACTCCCGGTCGGAGCCTTTGGCGGCCGCGCCGACATCATGGATCACCTCGCGCCGCTCGGACCGGTCTATCAGGCCGGCACACTCAGCGGCAATCCGCTCGCGATGGCCGCCGGCATTGCGAGTCTCAAGTTGCTGGAGGAGCTCAATCCCTACGCGAAACTCGACCAGCTCGGCCGGCAATTGCGCGACACCGTGCTTGCCGCCTGCAAGGCCAAGGGCTTGCCCGTGCAGGTGCCGCAATGCGGCTCGATGTTCAGCATCTTCTTCACCGCCACGCCGGTGCGCGACTACGCAACCGCCCTCACGGGCGACGCGAAGCTCTTCGGCCGCTTCTTCCACGCCTGCCTGGCCAAGGGTGTCTACCTCGCTCCCAGCGCGTATGAAGCCGGCTTTATCAGCACGGCCCACGACGGCGCCGCCCTCGACCGCGCCTGCACCGTCCTCGCCGCGGCCATCAAGGAACTTTGATGCCCGCAGCCTGACGCAATCACATCATGTGCCCGGCCGTCTGTCACAATTCCGCACAACCTGTAGGGGCGCAGCTCGACTGCGCCCGCGAGGGTCAAACTGCTTTCGCTCGGCCAGCAGACGCACACAAGGTGCGCCCCTACAAAGTCTGACAGCACCCCATGCCCGCCGCTTTACGTTTATTCATCCTTCTGCTGGCTGGCGCATCCTGTGCCCTCGCCGCCTCGCTGCCGGCCGGTGCGCCGGTGCTGCCCTTGGACGCACTCAAGCCCGGCATGAAGGGTGAGGTCTGGACGGTCTTCAAGGGCACCGAGCCGGAGCCGTTCAGTGTCGAGGTCACTGGCGTCGTGCGCAACGCCCTCGGCCCGGGCAAGTCGCTGATCCTTTGCGAACTCACCGATGAGCGCGTCCAAAAAATGGGCGCCGTCGCCGGCATGAGCGGCAGTCCGCTCTACATCGAAGGCCGCCTCGCCGGCGCTCTCTCCTATCAGGTGCAGAAATTCGAGACGGTGCGCTACGCCGGCTTCACCCCGGTGGCGGACCTCGTGGAGGTCAGCCGCAAGTCCGACCAGGCCCTCGCCGCCAAAGCCGCTCGCGGCCAGCCGGAAACCCGCCCCGCGTCCAACAGCAAACCGGACGATGCCCTGCAACCCCTGACTCCGGTCTTCGCCTTCGGTGGCCTCGCCCCGCTGGTCGTGGATTGGCTGGCGCCGCAATTCAGCGCGCTCGGCCTGCGCGTCACCGGCCTGGGCGGACAAATGGCGGTTTCAACCTCCACCAGCAGCGCGAACCGGACATTGCAGCCTGGCGATGCCGTTGCCGTCGCCGTGACAACCGGCGACATCACTCTCGCCGCCACCGGCACCGTTTCCTACGTCGAGGGCAACCGCGTCGTGGCCTTCGGTCATCCGATGATGGGACTGGGCGACGTCGCCCTGCCGATGGCCCGTTCCGAGATTGTCGCCATTCTGCCCTCCAACCTGAACTCCCTCAAGGTCGCCAACACCGGCGAGATCATCGGCACCATCAGTCAGGACCGGCTGTCCGCCGTTGCCGGCGAACTTGGTCCGGCACCCGCCATGCTGCCCGTCGAGATCGCGGTCGTACGCCCCGGCGAGGAAGTAAAATACCTGCGCTTCTCCGCCGCCCGGCATCCGCAACTCACACCCTTGGTCATCGGCGCCGGCACGGCCCAGGCCGTACTTGGCTCGAATGATGCCGGCTTCAGCAACGGCGCGCGCATCGAGGCCAATTTCAAGTTCTCCCACGGCCGGAAGGTGCCGACGGCCAGCCTCGTCAGCGGACCGCAGGGCATCACCCAGGGGCTGACGGACTTCGTCCGCGACATCGGCGCGGTTTTGCAAAACCCGTACGAGGAAATCATCCCCGAGGCCATTTCGGTCCGCATCACCCCGCTCACCGTCAACCCCCAGACCACACTCGAATACTTGCAGCTCTCCCGCACGGTGCTGTCCGCCGGCGCGACCCTCGAGGCCACCATCGGCTGGCGTGATTACCAGGGAGCACCGTCCGAGGAAACCGTGAGCATCCCGATCCCTGCTGCGTGGCAGGGACGGAATCTCGAACTGGTCGTCACCAATGGCGACACGCTGGACCAGCTCACGGGCCGCAACGGCATCCTGACTGCCGCCCAATTCCGCAGCCTCGATGCCCTGCTCGATCTCGTCAGCCAGTCCCGTCAGCCCGACGGGCTGTACCTCGCCGTCGTTGAGAGCGGACGCATCTTCATTGATCAGGCTGCCCTCACGCGTGATCTGCCCGGTTCCTACGAACGCATCGCCAGTCGCTCCGATGAGGCGCGCTACCAGAGCCGCACCGCCTTGGAACCGCTCTGGGAAACCCGCCGCCTGCCCGGCCGCATGGTCCCGGGCACAGTGCGACGCGCCTTCCGCGTCACCGATTGATTTACCTAATGCCTTTCATTCGCACCCTCACCGGCGCGCTCGCCGCTCTGCTCACGGTGGCGGCGATCGCCGCCCCGCTGTCCAAAACCCAACCCATCGATTTCTACGTCGATGTGCCCAGCCGCAGCCTGCAGGCCATGGCTACCCGCTCCGATGGCCGCCTTCTGGCCGGACCGGCGGTGGCTCCCGTCAATTTGAAGCTGGCCAGTCCCCTGATGTGGACGCTCGTAAATGATGGGGACAACCTGCTCATCGGCACCGGTCCCGACGGTCAGGTACTGTCGGTGAATCCGAACGCAAAGGGAGAACCCTCTTCAACCGTTCTGCTCGATCTACCTGAGACCCATATCTTTGCCGTCGCCCGTCTCGCCGATGGCCGTGTGCTCGTCGGCAGTTCACCTCAGGGCACGCTGGTGCTCGCCCAAGAGGGCAAGGTCCTTGCCCGTGCCGCCCTGCCGGTTGATTCCATTTTCGATCTCGTCGTGCTCCCCGGCGACAAGGCCAAGCCAGTCGTTCTCGTGGCCACCGGTAATCCCGGCAGGATATACCGGGTGGAAATAGCCACGTTCGTTACCAGCGGTGATCAAGCGGACAAGCTGACCAGCAACGAAGCCCTCGCCGCACGCGGCATTAAACTCTTTGGCGAGATTCGGGATCGCAATGTTCGCCGCCTCCTGCGGTTGACCGACGGACGCGTCGTGGCTGGCTCTGCCCCCAAGGGCAACGTCTATGAATTTTCCGCGGCCGGCGGTGCGCCGCGCATTCTGTCCGAGCAGCGCAACGCGGAAATCTGCGATCTGCTGCCTTGGGATGGCGGTTTCTTCGCGGCCGTCACATTCGGCTCGGGTTCGGGCGAGTCCCGGGTCAATCGCTCCAAACCCGCCAAGGCCGAGGACAACGCCGCGGCGCCTGCCGCCGGTGCGAGCGAGACACCGCCGCCGATCTTCGTGGATGAGCCCGCCCGCCCTGAACGTTTTGCCGGTCGCAGCCAGTTGCTCTGGTTTCCCGACGGCGGATTCCCCGAGACCGTGGCGGCCCGCGGCAACGTGGCGTTCTACCGGCTCGCGCGCCACGGCGATCTCGTGCTCATCGCCGGTGGCGAACAGGGCGAACTGTTGGGCTATGAACCGGCCAACCAGCGCAGCCTGACCTTCCCGGGCGTCACGTCGGTGCAGTTAAACGGGTTGGTCCCCGTTGCCAGGAAGCCTGGAGCCTTCCTTGCCATCGCGAACAACCCGGCATCGCTCTATCGCGTGGATTTCACCACGGCCGGCGCCCGTTCAGCGGAAACCCGCCGCATTGATTTGGGCACGCCGGCGCAATTGGGATTGCTCAGGCTGGGCAACGGCACGCAGATCGCTGCCGGTGCGCTGACGGTCGAACTGCGCACCAGTTTTGGCAGCGATGAGACCGAGGGTTGGACTGCCTGGCAGCAGGCCGTGGCAGAGGATCGCGGCTGGCGCGTCCCCGGACTGCGCGGACGACATGTGCAGGCCCGGCTCTCGACCAGTGCTGCGGGCTTTGAAATCGACAAGGCGGAGTTGCACTTCCTGCGGCAGAACCGGCGGCCGCAGCTGCAGGAATTCCGCCTCCTTTCGCCCAATTACGGACTCGTCCCGGCGCCTGAACCATCGATGCAGGTTGTCACCACCTTGGGCCAAGTGCTCCAGCCAGCCAGCCGCGATGACGACAAGCGCCGCAATCCTCTGCTCACCAGTCAGATTGTGCCACTCCCGGGTGCCCAGGTGGCGTATTGGACGGTCACCGATCCGGATGACGACAATCTCGTCAGTACATTTTCGCTGCGCCTCCGCGGCGCGGAGACTTGGACTGACCTGGCCGTCGCCTCGCGGGAGAACTACATCCAATTCGACATCTCGCATTTCCCCGAGGGCGTTTACCAAACCCGGCTCGTTGTGAAGGAGACCGCGCCCCGCGTGGAAAAAGACTGCCTCACGACTGTGTTCGAAGCCGACGATCTGCTGATCGACCGCACGCCGCCTGTGCTAGGCGACGTCAAGGTCACGCACGAGTCCGGCCGCCTCCGTATTCAGGTGCCGGCCCGTGATGAGTTCTCCCGCATTGCCGGCGTGGAGTTTGCACTGAACAACGGCGCGCGCGAAACCGTCGAACAGCCGGACGACGGCGTTCTCGATGGCCTCACCGAATCCTTCACCCTCGATCTGCCCGCCGACCGCGCCGCCGGGGCGACCAGCATCGAGATCATCGCCTACGACAATATCGGCAATAGTGCGGCCCGGCGGGTGGCCTGTCCCTGATTTGATGCCGGAACGGCCAACGTGGCGCGGTGCTTCAGCCCGCGTCGTTCATGCTGGTCCGGCCGGCAGGGCTCACGAACCAGTGCCGGCTGAAGACCGGCACTACG
>CAZFHG010000233.1:0-5540 GCA_964518665.1 uncultured Opitutaceae bacterium | reverse complement strand
CCGCCGTTTTCCACGGTGATCTCATTCCAGCCGTCGCGCACCAGGCCGATCGGAAAACGATAGTCATACCCACGGTGCTCCGTGGTGAAATGGGTGAGCGGACCACACGGGAAAAGCAGCCGGTCGGTGGGTGTGTGCTCCAACCGCGGCCAGCAGCTGTTGAACGCCACGGGCAGGCACGTGAAGGTGTCGCCGGCCTTGAGCACGATCTGGATGCACAGTTCCAGATTCTGGTCGGCTGGCTCGGCGGCCATCGGCAGCCGGAAGAGATGATTCCAGCCTTTCTCCAATACGACCGGCAGTTGCGGCGTGACCTCGAACGGCGGCAGCACGAGGCCGTAGCCGCTCAGGGATAAAGTGTAATGCTTTGGTCGGCCGCGAAGGTGTTCGAGGCGGTGAATGTCGCGCAGCGAGGTGTAGTCCGAAATCAGGCCAGGGATGCGCGCCTGGTCGGTGCAGTAGAAATTGAACCATTCGATGCCGTCCGCCCCGAGCGCCAGCTTGCCGGCGGCGTTGGCGTGCAGCATCTCGCGGCTGGAGGAAATGTAGCGGATGTGCTGGCGGTGCTTGATCGCGGGGGCGTACGTGGGTAGGGGATTGGCCCCGTCCTCGATCACGCCGTAAATCGCGATCCGGTCACCCAACTGCTGCCGCAATGTGTCGTGCGGCATTTCCCAGCTCGTGCACCAGAAACCCGAAGGCGCCACGAAGTCCAGGGTGCCCTCGCGGCACAGCGTGACCACATCGATGCCGATGCTTTTCAGGGTCTCCAACTGGCCCGGGATGCGCATCCCCAGCGGAAAGGGCCGGCCGGTTTTTTTGGCGCGCGCCTCGGTCAGGGTCCGGATGCTCCGGAACCAGTTGCTCATCATGGCGACGGTCTCCGGCGTGGCATTGGGTTCGCAGCAGAGCGGCTGCCGCCACCAGTCGAGTTCCAGTCCCTCGAAATCGTAGTCCTCCACGACTTCCCTGATCTGGGCGAACATCAGCGCGCGCACCTCCGCCTTCTCGTAGCTGAGACCCTCGCGGTAGCCCGGCTCGAACATCGTCGGCGCATAACCGCTGCGCTTCAGCCGCATCTCCGGCTGCTTGAGCAGGGGCACGTTGAAGAAGCTGCCCTGGATGTTCTTGTGACCGTGAAAATCGTTCATCCGCACGCTGACCCACGGCGCCACCCCGCGCCGGCGGCAGGCCTTGGCGGATTCGGCGAGCCAGTCCACGCCGGCATCAAGCAGGTCCTGGTAGAGGTTCATGAACGCCATGATGCGGTCGATGAACAGCTCCACGTCCTCGGGTTCGGTCGCACCCTGACAGATCGCATGGCCGCGGAAATACTCGCGGTCGCCCCGCCGGTAGCCGTCGAGGATGGTCGGGATGACCTTGCTCGGATACCAGGCGCGGCAGGCGTTGGCGTTGATGATGAATGTGTCGATGCCGCTGTCGGCCAGCAGGTCCACGTAGCGCTGAATCGCCACGGGCTTGAACGGACCGCCGATGGGCCGTGGGGTGGGTTCGGGCTTGCCGGTGCGGGGATTGATAAGCGTCTGCAGCTTGAAGTCCTCCGGCTGCCATTTTTCCGGATTGTAGAAAAAAACGCAGGTGTCGCCGTTGAACAGGTTGAGGTGCTTGGTGCGGAGCGGAGGGTTCATGGGGTGGGGTTTTGGTATTTATTTATAGTTACCCAGAAAAAGACCGTTTCTTGGGTAGCGGCCGGCCTCCGGACGGCCGGTTCGGCGAGCGCATGCAAAACCGGCCCGCCGGGGACGTCGGGCCCTACCCACAACGTCAGTATCCCGGGGTCGTGGCGCCCCCTGTAGGTTGGCCGGAAGGTAGGAGCTTGCTTGCAAGCGATTCAGCTCCTCCACCCGGACGGCACCGTGGCCATCCATTGCGCGAAGTCTTCCTCGGTGGCGGCGACGTACGGCGGAAGCAGGCGCAGGGGAAAGGTCGGATCGTTGACGCGGAAGAGCATCTTGTCGTATGCCCCGTCGATGTGGAACCGGTTGGTCGACAGCTTGAACAGCGCGGCGACCATGGCGCGCATTTCCGGGACATCGGCGGCGCGGCGGGCGTCGTCGCCGGCGACATAGGCCTTGGCCCGGGCGTAGTTGACCGTGGAAATGGAAGCCAGCAGGCCGACGTCGTGGGTGCGCCGGGCTATGGCGTGGCCAAATTCCGTGAAGAAAAACCGCAGGCGCGGCGCGGCTGTCAGCAGGTCCGCGACGAGGGCCGGATCATCGGCGCTGGATTTGACGCCGATGAAATTTGGATGCGCCGCGGCCAGCCGGCGGTATTCGACCGAGGTCAGCAGGCGCTTCGTGCGCAGCAGGTTGTAATGATGAAACTGGCAGTCGGGGAAGCGGCCGCAGGTCTCGGCGAAAAACGTGTCCAGTTCGCGGTCGTTGAGCGCGCCCCAGGCGGGCAGTGAAAGCTGGAAGGTGCGGAACCCGAGTGCGTGGCCGCGCTCGATGCGCTCGATGACCGTGGGCAGGGAAAGCGAGATGATCCCCAGCATGGGCGAGACCTCGTTTTCCTTGGCCGAGCGCCAGAAGGTCGCGGCGATCCGGTCGAATTGGGATTCCGTCACGGCATAGCCCTCGCCCGCCGTGCCGAAGATGTAGATGTGCCGCGTCAGCCCGCGGGCGATGGTCTGCACCTGCCGGCAAAACCGCTCCTCATCGAATTCAAGGCGCTCGGTCCAGGGGACCACAGCGGTGGCGAGTATCGCGGCGGGGGATGGGTTCGGGTTCAAAGGGGAGGCGGGGACCGGCCCAGCTTGGAGAACATCACCCAATTGTCATCACCGGAGGTGGTGTAGGGGAGGAACGCTTATCTGCGCTAATTTACGCTGATGCCGAATCGGTCCGGATTAGCGAAGATAAGTGCAGATTAGCGTTCCCCTCCGGGCTTCTGGTTTAACGCACGTTCCTTGGCATTGAGCCGCTCGCCGCGACCTGCAAGCTGACCGGCGCCATGAACCCTGTTCCACCCCCGGCCGGCTGTCTTGCCTGCGGGGTGTGCTGTCACTCGATGCTGCCGACTTTCGTGCGGCTGACGGGCGACGATTGGACCCGGCTTGGTCCGGCCGTCGAGCGAGTGGCCCATTTCATCGGCCACCGCGCCTACATGCGCATGCACGCCGGCCATTGCGCCGCGCTCGAACTGCGCCCGGCCGCCGACGGCACAACGGACTATTTCTGCACCGTCTATGCCGACCGCCCCCAGATCTGCCGCGACCTCGCCCGCGGCTCCCCCGAATGCCTCGGCGAATTGTCCGCCAAGGCCAACCGGACAAAAAAGTAGGGCAGGTCTGTGACCAGCCCTTCTGGCAAACTAGACCCCAATCTTAACCACGGATTTCACGGATCATGCGAATGAAGCATAGTGGGATGGCCACATAAGGCACAAAAGCTCATGACGGTTATATCATTTAACAGGAGGTAACAGAGGGAACGGAGGTCATATATTCGTCTCTCTGTTCTCTCCATTACCTCCTGTTAAACGTCAGGGTCCTAATGAGCCTTTTGCGCCTTATGTGGCCATGGTTCGGATCCGTGCCTGCCCGCCGTAGGCTTGGCGAAGGTGGGTCATCCGGGCCGTGCCCTCCGTAGCCTCGGCGAAGGAGGGTTAAAATTTGCCTCCCCCGCAGGTTCTCCTTGGCGACCGCCAACCGTCCGCCTACAGATGACCGCCGCTAACGCCCCCAACGTGACATCCTCCCACACTTCCTCCACCGGTTCTTCTCTCCGGCCCATCCGCAAGGTCATGGCCGCCAACCGCAGCGAGATCGCCGTGCGCATCTTCCGCGCCGGCACCGAACTCGGCCTGCGCACCGTCGCGGTTTACGCGCAGGAGGACCGGTTCTGCATCCACCGTTACAAGGCCGACGAGTCTTACCAGGTCGGCCACGGTCACGGCCCCGTCGCCGCCTACCTCGACATTCCGTCCATCATCGGCGTGGCCAAGGACAAGGGCATCGACGCCATCCACCCCGGCTACGGTTTCCTTTCCGAGAATGCCAATTTTGCCCGCGCCTGCGAGGAGGCCGGCATCATCTTCGTCGGCCCGCGCTCCGAACTGCTCGACATGATGGGCGACAAGACCGCGGCCCGCGCCCTCGCGCAGAAGGTTGGCGTGCCCGTGCTCCCCGGCACCGAGGAGCCCGTCACCGACCGCGCCGAGGCCCTGAAGATCGCGAAGGAGATCGGCTTCCCCCTCATCATCAAGGCCGCCTTCGGTGGCGGCGGACGCGGCATGCGCGTCGTGCACCAGGCGGCCGACCTGGCCAACCTCCTCGACGAGGCCCAAGGCGAGGCCGGCCGCGCCTTCGGCAACCCCGCCGTCTTCCTCGAAAAATACATCCCGCGCGCCAAGCACATCGAGGTCCAGATTCTCGGCGACAAGCACGGCAACGTCATCCATCTCCACGAGCGCGACTGCTCCGTCCAGCGCCGCCACCAGAAGGTCGTCGAGGTTGCTCCGAGCTTCGGTCTGCCGGAGAAAATCGTGGCCGACCTCTGCGAGGCCGCCGCCAAGCTGGCCCGCGCTATCCGCTACGACAACGCCGGCACCGTCGAATTCCTCTACGATCTCGACCGCCACGAATGGTTCTTCATCGAGATGAACCCGCGCATCCAGGTCGAGCACACGGTCACCGAGGTCATCACCGGCCTCGATCTCGTCCGCGCCCAGATTCTCATCGCGCAGGGCCATGCGCTGCATTCGCCGGAAGTCGGCATGCCGCTGCAGGCCGACGTGCCGCGCCACGGCTACGCCATCCAGTGCCGCATCACCACCGAGGACCCCGAGAACAAGTTTGTCCCCGACTACGGCCGCATCCTCGCCTACCGCTCGCCGGGCGGCTTCGGCGTGCGCCTCGACGGCGGCATGGGTTACGCCGGCGCCGTCATCACGCCGTTCTACGACTCGCTGCTCGTGAAGAGCATCACCAGCGGCCCGAGCTACGAGATCGCGATGAACCGCGCCCGCCGCGTCCTCAGCGAGTTCCGCATCCGCGGCGTGAAGACCAACATCCCGTTCCTCGAAAACGTCATCGCCCACCCGCTCTTCCGCGCCGGCGAGGCCACCACCACGCTGATCGACACCTCGCCGGAGCTCTTCACCTTCAAGCCCCGTCGCGACCGCGCCACCAAGCTCCTCAGCTTCCTCGGCAACGTGACCGTCAACGGCAACCCGCACGCCAAGGGCTACCGCCCCGCCAAGCCGCTGCCCGCCGTCGCCGCGCCCGGCCAGGACGACCGCAGCACGCCGCCCATGGGCACGCGCGACCGCCTGCTGCGCGAGGGTCCGAAGAAGTTCGCCGCCTGGACGCTCAAGCAGAAGCGTCTGCTCGTCACTGACACGACCTTCCGCGACGCCCACCAGTCGCTCATGGCCACCCGCGTGCGTAGCTACGACATGCTGGCCTGCGCCGGGTTTCTCGCCCGCCGCGCGCCGGAGCTCTACTCACTCGAGATGTGGGGCGGCGCCACGTTCGACACCGCGATGCGCTTCCTCAATGAGGACCCCTGGGAGCGCTT
>CAZFHG010000232.1:0-5543 GCA_964518665.1 uncultured Opitutaceae bacterium | reverse complement strand
CGCGGGCGAGCAGGGAGGGAAATCCTGGCCGGCGAAATTCTGTTCCTTGGGGTCGATCATGGCGATGACAGCAGCGGGCGTTACCAGCACGCGCGCTGTGGAGAAACGCCGGTTTTGGAGCCGGCTGGCAGCTGGGGCCACGGTTTCGGCCGGCAGATAGAGATCGGTGTCGGGGCCCGAGGCAAAGGGATGCGGGGCGAAACCGAAGCGGGTGATGCGGGCCTTGAGCAAGTCCTGCCGCTGGCGGAGTTTGTCGCCGACAATCACCATGGCGGCGATGCGCCGGGGCGGCAGGCGGTTGATGACCTCGTCCAACACCGCGGTTTCGTCGTCGCGGTCGCCTGCAACCATGAGTGCCCGGCGTTCGGCGTAGTAGGGCAGGAGCGGATTCCAGTCGGCGCCGGAGATGAGCACCACGCCGTCGGACGGCACGGTCTCACGGATGATGGCGGCGAGATCGGGTGGAGGCGGGGCTTCCTTCCAGTAGTAATAGTGGTAGTTCCGGTCGAAGGCCTGGTACTGCAGCACCAGCAGCACGGCCAGGGTGATCCACCGGGCCGGAGCGGTGAGCCGTGGGTTGTCCCAGGCCGAGGCGAGGAGCAGCCCGGCGGCACCGGTGAGCAGGAGGGCATTGGCGGTGTAGTAGTAGTCGTGGACGTGATAGAGATTGGCGAAGATGAGCGGACCGGTGAAAAAGCCGGCGACGCAGGCAAGCGCCACCCAGCGGGCCCGGGGACTCGCGAAGGCCGTGCACAGCAAGGTCAGCGCGAGGGCGCCTTCACTGAGGATGTTGAGGAAGATATTTTCCTTCAGGTGCTGCCAGAATGACAGGTCCCACCGCAGGCCAAGCGGTCCGTAGTTCCACTGGTGCAATTGGGTGGAGGCCAGAAAACCCGTATAGGGGTTGGAGTGCTTGATCGCATCGCCATGCGCGACCCACCCGTAGGTGACCGCGACCGCGAACAGGACCGGCAATATGAGGCGCAGCGTTTGCAGACCTGCAGCCTTGCGCTTGAAGCCGCCCTCACCGGGGGCCGCCTGCCGGATTGCGGCGAAGGTAAGCGCCGCCGCCGGAACGCAATAAACGGCGAAGGTGGTGATCTTGGTGAGCGCTGCGAGTAGGCCGAGCCCGCAGGTGGCGATCAGCCAGGCCGTGGCGCGGGTCGTCAATGTGCGGTGCAGTGCGAAGAGAAACCAGACAGCGAAGCACAATGCCGCGGTTTCGATCATCACGGTCCGCGGATAGAAAAGGTAAACCGGCGTGCTTAGCACAACCGCGAGGGCGAGGTAGCGGCGCCCGGCCGTCAATCCGGCCAGACCCAGCAGGCCATGCACGGCCGGGAGCATCGCGGCGTAGAACAGGATGCTGACGAGGCGGCCGGTCTGTTCCAGCGGCTGTCCGCTGAGCGAGGAAAGCGCGGCGACGCACCACTGGTAGGTGGGAAACTCCATCGGGACGGACCAGGGCGGACCGAAAAGCGGCGTCAGATAATCGAGGCGGAAGCCCTCCTGCTTGACCCAAAAGATGCTGAGGGCAGTCTGGAGCTGGCGGAATTCGTAGCGATCCAGAATGGACGCATGCCACGAACGCGTGAGCATCCAGCCGGCCCCGAGCAGCATGAGCAGGAAGACCCGAAACAGCCATCGGTCGTCCGGCGGACGATCGTCCCGGGCGGGTGCAGTGGCGGGATCCGTAGCAGCCATGAACTTCAGTGCGCCGCGTAACCGGCGGCGGCGCGACGGATGCCCTCGGCGAGCGGCACCTGCGGCTGCCAGCCGGTGGCGGCGTTGAACTTGGCGTTGTCGAGCCGGCTGTCGTGCACGTCCCAGGCCGGGGCGGCGCCGGACTTCAGGTTCACGGGCCGGCCGAGTTCGCCCTCGACCAGACGGATGACCTCGTTGATCCGGTGCGATTCACCGGCGCAGAGGTTGAAGGTACCGTTGATGTTGCCCGGCAGCACCAGTTCCAGCGCGGAGAGAAAGTCGGTGTAATAGATGAAATCCTTCCGGGCCGAACCGTCGCCCCAGAGGGTGAGCGGCTCGCCGTTCATGCCGCAGCGCAGGGCATGGGGAATCAGCCCCTGGGCCCGGCTGCTGGGCACGGGATAGCCGTAGGGATTGGAAATGCGCAGGACGGTGCAGTGCAGGCCGTCGCGGGCTGCGCGGTCGGCGATCAGCCGCTCGGCGGCGAGCTTGGCGCGGCCGTAGGAACCGATGGGGGCGCAGGTGTCGTCCTCGCGATTGGGCCGCCCGGGGGCGTTGCCATAGACGGTGCCGCCGGAGGAAAAGAAGACCAACCGGACCCGACGGGTGGCGGGTGAAGCCGCGAGGGCGGAGAGAAGCCGTTCGAGAAAGGGCAGGTCGTGCTGCGTCTCGGTGCCCGGGTGCGACTCGGAGGTGGCTGGCAGGGAGCTCCAGGCCAGATGGTAGATCGTATCCGTTTTGACCAGCACCGCGGGATCAAGCAGGGAATTGAGCGGCTGAAAGCCCGGGCCGGGGGTGCGCGAGAAAAGCGACACGGCATAGGCGGGTGCGCGGAAATGGTCGGCAATCAACGAGGCGAGACGGCCGCGGCCGCCAGTCACAAAGATACGCTGGGTAGAAGAGGCAGGCATGGATCTATCGGGACGGTGTCAGGGCTTCGTAGAAGCTGGCAAGCGCCCCGGCGCTGCGGCGCCAGCTGAAATGCTGGCCCGCGAAGGCGATGGCACCCTGGGCGAGGCGTCCGGCCAGCGCCGGATCGCGCCGCAACTCGATCACGGCGGCGGTGATGCCGGCGGCATCGGCCCGGTCGAGAACATAGGCGTCCACCCCGTGGCGCGCGACGTTGCCGAGATTGGTGCGGGGCAAAATGACCGGACGGCCGATGGCGAAAAATTCGGGCAGTTTGGACGGGAAACGGTAGTCGTTGAAGGCGTCGGCCGTCCCGGGCTGGACGAATATGTCCGCCAGCGCCATGAGCGGAGCGAGGTGGCGGTGATGGTCAATCTGCCCGAGGTTCAAAACCAGCGGCGCGACGGCGGCGGCGAGGCTTCCGAGGCAATCCACCGCGTCGAGGCCGGTCCGGATCAGCCGCACCGGATGGCCGGCGGCGTTCAACGCGACGACCGCGGCGTAAAGCTCGCGCACCTCGGCGGCATTGGCCGCATGCACGTTGCCATGGTAAAACAGGACGGTCGTGCCCGGCACGGGGTCGAGGCCCCGTCGGAATTCATGCGGGATGGCGCGGGGACGAAAATAGCGGGAGTCGGCTGCCGGCCAGAGGGTGAGGCAAGTACGGCCGCTTGGAACGAATTCACGCAGGCGGTCCATAATCACGGTGACGCCATCGGCGGACGCGAGAAAGGCGCGGCTGCGATGCGGGTGCGAAAGATCGGCGGGCACGAGCCGGTCGAGTTCATTGTCGCTTAGGCGGTCCAGTTCGGCAAACGGCCGGCCCAGAGTGAGGGCGAGGATTTCCTGTTCGTTGTCCTCAAGGTGCACGACGATCCGGGAGCCGTGGCGTTGGCGCAGTTGGTCGGTCAGCCGGCGGACGTTTTCCCGGGTGGTCCAGGCATGGATGATATCCGGGCCGCGTCCGTCGGGGTAGGTGACACCGTCAGCGGCCTCGGTGTGCAGCAAACCGCGAAAGGCCGGCCGCGCGTGATGCGCCAAGGTCGAGAGGTCGTGCGAAACGGTGACTGCGCAGGCGTGGCCGGCGGCGGCCAGCTCGTTGGCGAGGGCAGTGACATGCAATGCGTGGTTCGCGGCGAAACTGCCGGGGAGAATGAACAGCAGGTTGCGCGGCCGTGTGACCCGGGTGATGGGCTCGGGCGTCCGGGCCACGGTGGGCGAATCGAGCCCCAGGCGCGGGGCGGTGAGATCGAGCTCCGGGCCGTGGTTCTCATCCGTGGCGATGCTGAAGCTCACGCGGGTGGGAGCGATCATGGTGCGGCCATCGGCGAGGCGGGCCTTGATCCGCACCGGTCCATGACCCGCCACGAGGAAGTCTTCGCTGATGAAGCCCGCCGCGGCCGCGTGCGGCACGTCCGGGAACGCCGCGGGCACATCGCGGCGCGGTTGACCGATGAGGCAGTCAATTTCGCGATGGCCGTAGCGCAGGGCCAATCCGGTGACCGGTTGGGACGGGTCCAGCGCCCAACCCCCAACCTTGACCCGGTCGCGCAGCGTGCCCTCGCTGATGGGTTCGTCGAGGACGGCGCGGAAGGGGGCGGACTCGGCGGCAATGGTGAGCGTTTTGAAAACCTGCCAGCGGTCATCAGCCAGTTGGGCCTCGAGTTGCGCCAGTTGGATTCCCGCGGGCAATGGACCCTCGATGGTGAACCCGGAGAGTTTTGCGGCCGGTTCAGCGGGCAGGAGGGCGGCCACATCAGCACGTTCATGGCGTGCCGTGAGCGGCAGAATGAGGACATCACTCCGCAGACGGACTGGCGGAGCGGCGGATACCCCCGCGATCAGGCACCAGCCGGT
Organism: uncultured Opitutaceae bacterium; assembly: GCA_964518665.1. Taxonomy (GTDB): domain Bacteria; phylum Verrucomicrobiota; class Verrucomicrobiia; order Opitutales; family Opitutaceae; genus UBA2377. The sequence goes on along the minus strand of CAZFHG010000232.1, from coordinate 1,073 downwards.
GAGCGAGATGCGGCCGTCCCTGGCCTGCAGCGGGCGGGGTGTTTCGATTTCCCCATGCAGCACCGGGGAGGTCATGCTTGCTTGCCGGAGAAAATCCGTCCCAGCGCGCGGAGCCAGGCGGTCCACTTCCAGCTGCGCGTGGACTTCATTGCGGCGAGGGTTGTTTCCAGTTGGGCGCGGCGGGTGGAGTGCGCGGACGATTCATGCTGCACGCGGACCAGCTCGGACTCGACCCGGGTGAGTTGTGAACGGCTGCCGGCCAGTTCCGCGGTGATCTTTTGCAGCTCGATCTGCAGGTTTTCGACTTGGACCCGGGTGTCGGCGAGGACTTTTTCCAGATGGGCGGCCTCGTCGAGCTTGCGATCGGCGAGCGTCTGCGCCGCGGCGAGCAGCTGCTCGAGCTCGGTCACCTTCGGTGAGAGAGTGTCGCGCAGGTCCTCCAATTCCATGATCCTCACCTGGGCCAGAATCAGTTGCTGGCGCAGGCGGTTCTGGAGTTCCGAAGGCTCCGAAGGGGCGGGCGTCATGGGCGGAGAGCACTCAACGCCCGGGCCCCCGGGAAGTGAAGCCAATAGTCGGCGCGGGCACGCGGTGGGGGCAGCCTCAACTTCGACATCAATGTGAGCGGCTATTCACGGGGCCTATTCATAGGTGGCCAGGCTGCCGCTTCCGGTTCAATCCTTCCCGCGGATCACGCGGATCGACGCGGATGCCGGAGGTATTATCCGCGATCATTCGTGTGATCCGCGGGAAAGGATTTGCCGTGTCCCGGCCAGCGAGAGATGGCGCACGCAAGTCCTGACGGAGTAGTGCTACACGAACTTCAATTTGCGGGCGGCGAACATGACCATGCGCAGCAGCAGCCAGCCGTGCTTCCAGCGCTGGATGTTGGTGCTGCCATAAGTGCGCTCCTTGTAGCGTATGGGGACATCGGCGATCTTCAGGTTCTGCTTCGCGGCGCCAAAGAGCAGGTCGAAATCACCGAAGGGATCGAAGTCGCCGAAGTAAGCCCGGTTGGCGGCGATCTTTCCGTAGTGGGAGCGGGAGAGCACCTTGGTGCCGCAGAGCGTGTC
>CAZFHG010000231.1:0-5550 GCA_964518665.1 uncultured Opitutaceae bacterium | reverse complement strand
GGCCCGTCCGGCCTGCCCTCCGTAGGCCCGGCGAAGGAGGGAGGCCGGGCCCTACCCACAAAACACCAAACCTCCCGCGCTAAATAGCTTCGCCCCGCGCCCGCAGACGCCCACGCTGGCCATTCGCTCCATGGACTGGATCGCGGCCACCATCATCTCCTCCGTCTTCCTCGGTCTCTACGACCTGGGGACGAAGCATGCCGTGCGCGACAACGCGGTCCTGCCGGTGCTGTTTTTCGCCAACGTCTGCAGCGCCGCGATCTGGCTTACGCTCATGTCCGTCGCCGCCGTGAGGCCTGAAGGCCTCCCGGCAATATTCACCGTCACCCCGCTGACCGGCCGCGAGCACCTGCTGCTCCTCCTGAAATCCACCATCGTGGCCTGTTCCTGGGTCTGCACCTATTTCGCAGTCAAGCACCTGCCGGTCTCACTCGCCTCGCCCATCCGCGCCACCGGCCCGGTGTGGACCTTCCTCGGCGCGCTGCTCGTGCTCGGTGAACGCCCGGCCTGGCTGCAGATCCTTGGCGTCGTCATCACCCTCGGATCTTTCGTCGGCCTGTCGCTTGCCGGGGCGCGCGAGGGCATTCATTTCCATCGCAACAAATGGATCGCCTGGCAGGTGGCCGGCACGCTTCTCGGAGCGATGAGCGGACTCTACGACAAGGTGCTCCTCGGCCGCCTCGGCTTCAGTGCCGCCACGGTGCAGGCCTGGTTCTGCATCTACCTCGCCCTGCTCTTCCTGCCCCTCGCCATCGGCTGGAAACTCCGGCTCTGGCAGCGCCAGACCTTCGAATGGCGCTGGAGCATCATCGGCATCTCCCTCGCCCTGCTGCTGGCGGACTTCGTGTACTTCGACGCCCTGCGCAACCCTGATGCCCTGGTGTCCCTCGTCGCCAGTCTCCGCCGCGGCAGCATCCTCGTGGCCTTCTTCGGCAGCCTCTGGCTCTTCAAGGAAAAGAACGGCGCCTACAAGCTCCCGGCCGTGATCGGCATACTGGTGGGTATTGTGCTGACGATCATCGGGTGAAATTAGAATTTAACCACGGATTGCACGGATCTGAGGGTGGCCACAGAAGGCTCAAAAATCACATAAGGGTCCAAACCTGTTGAAGGTTCATTGGGTAGGGCCCGGCCTCCGGACGGGCCGCGCGGCGTGCAGAGGCCAAACACGGCCCGCCCGGAGGTCGGGCCCTACCCACGGACATTAAAGCCTTTGGATAACTCGATGCCGCTTGAGCCTTATGTGCCTTATGTGGCCATTCGTTTCGGCCACCCAATCTGCATCCGTGCCATCCGTGAAATCCGTGGTTAAAAAAACGATCGGTTAAGCCGAATCCTATTCCTTCCCCATGTCATGCCGGGTCAAGCCCACCAGTGACTTCACCGGGGCCGGCAGCACCAGGCTGGCGACGTACCCCACGCCGACGCACACCACGATGCCGACCACGCCGTAGAGGAAGAAGCTGAGCTTGGTCTGCGTCTGCACGTACAACAGTGCCGCCACACTCACGGCGGCCCCGACCAGCACACCGGCGGCGTGCGCACGGCGGGTAAAGATGCCGAGAATGAACAGCGCCGCCAGCGCCCCGCCGGCCGAACCGATGACCACGTAATACGCGTCCATCAGCGAGCCGATCTGCGTGCTCGCCATCAGACAGGCCACGGCCGTCACCACCAGCCCGATGCCAAGGATCAGCCCCTGCGCCACGCGCAGACGGGACCGATCGGTGCTCTGCGGCCAGTACCGCACGTGAAAATCCGTCACCCAGGCCGTGGCTACGCTGTTGAGGCTGCTGGAGAGCGTGGACTGCGCCGCCGCCAAAAGGCCCGCGATCACCAGCCCCGCGACGCCGGCCGGCAGCTCGCGCACGATGAAGAGCGGGAAGATCGCGTCGGTCGTCAGCGTCGGATCGAGCCGGTCCGGATTTTGGCGATAAAACAGGAAAAACGCCGTGCCCACCGCGTAGAAGACGATCGAGCCGGGCAGCGAGATCCACACGTTGAGCCAGATCGAGCGGCGCGCCTGCGCCTCCGTCGCCGTGGTTACGTAACGCTGCACCACGTCCTGGCTGGCGGTGTAGGAGAGCAGGCTGTTGCAGCCCGTGCCGAGCAACACAAGGATGACCGAGGTCTGCGTCAGATCCGGGTTCCACCATTCGGTGAAGCCGAGGAATTTGCCGTGCTCCTGCGCCACCGCGACCATGCCGCCGAAGGTGCCCTCGCATTGGAACAGGATGAGCAGCAGGCTCACCAATGCTCCGCCGAGCAGCACGACCGCCTGCGCGACATCGGTCCAGATCACCGCCTCAATACCGCCGATCATGGTGTACGCCACGCAGGCCAGCCCCGTGACCACGATGCACGTGTACACGTCAAACGAGCTCACCGTAGCAAGCGCCACCGCCGGCAGGTACAGCACGATGGACATGCGTCCGAGCTGGAAGAGGATGAATACCGCGCTGCCGACCTGCCGTACCAGGCCGTTGAAACGGTGCTCAAGGTATTCGTAGGCCGAGGTGACGTTGAGCCGCCGGAAGAACGGCAGGTAGAACATCGTCACGATCGGCGTGATGAGGACCAGCCCCACGAGCCCGAAACTGTACGCCCAGTCGGTCGCATACACCTTGGCCGGCAGCGCCATGAAAGTGATGGAGCTGAGCATGGTCGCATAGATGCTCAGGCCTGCCGCCCACCAGGGAACGTGCTGTCCGCCGCGGAAAAAGGTGTCGGTGCTGCGCTCGCGCCGCACGAAGTAGACGCCGATGCCGAGCATGCCGGCGAGGTAGATTGCCAGCGTGGTCGTGTTGACCCAGCCCAAGCCGGCGCGTTCATGCACCGGCTTCGCCAGGAGCACGCGCGGCGTCCGCGTGCCGGGCCGCACCTCCCCGCTCACGACCGCCCAGCCGCCCGCCCAAGGCACGACCGGCGCCACGATCGGCGGCCACCGGCCCGCATTGGGTTGGCCGACCGGATCGGGACCCGGTTCACGCGGCAATGTCCCCGTCACCGCCCAGGAGTCTGTGATCGTATGATAGCCATACACCTGGGCGGGAAACCCGGGATGTCGTTCCTGCAAGGAGAGCGTTTCCTTGAGATATTTCCCGTCATCACCGCCCAGCACGAGCAGATGCGCCACTCCCAGCGCCGGAGCCGGCGAAGGCGAGGCCTGCAGCGCCGCAGGCATGGCGGCGAGCCGCTTCCAGCCACCGGCCGGAGTGTAGCGCCAGGCATCGGACAGATATTGCCGCTCGAGTTTTCCGTCGGCGCCCGGAATCAGATTCAATCCCCCGAAAAGATAGAATGCCCCGTCGAGCGAGCCCGCCACCGCGGTCTGTCGCGGCGAGCCCGGCCACGGTTCGACTGCGCGCCAGGCGCGGGTGGCCGGCGGCGCATCGAGATCGAGCGCGTAAAACCATTTGCCCGGGGCGCCGGTGAACTCACGCAATCCGCCCGCCACGTAAACCGTGCGGCCCACCAGGGCGCCGCAGGCATAGTGCAGCGGAGCCGGCAGCGCCGGCCACGGTTCGGCCACGACGCCCTCGCCGGACCGGCGCAGGAGTATCACGTCGGCCGTCACCGTCCGGTCATCCGAACCGCCGATGCAAAGGACGCCTTCGGGAATCGTGACGGATACGCCGTAAGCGCGCGTTCCCGGCAGGCGCCCGGCCTCGCGCCACGACCCCGCCGGGGAATCGAGCAGGAAAACGCGGTCGTGCCAGGCCTTGGCCCCACCCGACCACAGGCTGCCGTGGGGGAAATTCGTGCCGCCCGCCACCAGCAAGGCCCCGTCCGTCACCCCGGCAAACGGGGCGGCGAATCCCACCGGATCGGGCAGTGCCGGCAATTCCTCCCAGCGAATGGCCTCCGTTGCCCGTCCTGCAGTGCAGGCCATCAACCAGAGCAATGTCCAGGACAGGAATCGGCGGCGCATCGTGGGGCGCATCAGAAATGCGCCCCGGCCGGACAGCCAGAAAAAAGCCGGCCTTATCCAGAACAGTCCATGGTCTGCAAATCGCGCACTAACTTGAATTTGCTTTCAACATTTGGCAGACTTCAGTGTCCAACACATAACATGACCCAATCCAAAACCCCCACCGATCCCGCCACGAAGCTCATCATCCGCGGAGTGCATGTCGAATTGACCGACGCCCTCCGCCATGCCGTTGAGCACAAGGCCGAGCGCCTGCTCCGCCACAACGATTACATCGTGCGCATCCGGATTGATCTCGAGGTCGATAAGACGAAGGACATCAACCACAAGTTCATTGCCAAGGGCCACATCGAGATTGGCGGCCCCGACCTGATTGCCAGTGTTTCCAGCGAGGATTGCTACAAGTCCATCGACCTGCTCGTCGACAAGCTCGACCGCCTGCTCGAACGCCGCCACGGCCTCCGCAAGGACAAGCGCAACCACCCGCACGCGACGGATCTCGACACAGAACTGCCAAAAACCTGAGCGATCGCTACGCGATCGCGGCAGTTCGGAGATCGGAGTTCGGAGATCGAAGCCCTCCGGTAGGTAGCTACGAGCGTGCGCGAGTGGCTTGTGCGATCTACGATCTCCCATCTGCAATCTGCGAAACCTGCCACTCGCTCACGCTCGTAGCTTCAAGGCAGCGGTGTTCGATCTCCCATCTGCGATCTCCCATCTCCCATCGCTGAAGCCACCGCGCCATGCGCGGCGGCTTCAGCGATAAGGTTGATGCAAAGCGACCGGCTGCGATTTCGTCCGCAGGCGCAGGTTCAGCATTTCGACGCCAAACGAGAACGCCATGGCGAAGTAGACGTAGCCCTTCGAGATGTGCGCCCCGGTGCCCTCGGCCACGAGCGTCACGCCGATCAAAATCAGGAACGACAGCGCGAGGACCTTGAGCGTCGGGTGTTTGTTGACGAAATCGCTAATCGATCCCGCCGCCAGGAGCATCACGCCCATCGCGAGGATCACCGCGATGATCATCACCGAGAGGTGCTGGGCCATGCCGACCGCCGTGATCACGGAGTCGAGGGAGAACACGATGTCGAGGAGCATGATCTGGATGAGGACGTGACCCATTTTGGCCGCACCCTTGACGGGATTGCCCGCGCCGTCGTGACCCTCGAGCTTCTCGTGGATTTCCATCGTGCTCTTCACGAGCAGGAACAGGCCGCCGATGATCAGAATCAGGTCGCGCCCCGAGACGCCGTGGTTGAGGAAGCTGAACAGCGGGGTCGTGAGCTTCGCCATCCAGGCAATGCTGGCGAGGAGCATGATGCGCGTGATGAGGGCCAGCATGAGCCCGGTCTGCCGCGCCTTGGCCTGCTGCTCCGGCGGCAGCTTGCCGGCCAGAATCGAGATGAAGATGATGTTGTCGATGCCGAGCACGATTTCGAGCCCGGTGAGGGTGAGCAGGCTGATCCAAGCCTGCGGTTCGTTGATCCAGTCCATGGCGCGGGAGTGAGCCGGGCCGGACCGGTCTCGTCAATCCGGAGTATGCGTTTGGTGTAGGGCGGGGTTCGGAGACTCCGCCCTACAACCCAACTCCCCTCTCAATCCCAAATCGGCCGCGTGTT
>CAZFHG010000230.1:1723-5570 GCA_964518665.1 uncultured Opitutaceae bacterium | reverse complement strand
CACAAGATTATCATCCCTAAGGAACACGCGAATATCGAGATGGGGCACGGCTCCCACGACCGGAACAACAATTGTTACAACTGCCACAACGAAGCCAACCTCTTGACGCTGCAGGCCCGCGACGGCAAGGAGCTGAAGTTCGACAACAGCACGCCCCTGTGCGGGAGTTGCCACGGCCCAACCTATCGGGACTGGGACGCTGGCGCCCATGGTCGTATCTCTGGTCATTGGAATGAAAAGAGCGGTCCGGCCCGAAAGCTGGCCTGTGTGAACTGTCACAACCCCCACGCGCCGCGCATCCCGACGCGCGCGCCCGCCCCGGGTCCGCATTCCCTGCACGAGGCTTCGCCGCCCGTGCGCGCCGCGGCGGATGCCAAACCTTCCCACTAAGATGTCCGCGCCTTCCCCCTTCGCCGCCCCCGACAAGACCTCCGACCGGGCGCTGAGCCGCCGCAGTTTTCTGCGGGGTTCCGCCGCCGTGTCCGGCCTGGCGGCCCTGGCCGCCAGTCTTTCCCCGCTGCGGGAGCTGAAGAATTTCACCTCCACCGAGGAGTTTCTGCAGAAGTACTACAAGGAGCTCACCCCGGAGGAGATGAAGAAGGTCCTGGCCCGCATCGAGCGCGAGGTCGAACGCCAGTACGGCGTGCGACCGCACGTGCGCGATCTGCGACCGATGGACGGCGTCGAGTTTGTCTACTGCCTGAATCTCACGCGGTGCATCGGCTGCCGCAAGTGCGTGCACGCCTGCGTGGCCGAGAACAACCAGTCGCGGAATCCGGAAATTCAATACATCCGGGTACTGCGCCTGCCGCACGGTTCGCTCGATCTGGAAAAGGCCGAGCACCGCTACGAGGCGAAGGAGGTGCCGGAGAAGGGGTTTTTCTACATGCCGGTACAGTGCCAGCAGTGCGAGAATCCGCCCTGCGTGAAGGTGTGCCCGGTCAATGCGACCTGGCAGGAGAAAGACGGCATCACGGTGATCGACTACGACTGGTGTATCGGCTGCCGCTATTGCGAGGCCGCCTGCCCGTACTGGGCGAGGCGGTTTAATTTCGGCCAGCCGCAGATTCCGAAAGAGCGGCTCAATCCCGAGATGGCCTACCTCGGTAACCGGCCGCGCGGCAAGGGCGTGATGGAAAAATGCCACTTCTGCCTTCAACGCACCCGGGGCGGCAAATACCCTGCCTGCCTCGAGGTTTGCCCGGTGGGGGCGCGCAAGTTCGGCAACATTCGCGACCCCGAGAGCGAGGTTTCGCATATCCTCCGCGAGAAGCGGGTCTTCATCCAGCTCAAGGAAGAGATGGGGACGTCGCCGCGATTCTTCTACTATTTCGACAAATGAGCACCGCGATTCGGAATTACACCGCCTTCCTCACGCGCTGTGCCCGCATCGCCTTTGTGGGTGACTGGCGCTATTATGTCTGGATGGGCCTGCTTACGGTGGTGACGCTCATCGGCCTCAATGCCTACTGCAAACAGCTCGTCCATGGCCTGCTGACCACGGGCATGAGCGACGAGGTTTCCTGGGGCGTCTACATTGCCAATTTCACCTTCCTCGTCGGCGTGGCGGCGGCGGCGGTCATGATGGTGATACCGGTGTACATCTACGACAACGAGGAGCTCCACGATCTGGTGATCTTCGGCGAACTGCTGGCGGTCGCGGCGATCATCATGTGCCTCGCCTTCGTGACGGTCGATCTCGGTCGGCCGGACCGTTTCTGGCACCTCATCCCGTTCCTCGGGCAGATGAATTTTCCGAATTCGATGCTGAGCTGGGATGTGCTCGTGCTGAACGGCTATCTGGTGCTCAACGTGCACATCTGCGGTTATCTCCTCTACATGCGGTACCTGGGGCGGCGGCCATCGAAGTGGTTCTACATTCCCTTCGTCTTTATCGCCATAGTTTGGGCCGTCTCCATTCACACGGTGACCGCCTTTTTGTACGTCGGGCTCGGGGGGCGTCCTTTCTGGAATTCGGCCATCGTCGGCCCCCGTTTCCTGGCCTCGGCGTTTGCGGCCGGCCCCGCCTTGATCATCCTCGCGCTGCAGGTGGTGCGGCGCGTCACGTCGTCGGGATCAGTCGAGGAGTTCAAGGGCCACCGTGATGTCGGCGGCGATGCGGGCCGGCCGGCTTCGGCGGCGGATCTCGTCGTGCTGGCGCAGATCCTGCCGGAAGTCGCCAAACTCACCGGGGTGCAGCAGACCCGGGTTCTGGCCGGCGCCACCGTGCTCGAGGCGGCGGAGGGCGAGCTGCTGCTACGCCAGGGTTCGCCGACCAACCATGCCTTCTTCGTGCTCGACGGTTCGGTGGTGGTGAAACGGGAGGAGGGCGGCCGGGTGCGCGTCACGCGCACGGCGCGCAGCGGCGATCAGTTCGGCGAAGTTTCCGCGTTGCATGGCACCCCCCGCATGGCGACGGCGATTGCGGAGGTGCCGACGCGCGTGCTGCGGGTGAGTCCAGACGCCCTGCGCGCTCTGATGGAAAACCGGGAGTTGAACCAGCTGGTTCGCTCGCGGATGACTGAGCGCCTGATGATCACGGACCACGCGTTGCTAACCTTGCGCGGCATCGTGCAGGTCTCGATGATCATCAATGTATTCCTGCTCGCGAACGAAGTCTTCAAGGAGTTCTACTCGGGCAACCTGCATGTGGCGTCTTCGAAGTACCTCTTCCTGGGACTGCACGGTTACCACGCCTTGGTGCCGTGGATTTGGACGGCGGTGGCGCTGAATATCATCGGAGTCGTGCTGTTGATCCTGCCCATCAGCCGGAGCCTGAAGTGGCTCGATGTCGCCTGCATCTGTTGCATCGTCGGGATTTGGATCGAAAAAGGCATGGGCCTGGTAATCCCGGGTTTCATACCCACGCCCCTCGGAGCGATCGTCGAATACTCGCCGTCGCTGAACGAGTCCCTGATCTGCTTCGGCATTTGGGCATTTGGGCTTTTATTATACACTATTTTTCTGCGGATGGCGGTGCCGATTCTGCAGGGAAGAATGACCAAGGCCAACGAGGAGCGCGGACACGCCAGCCCGACGATGGCGTGAGGCCTCGCTGATGTTGGAGCCAGCGCCCCTACTCATGAGCAGACAACTGACGGCGGCGGACGCCAAGCAGTCTCTAATCGAACACGTCGCAGCGAGAGGCGCCGAGGTTTGCCTCCGCTATGGTCCGGTGCTCAGTTGGGATGGGTTAGTCCGTCTGCTCGAGGACCGCCGTTTCGTTCGCTATCCCTGCGAGGTCGTCTTTGACGCCTCCCGGCTGATGGAGGGAGAGATCGGCCATCCTGAACCCAAAGGAGAACTGCCTGAACAGGGGTTTACGATGTACGTGCATCCGGCGTTTGCGACCAACCGGGATGAAGCCGTGGCCATCGTCCTGTACCAGCTGGTGGTGGTGAATTACGGAGAGTTCGCTGCGGCGGACGAGGCGGAGAGTTTTGGTGCGGCGGCCTTGGGGATCGGCCGGGATGATTACTACGCGATGCTATGCGAGGTGGCGGACCGGGTGGGCGAATCACCGACCGAAGTTGCTGCGGAAGCCTGCGGGGGCGGGTGTTGCGGAAACTGATCGAGGAGGGATGGGCCCACCTGGCTGGGGCGGCCGGAGCGTCGGGGTTCAGATGCCAGGCGCAGGCGGAATAGTCTGAGTGGTACGTTGGCGTTTACGCAATTGGGTGAACACCATCGAGACGACCAGAAGCACGGTGCCCAGCACCAGGAAGGAGAGGACTCGGAAAAGCGGATCGAAGGTGCGAGTACCGACCACCACGAGATAACAGGTCGTGAGGAGCAGGGTGGCGTGGCCCATCCATCGTGGTCTGATGCTAGCGGTTGAAAATCGGGG
>CAZFHG010000230.1:0-1713 GCA_964518665.1 uncultured Opitutaceae bacterium | reverse complement strand
CAGGCGAGGCCCACCTGTCGCGATGGGACCAAATGAAACAGGGCGTAGGGGAAGACGATGAACGCGCTGAGTAGATAGGCATTGCGCATGAGTTCCGTCTTCAACTCGAGGCGACGCTGCTGCCAGTTGAGGAAGCGGGCCGTGACCAGGGCGACGGCGCCGAAGCCAACGCTGATGCCGCTTTCGCCCTTGGACACGAACACGTACCCCAGGACAATCGCCACGTAGATGACGAAGTTGGCGACGACGATGAAGCGCGAACGGAACCACACCGCGGTGGCCACGACCACCAGGCTTTGCAGCGAAAGCCAGACAAACACACCCGGCGACGCGCTCGTCTTCACAATCGCCAGGGTCAGCGCGGCGTAACCAGTCATGGCGTAGAAGAAGGTGGCGATGCGACTGTTGAGGCGACGCCAGTAAGCCATGGCGAGAGCCAGCAGGAGCACCGAGGCGATGAGATGGTTGGCCGCAAAATAGGTCGAGTGGGCGGCGACGGTGTGGATGAGAAAGATGCCGAACCCCAGCGCGCAGTTCACCAGCACCGAACTATTGCAGATGCCATCCTCCGGTGTGTTCGGCGGCAAGCGGCGCAGAGAACCGAGGGCGAAGACGCCAATGAGTGCGAGGAGACTCCCGGGCGCCCAAATGGGCTCGGTCACAAACTGGTACACCCCTCCCCGCAGCGGATTGCCCATGGCCCACAGCAGGTAGGTGCCAAAGGCGAGCGGCATGGCACCCAGGAGCAAGCCGGGAGATTTGGCCCGATAGCTGATTCGAACCGCAAAAAGGGCTGTCGCCAACAGAATCGTCAGCACGAAGCCGGCGCTGCCGACGAACAGTGCGGTGGCCGCGCAGGTCGCCAGGGCCATGGCGGCGAGCCACGGCGAGTTCTGCCGCCAGGCCAGCAGTCCGTTGATCCCGAGTGCCGTCAGCAAGATCGCCTGACCGACGAGGGAATGGGCGTCGAGAATGTTGCGTGGGGCCGGAAAGAAGAGCCGCAATGTGGCGACAAAACAAAGCGCCATGGCCGCACCCTGGAGGGAGCGTGAAACCGACTCGAAGGCCTTGCGGCCAAGATGCGAAACCCCGAAGAGAACCGCTACGGCCGCGTAGCCCAGCACCGACGGCAGGGCGGGGGGCAGGGTAGGGTGCGGTAAAACCACCAGGAAGCCGCCGCCCAGGGTGAGGGCTAGGATGCCGGCAAAGGCGAACCAGTTCTGCCCGACCTCGAACTCCAGGTCGTCTTCCTGCTTGGCCGTCATGCCCGGAGCGGACACCGGCCGAGCCACGGCCGGTGTGGGTGTATCCATTGGTTGGATAGCGGGAGCCGATCCGCGCGCGAGACCCAGGTGTTGCTCGATCCGGGCCAGGCGCATTTCGAGCTGTGCCAGTCGGTCACCGGGTTCTGGGCTGGGGGCACGCGGGAGGATATCGTTCACGGCAATCGAGGGGCAGTTTGGACTGGGCAGCCAACGCTCAGGCAAAGCAGGGGCCGGAGGACGGTGGGCGCCGACGGGGTTGTTCTTGAGCGGGGTTGAGCCGAGTATCGTGAAACCCGCGCGGGGTGGCTCACCAGCTATTGGCCCAGGCTGCGCGTTTCTTGGGTTTTCGAGGGTGGTTGCCTCGTTCGCCGAGCGCCAGCAATCCGCGCCGGCGGTCAATTGCCGCGGAGCATTGGTCAACTGATGCGACGACCCAAACCAGAGTTCG
>CAZFHG010000229.1:0-5580 GCA_964518665.1 uncultured Opitutaceae bacterium | reverse complement strand
ATGCGGTGGTAGCTCAGCTGGATAGAGCAGCGGTTTTCTAAACCGCCGGTCGGGTGTTCGAGTCACCTCCACCGCGCCATTTGGATTGGTGGGTAGGGTCCGGCCTCCGGACGGACCGTGTTTGGTGTCCGCACGCCGAACCGCCCGTCCGGCCTGCCCTCCGTAGGCCTTGCGGAGGAGGGAGGCCGGGCGCTACCCAAATAGCGCTCTCATTTTTCCATCATCCTTCTACCTTCACTCCCATGGTCAAAAGTTCCGGCATTTATCTGGGCGATCTCAACTGCCAGCTCACGCATGGCCCGTCGGGCAAGGTCATTGAGACCGATGCGCCGGTGGACAATCAGGGGCGCGGCCTGGCGTTCTCGCCGACCGACCTGACGGCGGCCTCGCTGGCATCGTGCATGGTCACGACCATGGCCATCGCGGCGCGCAACAAGCTGGGGTTCGACCTCAACGGCACGCGCTGGGAAGTGACGAAGGAAATGTCCACCGACGCCCCGCGCCGGATCGTGCGGCTGGGCGTGGACATCTGGCTGCCGATTCCGGCTGCAAAGGACCCGACGGGCGCGCTGGAACGCGCCGCGCGCGGCTGCCCGGTGCACCAGAGCTTGGCTGCGTCGGTGGAGAAGGTACTGGTGCTGCATTGGAAAGAATAGCCGCCGCGAGGCGCGGCGGAACGCTTAACGCCGAACGTTTAACGCTGAACGCTGAAGTTTGAATTGTAGGGCGGGGTTTCCTAAGCCCGCCTTTGAGGCAACGCTCTTACTCCAATCTTTCTCTTTCCTCTTTATCTTTCTCTTTCGTCAGGTCGCATCACCCGCCAATTCCCAAGGCGGGAGAAAGAGAAAGATAACGAGAACGAGAAAGATTGGATTCTAGCGTGGGAGGGAGCGGAGGGTATCCTCCTACGCCGAGGCTACGGAGGACACGTCTGAAACCCCTCCCTGCTTGCCACCCGCTAAAATCTCGTTGCGCGGGGTGGCGGCAGGAAGTCTGCTCCCTGCGTCATGGCCAAACACACCTCCCAAGCCACCTGGGGCGGCCGCTTCACGGCGGGTCCTGCCGCGTTGATGCTGAAATTCAGCGAGTCCATTTCGTTTGACCACCGCCTGGCCCCCTTTGACATCGCCGGCAGCAAGGCCCACGCGGCCATGCTTGCGCACGTTGGCCTGATCTCGGCCAAGGAGCGCAACGCCATCCACGCGGGGCTCGACAAGATTCTCACCGAGATCGAGGCGGGCAAATTCGAGTGGGACGTGAAGCTCGAGGACGTGCACATGAACATCGAGCAGGCGCTGACCCGGCGGGTGCCGGCCGCGGCCAAGCTCCACACGGCGCGCAGCCGGAACGACCAGGTCGCGACCGACATGCGGCTGTGGTTCAAGTACGCCACGGCGGAACTGGCCGGCAAACTCCGGGGCGCGCAGCGCGCCCTGCTGACCGTGGCGGAGCAATACCGCGACGTGCTGATTCCGGGCTACACGCACCTGCAGCGGGCCCAGCCAGTGTATTTCGCCCATCACCTGTTTGCCTGGATTGAGATGCTGGAGCGCGACGTCGCGCGGCTGGCCGAGGTGGCGGCGCAGGCGAACTGGTGCCCATTGGGCGCCGGGGCCATCGCGGGCACAACCCTGCCCATCGACCGCGAATTCACGGCGCGGCTGCTCGGCTTCGTGGACGCGAAGGGCCGCCCGCAGGTCACGCAGAATTCCATGGACGCCGTGGCAGACCGCGACCTGTTCATCGGGTTCGCCCATGCCTGCGCCCAGGCCGGGGTGCATTTCTCGCGCATCGCGGAGGATCTCATTTTGTGGAGCAGCACGGAGTTCGGGTTCGTGGACCTGCCGGATGCGTTCTGCACCGGCTCGTCGCTCATGCCCCAGAAAAAGAATCCCGATGCCTGCGAACTGCTGCGCGGCAAATCGGCGCGGTTGCAGGGCAACCTCCACACACTGCTGACGCTCGCGAAGGGCCTGCCGCTGACCTACAACCGCGACCTGCAGGAGGACAAGCCGCCGTTGTTCGACAGTTTTGACCAGACCGGACTGTGCGCCGAGGTCCTCGCCGGCACGGTGACCGGCCTGAAGGTCCGGCGGGAACGCTGCGCGGCGGCGGTCGCCGATCTGGCGCTGCTGGCCACGGACCTGGCGGATTACCTCGTGCTGCGCGGCGTGGCGTTCCGCGATGCCCACCATGCCGTGGGTGCGGTCGTGCGGCTCGCGGAGCAGAGGAAAGTCGCGTTGAACCAGCTGACCCTCGCCGACGTGCGGGGCGTGCATGCGGCGTTTGGCGCGGACTGGAACAAAGTATTCGACCTCAAGCGGGCGCTCGCGGCTCGCCGCGGCACCGGCATGCCGGGCCCGGCGCAGATCGCGAAGCAGTTCGCGCGGTGGAAGAAAACGCTCGGTCGCGGATAACGCGGAAATGAAGGAATGGGATCCTGCGATGTCTTGGGTAGGGCCCGGCCTCCGGACGGGCCGTTTTGCGTGCGCATGTCGTTCGCGGCCCGTCCGGAGGCCGGGCCCTACCCAAGACGTTGGCTTGGTTGAAAGTCTGGTGTTGGTCCCGCCATTCCATCCTTCCGCGTTTCCGCGATAAACAACTCCGGCCTTCGTCCCTCCGCATTCCCATGACCAAAATCCGCATCCTGCCCGACCGGGTGGCCAATCAGATCGCCGCCGGCGAGGTGATTGAGCGCCCGGCGGCGGTGGTGAAGGAATTGGTGGAAAACGCCCTCGACGCCGGGGCGACGCGCATCGAGGTGGAATTCCGCCACGGCGGGCGGTCGCTGATGCGCATTGAGGACAATGGCAGCGGCATGGGGCGGGACGACGCGCTGCTGGCGCTGGAGCGTCACGCGACGAGCAAGATCGCCGAGGCGGCGGACCTGGACCGGCTGGCCAGCTACGGTTTTCGCGGCGAGGCGCTGCCGTCGATCGCGAGCGTGTCGCGCTTCGAATTGCAGACGCGGGCCGAAGGGCAGGACACCGGCACGGAAATTCTGGTGAACGGCGGCAAGTTCGTGCACGTGCGGGATTGCGGCCGGCCGGTCGGCACGCGCATCGAGGTCACGCACCTGTTCAACTCCGTCCCGGCGCGGCGCAAGTTTCTCAAGACCGACCAGACCGAGTCGGCCCACATCATCCAATGCGTGCGGCTCTACGCCCTGGCCTGTCCGCAGGTGTCGTTTTCGCTGATCGAGGACGGGCGGGTCATCTTCCGCTCGCCCCAATGCTCGACGCTGGCGGAGCGGGTGGGGGAGATATTCGGCCGCCAGACCGCGGCGGCGCTCGTGCCGCTGGAGGCGGCCGAGGCGGGCATGCGCCTGGGCGGGCTCATCGGCCGGCCGGGAACGGGCCGGGCCACGCGGCATGAGATGATCGTCTTCGTGAACCAGCGGCCGGTGGACAGCCGCACGCTGAACTACGCGCTCATCGAGAGCTACCACGAGTCGCTGCCGAAGGGGCGGTACCCGCTGGCCTTCGTGTTCTTTGAATGCGATCCGGCGGCGGTGGATGTGAACGTGCATCCGGCCAAGCGCGAGGTGCGCTTTCGCAGCGAACCGGCGGTGCGTTCGTTTGTGATCCGGGCGGTGCTGGCGCGCCTGCGGGAACTGGGGACGACAGGGGGACTCTCGGAAAACACGGTCAATCCCGCTGCACCGGCGGCAACCCTTGCGCCGGCTTCGTCCGCTCTCGCGACTCCAGTCCGCAGTCTGACGCCCAGCGGGGCGATTTCCCCCGCGGTCAGACCCGCGCCGATCAACTGGCCTGCGTCCGCGCCGCTGAGTGCGGGCGGCCAGGTGGTGCGGCGGGACTTTGCCGCGGCTGGCCCGGCGGCAACCTCTGCAACCGGGCAGGCTTCGGCGACTCCTGCTGTCGCCGTTGCATCAGCCGCCGCTCCCGGCGGCGGGGCGGTGGCGCGGTGGCGTTTGGTGGGTCTGGCGCACGGACACTTCGCCCTGTTCGAGACGGCCGCGGGACTGGTTTTGCTCGACCGGCGGGCGGCGCACGAGCGCGTTTGGTTCGAGGAATTGCAGGCCCAGTTCCAGACCGGGGCGGTGCCGAGTCAGCGTCTGCTGCTGCCGGTGCCCGTGGAACTGGATCCGATTGCCGCGGCGCTGCTGCTCGACCGGCTGCCCCTGCTGCACGACTGCGGTTTCGAGGTGGCGGAGTTCGGGCGCAATTTTTTCCGCATCGAGGCGATCCCGGCCTGGTTGGAACCGGGCGGGGCCGAGCCCTTCCTCCGCGATTTTCTCGGACTGGTGCGCGAGGGCCGCCTGGCCGAAGCCAATCCCGACCTTGCGCGCGAGGAAGTGGCGCGGCTGGCGACGGCGAAGGCCCTGCGCCTGCCGGAAAACCCCGGAGAGGCCGAATTGCAGTCGCTGGCAGCCCGGCTCTTCGCCACCACGCACCCGCTCACGAATCCGGCCGGCCGGCCCACCTTCATCGAGATCAGCCACGGCGAACTGGCCCGGCGCTTCCAAAAATAGCCGCAACGCGGGCTCGCGCTGGCACGAAACCTGTTATTAAAACCGGCTCACTCATTCCATGCCCAAAGCCGCCAAATCCTCCTCCGCCCGCTCTCCCAAATCCACCAAATTGAAAAAAACTGCACCGCGGCCGGTGCCGGTGCGGGCGGCGGATTTCGTGGCGCCGGAGGGGGCCAGCACCGCCCCCTTCAGCATGCCCCAGATGATGCGTTCCCTGCACGCGCCCCAAGGGGTGGCGCAGAGTCCGGTGGAGGCCCTGCGCTCGCTCATTCAGCGCCATCTGGTGTCCACGTTGGCCCGGCACACCGGTTCGGCCACCCCGCGCGACTGGTGGGTGGCGACGGCACTGGCCGTCCGTGACACCATCCATGAGCGGCTCATCGCCACGCAGGGTGTGCACAACCGGCTGAACGTCCGCCGCATCCATTATTTTTCTCTCGAGTACCTGATGGGCCGGCTGTTCAGCAACAACCTGCATGCCACCGGCATGCTTGATGATGCCCGCGAGGCGCTGGCGTCGCTGGGCCAGAATTTCGAGATGATCCGGGAATCCGAGGGCGACATGGGCCTGGGCAACGGCGGTCTGGGCCGGTTGGCGGCCTGCTTCATGGATTCGCTCGCGACCATGGATTACCCGGCGCTGGGCTACGGCATCTATTACGAGTTCGGCCTGTTCAAGCAGGCGTTCGTGAAGGGCAACCAGGTCGAGCATCCGGACAACTGGATGCTGTTCGGCGACCCGTGGGAAGTGGTGCGCCCCGAGCACACGCAGGAGGTGCGACTCTACGGCCGCGTGCAGCACGTGTTCGACGACCAGGGCAATTCCAAGCCGCGCTGGGTGGACACCAAGACCATCTTGGGCGTGCCGCATGACATCCCCATCGCCGGCTACGGCACCGTCACGGTGAACCTGCTCCGCCTCTGGGCCTCCAAGTCCACCGAGGACTTCGACCTCGCGGCCTTCAACAGCGGCGGTTACGTCGAGGCCGTCCGTGAGAAAGCCGTGGGCGAGACGATCTCGAAGGTCCTTTATCCGAACGACAAGACCGAGAACGGCAAGGAGCTGCGCCTCGTGCAGCAGTATTTCT
>CAZFHG010000228.1:3674-5594 GCA_964518665.1 uncultured Opitutaceae bacterium | reverse complement strand
ATCATGGGCATCGTCATGGATTCGCGCACGCCGCAGGAACCCAAACCCGATGCCGACCGCAATCTCGCGATTCAATTGCTGCGTCTCGTGGCGCCGGCCGGTGTAGCGGCCGATTACGAGAACCGGCTGCGCGCCGGCGGACTCGGTTACGGTGACCTGAAGAAAGCGCTGTTCGAGCACTATTGGAATTTCTTCGCGCCCTACCGCGCCCGCCGCGCCGAACTCGTCGCCAATCCCGACTACGTCGAGCAGGTGTTGAAGGACGGTGCGACGCGGGCCCGGTCCGTGGCCCAGGTTGTGCTCGGCCGTGCGCGCCGGGCTTGCGGGCTGGAGTGAGTTGATCGGCGGGCTTTTCGGGCTGGCCAGTCGGTGCAGTCAAGTTGGCCGGGTTTCCTCCTTCGCCGAGCCTACGGAGGACAGGTGTGGCCCGCCTATTGGTGCATCATCCGCGGTGGAGCGTTCAAAGGCAGGTCAGAGACCAGCCCTACTTGAGGGACCGCCGCGAACTGCGTAGTGCCGGACTTCAGCCGGCACTGGATCAAAAGAAAAATGACCGATGCAACGTAAAGCGCCGGCTGAAGTCCGGCGCTACGAATCTCTGCCGGCAATAATTCCGACGGCTGGCGCCTTGCGCACCAGCCGCCGGATTACTCCTACGGTTTATCCTGGTCGGGTCGGACGCAGGGGACTTGTCAGGTGCCGGCGACGATCTTGACCGGCATGACCACGCGTTTCGCAACGGGTTCACCGTTGACGAAGGCGGGCGTGAACCGCCACTGGGCGATGGCGGGCAGGAGGCTGCGCGCGAGATCGCGGTCGTTGGGCGTCACGAGCTTGATGTCGCGCGGCTGGCCCTTCTCATCGACCGTGAAACTGACTTTCACGGTCATGTCGAGGAAGCGGCGCGGCAGGTCTTCCGGACCGACCGTGACTTCGGGATGCGGAACGCTCATCCCACTGGGCGGAGGATTGGCGGGAGCACCCGAGCCGGCATAGATTGAGGTGGAAATGAGGCCGCTAAGCAGGGCAGCCCCGAGGAGCATCTTGATCTGGTTCATGGCAGGATCTCCGCATCAGCGGAGCATTGAGGGTTGGAGTTTACTGACTGCGCCTCGTGTTGTGCCGGGGACGTTGATGACAACACGACCTAGAGAACAAAGTTACAGCGTGGACGTGAACTTTTTTGGAAGAGTGGCCAAACGGGTGCTCCAGATGCGGGAATTTTACAGATCAATGGACGGAATGAAGGATCGGCGGGGTAACGCACAAAGCCGGATCGTAGTGACGCCGGTCGGTCGCGCACGGCTTGCGTCCGCAGGGCCGGAGCCATCAGGATGCCGGGATGCATTTGGAGGAATTGCGCCGGAACTATGCCACCCGCTCGCTGGATCGGGATGACCTGAATGCGGACCCGTTCACCCAGTTTGACCACTGGATGCGCGAGGCGATCGAGACGCAGCTCCTCGAGCCGAACGCCATGTCGCTGGCCACGGCGGACGCCACCGGCCGGCCGGCACTGCGCACGGTGCTCCTCAAGGGCTTCGATCGGCGCGGCCTGGTTTTCTACACCAATTACGAGAGCGCCAAGGCGCGCGACCTCGCGGTGAACCCGCGCGTGGCGCTGCTCTTTGCGTGGCTGCCGCTGGAACGCCAGGTCATCGTGACGGGTCGCGCGGAGAAAATCTCCGCGGCCGAATCGCTGCGCTATTTTCTCTCGCGGCCGCACGACAGTCAGATCGGAGCCTGGGCGTCGCGGCAGAGCGAAGTCATCACGACGCGGTCATTGCTGGAGACCAAGTTTGCGGAGATGAAGGCGAAGTTCATGCAGGGACAGGTTCCGCTGCCGGACCATTGGGGCGGCTACCGCGTGACGCCCGAGTCCTTCGAGTTTTGGCAGGGCCGGCCAAGCCGCATGCACGA
>CAZFHG010000228.1:0-3574 GCA_964518665.1 uncultured Opitutaceae bacterium | reverse complement strand
GGAGCCAGCGGCGGACCAAAGACCACGGTGACCGGGGTGCCGAGACGCAGGGGCTGGCCCTTTCCGTAGGCGGTGAAGGAACCGTAGATGCGCGCCGGGATGACGGGTACCTGCGCGCGGCAGGCGATGAGGCCGACGCCGGCCTTGGGCTCCTTGAGCTGGCCGTCGGGCGAACGCGTGCCTTCCGGGAATAGGATCAGGCCCTTGTCATCCTTGAGCGCCTTGAGCACGCGCTTGATGGCGCTGACATCCTGGCCTCCGTCGCGATCGACGGGGATGGTGCCCACGGTGTCGAGCCACCATGAGGCGATGCCAGGTTTCCACAACGTCTTGCGGGCAAAGTAGGCGATCTGACGCGGCACCTGGCAGCCGATGAACGGCGGATCGAGGAAGCTGGCGTGGTTGGCGGCGATGAGGAACGCGCCCTGGCGGGGCAGATGTTCCAACCCAAAGGTTTCACCGCGGAAGAACATGCCATACAGGACGTAAGCGAGGTAGTGGAAGAAACCGTAGACCGGTTCCATTTCGACCTGGGATAACTCGCGACTCATGAGGGGGCTAGTTTCGTGGCGATGATGGCGGCCATTTGCTCCACCACTTGTGCCAGCGTCAGGTAGGTGCTGTCGATGTCAATGGCACCGGACGGGCAGGTCAGCGGTGAGGTCTTCCGGGAGGTATCGAGCCGGTCACGCTCGGCGATGGAGTCCTGCCGGCCCTCGGCGGCCCGGCGCTTGGCCCGCTCGAGCGGGTCGGCATGCAGGAAAAACCTGCACCCGGCGTCGGGGAAAATCACGGAGCCGATATCGCGGCCCTCCATCACGAGCCCGCGGAGCCGGTGCTGCCGCGCGACGTCCGCCAGGCCGCGCTGGTAGCTCAGCAGTTTATGGCGCACCTCGGGGATGGCGGCGTAGTGGGAAACGTGGCTGTTGACCTGCTCGCTGCGGATCTCGTCACCGGCCGGCTGGGCGTCAATGAGCAGGCGGGCCGAGCGGCCTTCGATCTGCGTGGAGAATTGCATGGCGGCCAGCGCGGTCTCCAGCGCCTTGAGGTCGCTGGAAGGCACGCCGCGGCGCAGCAGTTCGGCTGTGATGTGCCGGTAGAACGAACCGGTGTCCACGTGCAGCAGGTCGAAGCGGTCGGCAAGCAGGCGCGCCGAGGAGGACTTGCCCGAGGCGGCACCGCCGTCGATGGCAACAATGAGGAAAGGCGGGTTAGCCATCAGTGGCCCAAGGATTTTTGACGCAGGGACTCCAGCAACTCAAAAAAGCGGGGAAATGTCTTGGCGCAGCACGCAGGATCGCGAACCGAGAGCCATGACTGGCCGTTGCCGTGGAGATCGTGGCAGCCGAGAATGCCGAAACTCATGGCGAAACGGTGGTCGTGGTAGGTCTCGATCACCTGTCCGCTCCGCAGCGGGCGCGGGTGGATTTCCAGGGCGTCCTCCGTCTCGACCACGTGCTGGCCGAGCCTCATGAGCTCCCGCGCCATGCCGGCGACACGGTCCGTCTCCTGTTTGCGCGTGTGGGCGATGCCGGAGATGCAGGTCGGCCCCTGCAGCAGCGGGGCGAGGGCGGCGAGGGTGAGAAACGTGTCGGAGAAGCCGTTGAAATCAGCCGTGAAACCCATGTGCGTGGCGCCGGCCGCGACCGTGATGCCTTGGGTGGTGATGAGCCCTTGCCTGGCCAGCAGGCGGTAAAACTCGCCGTCGCCCTGCAGGGCATCGGCGCCGGTGTTCAGTCCGCGCACGTCGAGCTTTCCGCCGGTCACATGCGCCAGAGCGGCGAAGTAGCTGGCGGCGGTCGCATCGCCTTCGATGGCGTAGTCCGTGGGGCCTTGGGCGAATTGCCGGACCATGCGTTCGGTCATTTCGACGAAAGGACGCGAGACGGTGGCCCCCTTGAGCCGCACGGTGAGCGGAGTGCGGGCGTGGGGTGCGACCATGAGGAGCGCCGACAGGAGCTGGCTGCTTTCAGAGGCGTCGAGTTCAACCTCGCCGCCGGGCAGGCCCGAAGTTTGCAGGGTGAAGGGGAAGGCCTGGGCACTGGCGCGCGCGCCCTGCGCAGCGAGGGCGGCGAGCAAGGCGCCGATGGGGCGGCGGCGCATGGCCTCGTCGCCGTCAAAGTGATAAACCCCGTCGGGCCGCAGGCAGACAAAAGCGGTGAGAAAGCGCGCGGCGGTGCCGGCGTTGCCGACCTCGATGCGTGCCTCGCGCACCGGGATCTCGCCGCCGCGGCCGGAGATCGTGATCGTCAGCGCGGTCTCATCCGTCCGCACGTCGAATCCGAGCGTGCGCAGGGCGGCCACCATGAGGCGGGTGTCGCGACTGAACAGGGCGCCGCGGAGGGTGACGGTGGACCGGCTGAGGGCGGCCAGGATGAGTGCGCGATTGGTGATGCTCTTGGAACCGGGCAGGGTCAGTTCACCGCGGGCGGGACGGGTGAACGGCGGGATGGACAGGGGGTCGGGCAGGGGCATCACGGCAGCGGACGGAATTCCTTGCGGTAGGCCTGGCTGCGTTCGAGACGGGCGACGACGTCGAGGTAGTCGCGGTTGGCCAGGGAGGCCCGGAGTGCGTGCAGTTCGTCCTCGTAACCACTCAGGGCGCGGAGAACCTCGTCGCGGTTCTGCTCAAGGATCGTGCGCCAGAGGTGCGGATCGCTCGCGGCAATGCGGGTGGTGTCGCGCAGCCCGCCGCCGGCGTGGTTGCGCCAGCGCGGATCCTTCTTGGCGAGAAACGCGCAGAGCGTGGACGCGAGGATCTGGGGGAGATGGCTGATGTGCGCGACAATCTCGTCATGCTTGTCGGGATGCTCGGTGGTGACTTCGCAGCCGACATCGTGCCAGAAACGAACGATGGCATCGGTGGCCTTGGGGTCGGTTTCCGGCAGCGGGGTGACAAAGCAGGCGCGGTGCTGGAACAGGCCGGCGCTGGCGTGGGCCCAGCCGGTTTTTTCCGAGCCGGCCATGGGATGCGCGCCGACGAAATGGCCGTGTCCGCCGACGGCGAGGTGGCCGAGGCGGCAAATTTCGCCCTTCACGCTGCCCACGTCGGTGACGAGGGCGCCGGGGGCGAGGTGGGCGGCGATCTGCTGGATCAGCGGGACAATGCGATCCACGGGCGCGGCGATGACAACCAGATCGGAGCCTTGGACCGCGGCCTCGGGGGTGTCGGCGACGGCGTCGCACCACGATTGCGTGCGCAGCGCCAGGCGGGCTTCCGGCCGGCGGGCCCACAGCACGATCCGGCGGGCGAGCCCATGCGTCCGCACGGCTTGGGCGACCGAGCCGCCGAGCAGGCCGGGGGCGAGGATGGTGATTTGTTCGGGCACGGTTCCTTGCAATGGGCAAACGGCGATGGTGTCGAGCCCTTCGGCGAGGCGGGGCGGGGGACTATGACCCGTGGACGCGTTAATTTTTCGAACACGGGGCCCAGCCTGCGCAGTTTTTCCGCCATGAACGGTGCATTCATGCCAGCGTCCCATGCAAAAAATCTCGGAGCAAGTTCCGTGGCCTTTGAGGTCGGAGCCTGTTTGCAGGTGATGGTTTGGTGTAGGGGCGCACCTTGTGTGCGCCC
>CAZFHG010000227.1:0-5615 GCA_964518665.1 uncultured Opitutaceae bacterium | reverse complement strand
CATGACCTCCGCCTACCTCGCCCATCTTCAGAAAACACTCGCCGAGATCGAGTCCGCCGGGCTCTTCAAGCGTGAGCGCGTCATCACCACGCCGCAAAGCGCGCACATCAACGTGGCCGGCGGCCGGCCGGTGCTGAATTTCTGCGCCAACAACTATCTCGGCCTGGCCGACAATCCCGAGATCATCCAGGCGGCCCATGCCACCCTCGACCGCTGGGGCTACGGTCTCGCCTCAGTTCGCTTCATTTGCGGCACACAACAGATTCACAAGGACCTCGAGGCCCGGCTCAGCGCGTATCTGGGCACCGATGACACCATCCTCTACGGCTCATGCTTCGACGCCAACGGTGGCGTCTTCGAAACCCTGCTCGGCGCCGAGGACGCGGTCATCAGCGATGAACTGAACCACGCCTCGATCATCGACGGCATCCGCCTCTGCAAGGCCCAGCGTTATCGTTACAAGAACAACGACATGGCCGACCTCGAGGCGAAGCTCAAGGAAGCCGACGCCAAGCAGGCGCGCTTCAAGCTGATCGCCACCGACGGAGTGTTCTCCATGGACGGCTTCATCGCCAACCTCGCCGCCATCTGTGACCTCGCGGACAAATATGGCGCGCTCGTCATGGTGGACGACAGCCACGCCGTCGGCTTCATGGGCAAGACCGGTCGGGGCACCCACGAACACTGCGGTGTCATGGACCGCGTGGACATCCTCACTGGCACCCTCGGCAAAGCCCTCGGCGGCGCGAGCGGCGGCTATATCAGCGGGCGCAAGGAGATCGTCGCCCTGCTGCGCCAGCGTTCGCGGCCGTACCTGTTTTCCAACACCTTGGCACCGGTCATTGCCGCCGCGTCGATCACGACACTTGATATCATTTCACGTTCAACCGCGCTGCGCGACAAGCTCGAGGCCAACACCAAGTACTTCCGCGAAGGACTCACCAAAGCCGGCCTCAACCTCCGCCCAGGCAGTCATCCCATCGTACCCGTGATGCTGGGTGATGCCGCCCTGTCACAAAAATTCGCCGCGCGCATGTTGGAGAAAGGTGTCTACGTCATCGGCTTCTTTTATCCCGTCGTGCCCCAGGGCATGGCGCGCGTCCGCACCCAGGTCAGCGCCGCACACAGCCGTGAGGACCTCGACTTCGCCATCAAGGCGTTCGCAGAGGTGAAAAGCGAACTGGGACTTTAGAATAATTCCAGCCGGCCGGACTTCCTCCAGAAGTGGGCACGTCTCCCGCCGATGGCGACGCACTGGATTCTTCGCTTCGCTCAGAATGACAAATCGTGTAGGTCCTTGTTTATGAAACCGACTGCCGCCCTCGTCCGCCGATTGGAAAAAGCTGCGCGCACGGCGGCACAGGCTTCCTACTCGCCCTACTCAAAGTTTCGCGTCGGCGCCGCGATCCTTGCCGGTTCAGGCAAAGTTTTCAGCGGCACCAATGTGGAAAATGCCAGCTACGGCCTGTGCAATTGTGCCGAGCGCACCGCAATTTTCACCGCCGCAACCGCCGGTGAACGACAGGTGCGCGCCGTTGCCGTTTATACGCCGACCAAAACCGCCACGACGCCCTGCGGCGCCTGCCGGCAGGTCATCAACGAATTCGGACCGGACGCGCTGGTGATCAGTGTCTGCGACAGCGCCGACCGCATTGAAACGACCCTGGATCAGTTGCTCCCCGCTGCGTTCGGGCCAAAAAACCTGGGCCGGAAGAAATTCTGAGCCAAAGGCAAACATCCGATTTGCATCAATGGTAGCTACGAGCGTGAGCGAGTGGATTACAGGAGGCACACACCAGCACTCCACTCGCTCACGCTCGCAGCTACCCGGGTGGCCAGATGCTCCAAGCCGGAACGATCCAGCTGGCGAGTAGGCCGGGAGCTTGCTCCCGCTCCGAGCGCGCCAGCAAGCTGGCGGCCTACCGGAAAACCTTCCGGTTTCGCAATCATAGCGGCGGTCCGCCCCGTCACGAACGCGCTCAGCCTGCGGAAAGAAAGTCCCGCACCACCGAGCACACATCGCCCGGTCTTACCTCATGCTCCGAGCGGTCATTCAAATCGCGGATCTTCACGATGCCCTTGGCTAGTTCATCGGTGCCGTAGATGAGGGCCAGCTTCGCCCCGGACTCCGCTGCTGCCTTGAACTGTTTGCCGAAGGCGGAATCCTTGAGCGGATATTCGACCCGGAAACCCATCGCACGCAGCGACTGGATATCCGCAAACGCCGCCAGCCGCTCCGCTGCGCCGCCGATGATGCAGTACACATCAGGCGCCGTGACCAGCGTAGGCATCAGGCCGCGCTGCTCCAGCAACAGCGCGAAGGTCATGTCGCCGATGGCAAAGCCGACCGCCGGCAGCGCCGGACCGCCGAGTTTCTGCACGAGATCGTCGTAACGGCCCCCACCGGCCAGCGCGCGCAACTCGCCCTTGCGATCAAAGACCTCGAAGACAAAGCCCGTGTAATAGGCCAGCCCGCGGACCACGCCGAGGTCCACCGTGACGTAAGGCGCGAGGCCCATCGCCTCGAGCCCGCCCAGCAGCTTGCGCCAGTCGGCCAGCCGCGCCGTCAGCTTATCACCGAGGGACGCCAGCGTCTGCTCAAGCGCCTCCAGCGATTTGATCTGCAGGAAGGCGAGAATCTTTTCCTTGAGGACGGCGTCGAGCGCCCCGAATTGCTCGGTGTAGCCCTTGAAGGCATCCTCGCCATACTTTTCATAACGGTCCACCGCACCGAGCACGGCACGGATGCGCGGCTCGTCGAGTCCGAGCGCCTCAAGGTAGTAAAACCAGAGGTTGCGATCGCTTAGGCGGACATAGAAATCCTGCTCATTCAGGCCGAAGGCACAGAGGCACTGGATCAGCAGGGCAATCAGTTCGATCTCCGCCTCTGGTCCCGGTTCGCCAAAGATATCCGCATTGAACTGGTTGAAACACCGCCCGCGGCCCTTCTGCATACGCTCATAGCGGTAAAACTCGGCGATGCTGAACCACTTGATGGGACGTTTCAGGGCACTGGCCCTGGCTCCCACCAGCCGGCAGACCGTCGGCGTCATCTCCGGACGCAGCGCGACCTCGCGCCCGCCCTTGTCGGTGAAACTGAACAACTGGGCCTCTATCTCGTCGCCTGACTTGGCCTTGTAAAGTTCCAGCGGCTCCAGGACCGGTGCATCATATTCGGCGAAGCCAAAAGCCACCGCGGTCTGACGCCAGAGGCGGAACACATGATTGCGGCGCGCGAGATCTTCGGGATAGAATTCGCGGAAGCCGGGCAGGGTCTGAAACGTGGCCATGAGACCGGCAAATTGCGGTGTGGCCCGGCGCGGGGCGACTCAAATTTTAGGCAGCAAAAAGGCCGGGAATAATCCCGGCCCGAATGCGTATCAGAAGCCCAAGGAATTGCTCAGGGCGCCGGAGGCGCCGGGGGCTGGGCTTGCAGTTTGGCCAGGTCAATTTTCTTAAGCTGCTGCTTGAGAATCTTGCCGGACTTGAACTTAACGACGGCACGTTGCGGGATCACAACCTCCGCCTCGGGTTTGTTGGGGTTGCGGCCAATGCGCGACTTGCGCACTTGCACCTCAAGGACACCGAAATTGCGTAGCTCAACATTGCGTCCGTCTGCCAACGCTTTCTGAATGATGTCGAGGGTCATTTGGACGGTATCTACGACCTGCTTTTGGGGAAAGCCGGTTTTGTTGTAGATTTCCAGGACGATTTCTCTCTTCGTCAGGTTATTGGACATAGATTTCCTTTCTCGCTAAAGAATGGGGGAGGGTTGGTTAAAGTATTTTCAGTTCTGCGATTGCGTCAATAAATATGACTGTTTTGTCACAGAATAAAGAGTAATCCTTCTCATACTCATCACACATGCCCGAGCCCAAAGCTGTTAATTCCATGTTCGCGCGCATCGCCGCACGCTACGATATCGCCAACCGACTGCTCAGCGGCGGGATGGATATCTGGTGGCGTTGGCGGATGGTACGACGGGTTGCAAAATACCGGCCAACCGATGTCCTCGACCTGGCAACTGGCAGCGGTGATGTCGCGTTCTCAATTTCCCGCAACGTGCCTTCTGCCAAGCAGATAGTCGGCATGGACTTTTGCCAGCCCATGCTGGACGAGGCCGTAAAGAAGCAATCGGCGGATACTCGAAAAAGGTACGGGAACATCAGGTTCCAACAGGGCGACGGACTCGCCCTACCCCTGCCCGCCGATGCGTTCGATGCGGTCACCATCGCCTTCGGTTTGCGCAACATGGGCGATCGTCATCGCTCGCTGACTGAAATGCATCGGGTGCTCAGAAGCGGAGGCCGGGTGTATGTCCTGGAGTTTTCCCGACCCCAGCGTTGGTTCCGTCCCATCTACCTTTTCTACCTGAGGAATCTGCTTCCCTGGCTCGCCGGCCTCGTCACTGGTGATCGCGCCGCCTACGTTTATCTCAACGAAACCATCGAGGCTTTCCCAGATCGCCCCGCGTTGTGCGCCGAGTTTCTGGCCGCAGGATTCAGTCACGTGGAGTCCGCGGGGTGGACCTTTGGCGTGGTGGCCTTGCACACCGCCGTGAAGTGAGACCGGAGCCCGACTGCGGTCGGATCAACTGAAGGACTTGCCGCAACCGCAGGTGCTCTGGGCATTGGGATTCTGGATCTCAAACCCCTTGCCTTGCAGGCCGTCGTCAAAATCCACCCGGCTGCCGTTCAAATAGGCCAGACTTGAGGGATCGAGCAGGATCTTGATTCCTTCGCTAACGAACAGCGCGTCGTCCGGCTTCGGCTCGTCAAAGGACATTCCGTATTGGAAGCCTGAGCAACCGCCCGATTCGACGAGGACGCGCAGGTGCCGGTCCGGTGTGCCGGCATCAGCCAGCATCGCTCGCACACGGTCCGCCGCACGTTTTGTCAGGGTGATCATCGCAGGGACCGTAGGTGCCGCCCCAACACTGTCAAATGAAGCAAGGTAATATTACAGCAGGAAACGGGCCGTTTGGGATTTCATTACTTGCCAGTATCTGCAGCGCACCCTTTGCTGGGCTCCCGTGGCGAACATCAAACAGATTTTCACCGAGATTAATTACGAAATGGTCCGGAAGATCGCGGACGGAGGCATGGGCCTGGTGTATGAAGCCATGCAGCTGGGGGCGGGCAATTTTCGCAAGGTGGTAGCCATCAAACTTATTCGCGAGGAGTACTCGGCCATCACTGAATTTCAGAAGAATTTCATCGGTGAAGCCCGCCTCGTCGCCGACCTGATCCACACCAATATTGTCCAGACGTACCATCTCGGCCAGATTGGCGGCCAGTATTTCATGGTGATGGAGTTCGTGCGCGGCGTGAACCTGGAGCAGTTCCTCGACAAGCATCGGGCCACCAGCAAGACGATCCCGATCGATCTGGCCGCGTTCATCATCTCCCGCATCGCCCGCGGCCTGACCTACGCCCACGACAAATGCGACCGTGAGGGCCGCCACCTCAACATCGTCCATCGCGACATCGGGCCGAAGAACGTGATGATGGCCTATGAGGGCGACGTGAAACTCACGGACTTCGGCATCGCGAAGGCTCTCGACCTGATGTACAACGAGGAAGGCAAGGTCATCGCCGGCAAGGACGAATACCTTT
>CAZFHG010000226.1:0-5626 GCA_964518665.1 uncultured Opitutaceae bacterium | reverse complement strand
CGTAAAGGAGTCGGCCCAGCAGGGTGCTCTTGCCGTCGTCCACGTTGCCACAGGTGATGAGGCGAAGCAGGTCCATGGCGTTCAGAAATAACCCTGCCGTTTGCGATCTTCCATGGCCGTTTCGGAGCGCCGATCATCGTAGCGCGTGCCCCGTTCGGTCTGCCGCGCCGCGGCGACCTCGGCGATGATCTCATCCAGCGTCGAGGCGGCGGAGCGCACGGCCCCGGTGCAGGTCATGTCGCCCACGGTCCGGAACCGCACGGATTCGCGCCGGGCGGTCTCACCGGGCTGGAGGTGCAGGTAGGGGGATGCGGCCAGGAGCGTGCCGTTGCGGAGGAAAACCTCGCGCTGGTGGACGAAATACAGGGACGGCAGCGGCAGATTTTCGCGCGCAATATAAGCCCAGACATCCAATTCGGTCCAGTTGCTCAGCGGGAAGACGCGGAAGTGTTCGCCGTTCTGCTTGCGGCCGTTGAAGAGGTGCCAGAGTTCGGGCCGCTGGTGCCGGGGATCCCATTGGCCAAAGGCGTCGCGGTGCGAAAAAATGCGCTCCTTCGCGCGGGCTTTTTCCTCGTCCCGGCGTTCGCCTCCCAGGGCGGCATCCAGTTTCAGCTCGGCGATGGCCTCGAGCAGGGTGATGGTCTGCAGGGTGTTGCGGCTGGCATTGGGGCCGGTTTCCTCCACGGCCCGGCCCTGGTCGATGGTGGTCTGGACCTGCCGGACCAGCAGTCGGAAGCCGAAGTTGCGGGCGAAACTGTCGCGGAAAGCCAGGGTCTCGGGGAAATTATGTCCGGTGTCGATGTGCAGCAGCGGGAAAGGGGGCGGGGCGGGGGCGAAGGCCTTGCGGGCCAGCGCCGCCAGCACGAGCGAGTCCTTTCCGCCGGAGAATAGGATGGCCGTGGAGGGGAATTGCGCGGCGGCTTCCCGCAGGATGAACACGGCCTCATGCTCCAGCAGGTCGAGATGGCTGAGTTGGTAATGGGACATGGCGCGGCCTACCTGGAATGCCCCAGTTTTATCCGGGCGAACTCAGACAGCCTATCCGCCGACTCGGTTGGAGACTCGGTTGAGGTCGAGAGCATGAGATCCGGGTGCTTCGGTCGTTCAAAAGCCGAGCCCAGTCCTGTCATCTGCGGCATCTGCCCGGCCTGGGCCTTCGCATACAGTCCCTTGACGTCGCGCAGGCGGCAGACCGCGATGGGGGCATCGGCCCAAATCAATGATAGGCGGGCGGCTCCAATGATGTCCTGGATGGCTTTCCGGTGCGATTCCAACGGAGTGATGAAGGACGCGACGACATGCAGGCCTGAATCCGCACCCAGGCGGGCGACCTCGGCAGCCCGGCGCAGGTTTTCCATCCGGTCCTGATCGGAAAACCCGAGTCCCTGGCAGAGGCCATGCCTCAGGATGTCGCCATCCAGTTCAAGTACGGGCAGGCCTTGCCGGCGCAGGTTGGCGGTCAGGGCGGAGGCCAGGGTGGATTTCCCCGCTCCGGACAGACCCATGATCCAAAAGACATGGCCGGATGCCGGACCGGAATGGGCGTCAAATGACATCGTTTTGAAATAGGTTCATCGGCCTCAAGCCCTCAGGCGGGGAGCACAGGGATGGATGATCGCAATGGCCTGCGCCCATGGACCGAGTGCTTGCGGCTCGTGCAGCCGGAATCGTCTGGTGGAGGACGGCACATCATGAAAAGCAAGCGATCACAAAGTTGCCCGTCCCTGGCAAGACAGGTTTCTTGGGATTTTTGTCGAGCGGGGTAGCGGAATGGTCATTTCGCGGTGTCAGTGAACAAAATAACAGATTGCAATTCTAAGTGCCCTGCTCGGTTTCTATCAAACCTCCCTATTATCCGATGAAGCTGTCATTTCGCCTCCTCTTACCGCTCGGGATCCTGACCGGTCTTTCCCTCACAGCCATGGCGGATGATGCCGTGGTCTTGCCCGAACAAGTCTTTCCGCAACTCAAGCAGATCATGGACAGCGCGGTCACCCAGTCTCCGCGCATGATCCTGCGCAATCTGGACCTGATGATGGCGGATGGCGACCTGACCCAGGCCAAGGCGGGCCTGCTGCCCAGCGTCTCCGGCACTTACCAGATCAGTAAGGCCAAGGACGACCGCGAGGACCAGGCGGAGACGCTCGATACCGACAAGGTCTACTACAACTTACTGATCAGCCAGCCTGTCTTCCATTGGAGCGAGCGCCGCAACAACGCCCGCATCGGCGAACTGCGCAAGCACATCGCCGGGCGCCAGTACGAGGAGGCCTACCGGGTGCTGGCCATGGAAATCCGCAGCATCTACCTGCAGCTGATCCTGAAGAAAATTCAGGTGGTCAACATCCGCAACGAGCGGAAGCTGTCGGATGACGCCCTGAAGCTGGCGGAGGAGAAGCTCGCCCAGAAAGTCACCTCCGAGGGCGAGATTTTCCAGGTCCGCATCGCCAACGACCGCGCGCAGCTGGCCGAGGAATATGCCGAGCTGGAGTTCCTGCAGCTGAAGCAGAGTTTCGCCGCCCTGACCGGACAGCCGCTGCCGGGCGACGATACCATTCCCAATGAGATCTACGGCCTGCCCTCGTCCGCTACAGGCGTGGGCCGCCTGCTGGCGGAATTCCTCGGCCACAGCGAGCCGCCCGTCAACCAAGCCCTGATCCTCCAGCGCCAGATCGAGGTCGAGGACCTCGCGTACCAGAACCAGCGCAAGCGGCTGCTGCCCAAGTTCAACCTGGTGGCCGGCCTCAGCCAGGACGAGCAAAGCTACACTGCCAACGTCGGCCTGAAATACGGCGTGCAGTCCCGCTACGTCGGCCTGCAGGCGAACTGGAACATCTTCGACGGATTCGCCGCCCGCGGCGCCGCCACCAGCGCCCTGGCCCGCAAGCGCCAGTTCGAGGCGAGCTACCGCCACCTGAAGGACACCCTCGCACAGGATGCCCAGCGCGCGGCCAAGCAGGTCGAACTTGCCTTCCGGCAGATGCAGATCAACGACCGCCTGCTGGCCAGTGCCATGGAGTTCCTGAAATATCGGCAGGGGGATTTCCAGCGCGGCCTCGCCTCGGAGACCGATCTGGCCGGTGCCGAAGCCGGTTACCGCAGCATGTTCGCCAGCACAGTCTCCTCGCGCTACAATTACCTGATGCGCGTGGTGGAATTCGTTTCCCTGATCGGCGCTGACCCCGTCACCAACGGCCTCGTCCATCCGAAATCCTGAGCGAAACCGCCATGAGCACCTCCCGGAAAGTGATCATCGGCGCGGCGGCACTGGCCCTGGCCATTGCGGCCTATGTCTACTTCTCCCGCCCGGTCGCCTTGGTGGCCAAGGTCACCAGCGGCACCGCCTACAAGGCCGTGCCCGGCAGCGTGGTCGTGCAGGCGGAGTACATCATGGAGCTGAAGAGCGAGGTCGGCGGGCGCGTGGTGCGCAGCGAACTCGATCCCGGCAAGCTGGTGGCGGCCGGCGACGTGCTCGCCCAGCTCGACACCGGCGACCTCGAACTCGAGATCGAGGGCATCCGCGACAAGTATGAGGCGGAAAAACGGCGCATCGCCGTCGGCTCGGCCATTTTGCTGCAACTTCAGAGCGAGCAGGAGACCCTGGAGAATTACGAGCGCCTGACCAAGTCGGGCAACTACCCGGAGGCCGAACTCGTCAAGCAGCGCCGGCTCGTGAAGCGCACCGAGCAGAGCCTTGAACTGGAAAAGGTCGCGAACCAGCAGCTGCTCGACAACTACGAGAACACCCTGAAGGTGAAGCAGCGCCAGCTGGAGAAGATGACCATCATCGCACCCTTTGACGGCGTCGTTTCCACGGTGATGGCCCGCCCGGGCGACCTGATCAATCCCAACTGGCCCATCGCCACGATCATCTCCACCAGCCGCACGGTGGAGGCCAAGATCAGCGAGGAAAACTTCGCGGACCTGCGCATCGGCCAGAAGGCCTCCGTGCGTTTTCTGCCCTATGGCGTCTCGATCTACGATGCCGCCATCGTCAAGATCCTGCCCACTTCCGATCCCGAGACCCAGCGCTACATCGTCCATCTCGATGTGAAGATCGATCCCGAGAAGCTCGTGCCGGGCATCACCGGCGAGGTCACGATCGTCGTCGGCGAGCGCCCCGCCAAGGCCAACGTGCCCCGCCGCGCCCTCTTTGGCACCAACCTCTATGTCGTGAAGGACGGCCGTGTGGAACTGCGCGAGGTTGAACTCGGCTACACCAGCCTGACCACGGTCGAGATCCTCAAGGGCGTCGAGGCGGGCGAGGAAGTCGTCATCGACGAGATCGACCGGTTCCGTGACGGCGACAAGGTGCGGTCCAGGCTGGTCTCTACGGACTGAGCCGCGGCTGTCGCACAGTTTGCGCTGTTCCGCCCTAGACTGACCCGATGTCTCCCAATCTTCGCATCGCCTTCCGGTTTCTGACCGCGAAAAAGCGGGCCATGATGATGAGCCTGTCCTGCATCGTGCTGGGCGTGGGCCTGTTCATCGTCACGCAGGCGACGACGAGTGGGTTCGAGGAATTCTTCATCAAGACGATCCTCGGCACCAACGGAGCCATCCGCATCGAGGACAAGATCCAGTACACCCTGCGGAGCATGGCCGCCGGCGGCTTTGGCTCAAAGTACGAGATCAAGACGAAGGAAGGCCGCAAATACATCGAGGGCATCGAGGAGCCGAAACTGGTGATCGATGCCGTGAAGCGGTTCCCGAATGTCGCGGGCGTGTCCGAGGTCCTGCACGGAGCGGTGATCATGCGCAGCGCGTTCAAGAACGAATCGGTGCGCGTCTACGGCATCAACCTCGAGGACCACGAGCGGGTGTCGGACATCCGCCGGCAGATCGTGCGCGGCAACATTGCGGATTTCAACGGGGCGATCACCGGCTCGCTCATCGGTTTGGAAATGTCCCAGCGCATGCAGTTGGAGCTGGGCGACACCTACCAGCTTGAGGTGGGCGGACAGATCCGGCGCTACCGGGTCACCGCGATCTATGAGACCGGGGTCAGCGACATTGATCGGGTGCGTGTCTACCTGAACATGGGCGAGGCGCGTTCGCTGCTCAAGAAACCCACGGGCGCCTCCTTCATCCAGGTAGGGCTGATCGACAAGAACCGGGCGGACGAGGACGCCCGGCGCATGACGGATGTCCTGCATCACAACTCCAAGAGCTGGAAGGAACGTGAAAAGACCTGGCTCGATGTCTTCCGGGCCCTGAAGATTTCCTCCGCCATCACCGTGTCCGTCTTTACCCTCATTGCCGGTCTGGCGATGTTCAACACCCTGGCCATGATCGTGATGGAAAAAACCAAGGAGATCGCGATCCTGCGGTCCATGGGCTACACCCGGGAGGACATCTCGCAGATCTTCCTGTGGCAGGCGACCATCGTCCTCGCGATCGGCACCGTCCTGGGTTGGATTCTCGGGGCCGCCATCACCTACGGCGTCTCGCAGACGCCCATCAACATTCGCGGCATCTTCGCCGCCGACACCTTCATCGTCTCCTGGTCGATCTGGCACTATGTGGCCGCCACGGTCACGGCGGTGATCATGGTCATGGTTGCCAGCCTCATCCCGGCCCGGCGGGCGGCCCGGCTTGAGCCCGGCGACGTCATCCGCGGCACCGC
>CAZFHG010000225.1:0-5649 GCA_964518665.1 uncultured Opitutaceae bacterium | reverse complement strand
GCCGCACGAGGGTGTTGATCTTCTGCCGGTCGGCCGGCGGGACGGAAATCGTGAGGGCCTTGTCCGTCTGCTCTACGCTGACCGTGCCGCCCGTGAGGACGGAACTGGCCACGACCTTGCAGGGGAGTGGCGGCAAAACCAGGCGGTCGGAATCCCAGCGCAGGATGTGCAGGTACACGTTGCGACCGTGGCGGGTGCTGGCCAGGTAGCTCGTCGGCTTGAAGGGCCCGCCGCGGGTGCCGTGGATGCTCTCGCTGTAGCGGTTCACCCAGGCGCCGACTTCATTGAGGCGGTCCACCATGCGCGGCTCGAAGGAACCGTCGGCCCTCGGGCCGACATTGAGCAGCAGGTTGCCATCGCCGCCGGCGCAGTAGACGAGCGCCCGCAGCAATTTCCGGAAAGACTTCAGTTCATCGTTCGGCTTCCAGGACCACTGCGTGCCAATCATCATG
Organism: uncultured Opitutaceae bacterium; assembly: GCA_964518665.1. Lineage (GTDB taxonomy): Bacteria > Verrucomicrobiota > Verrucomicrobiia > Opitutales > Opitutaceae > UBA2377. The sequence goes on along the minus strand of CAZFHG010000225.1, from coordinate 5,197 downwards.
CAGCTTTCCCACGGCTTGTCGTCGCGGTAGCGGCCGATGCGCTCCTCGGGCGTCACATAATCGCCGGGCACGGCGGCGCGGTTGTTGATGAGGATGCTGGGCTGGAGTGCCCGCAGATACGGGATCAGCCGACGGCCCTGCTCGGGCCAGTGCGCCCCGGCCATCGAATCAAACCACACCGTCTGGATCGGACCGTAGTCGGCCACCAGCTCGGCGAGCTGCTTCATCATGTACTGGGTGTAGCGCTCCACATCCGCGGTCGGCTTCACGACCGTGTCGCGCGGACCGTAGTACGGACCGCTGAACGGGAAAAACTCATGGTGCCAGTCCGCGATGCAGTAATAGACCCCGAAGGCGAGGCCGCCGCGGCGGCAGGCGTCCGCGAGCTCGCGCACCACGTCGCGCCCGAACGGCGAGTTCATGATGTTGTACTCGGTCTGCTTGGTGTCCCACAGGCAGAAGCCGTCCATGTGTTTCGCGATGAGCACGATGTAGCGCATGCCGGCGGCCTTCGCCATGCGCACCCATTCATCGCCGTTGAACTTCACCGGGTTGAACCGCTTGTAGAGATTATCGTAGTCGGCCGCGGGAACCTCGCGGCCGCGGGACCAGCCGAGTTCGGTGCCGGCCAGAGTGACGGGGCCCCAATGGATGAAGAGGCCGTAACGGCTCGCGGTGAAAGCCGCCAGGGAGGCGGGGTCGGCGGTCTGCATGGTCGGATCGGTTGCCGACTCAAGGCCGTGAAAACCCTCCCCCAGCCCGTGCGCGGCCGGCGGCGCGGGAGTTTCAGTGGCGCGGGCGGAGATCGGCAGCGCGCAGGTCATGGCAGTCAGCAGTGGGACCAGTTGTAGTAATTTCATGGGCAAATAATGGGAGCGACAACAAAACTTCGGGACAGCGTATCCGGATCCTGTAGCTACGAGCGTGAGCGAGTGGCCGTTCGTCCACTCGCTCACGCTCGTAGCTACTTTGCGGATTACAGATCGAAGTCATGATGGGCGTCGTAGCGCGGTGCTTCAGCCCGCGCTGAATCAACAGGAAACGCAGGCTGAAGCACTGCGCTACGTCCCGAGCACGTTCATCTGATCTTTGGGTTATTCTCAATTATGCAGGTTCTCTTCGGGACACACTTTAGTTTTCCACGTCCTCGACCACGATCTCCGCGGCGGTGACGGTGTGCTCCATGTGCAGCACGCGGAGGCGCAGGCGCGAGGTGGTGACGGGATCGAATTTCACCACGTAGTTCGCATCCTTGTCGCGGGTCAGCAGGTGCACCCACCGGGTGCCGTCCCACCAATCCACCGCGTAGGAACGAATGCGGACGGGCCGGGTGCTCTCATCATACTTCACGCTCTTGATTGTGCGCAGTCGGGAAAAGGTGAGCTCCAACGTCGCCGATGTCTGGCCTTCCGGCGCGGACCACTCGGTGTCGGGATCGCTGTCCACGGCGAAATGCGCGGCATACTGCTCCACCGGCTCGCGGGTGACCGAGGCGGTCATCGTGACCTCCGCCGGCAGGGCGATGGCGGGGATGTTCTCCACCGGTCCGTCCATTTCCAGCCGCACGAGGGTGTCGATCTTCTGCCGGTCGGCCGGCGGGACGGAGATCACGAGCGCACTCTCCGTCTGCTCCACGCTGACCGTGCCACCGGTGAGCACGGAACTGGCCACGACCTTGCGGGGCAGCGGTGGCAGGACGAGCCGATCGGAATCCCAGCGCAGGATGTGCAGGTACACGTTTCGGTCGCGCCGCGTGCTGGCCAGGAAACTCGTCGGTTTGTAAGGTCCGCCCCGCGTCCCATAGATGCTTTCGCCATAGCTCTTGAGCCAGTCGCCGATCTCGTTGAGGCGGTCCACCATGCGGGGCTGAAAGGCGCCATCCGGCATCGGACACACGCTGAGGAGCAGGTTGCCATCACCGCCGGCGCAATGAATCAGGGCGCGCAGCAGTTTTGGGAACGGCTTCAACTGGTCGTCGGCCTTCCACGACCACGACTGCCCGATCATCATGCAGCTTTCCCACGGCTTGTCGTCGCGGTAGCGGCCGATGCGCTCCTCGGGCGTCACATAATCGCCGGGCACGGCGGCGCGGTTGTTGATGAGGATGCTGGGCTGGAGTGCCCGCAGATACGGGATCAGCCGACGGCCCTGCTCGGGCCAGTGCGCCCCGGCCATCGAATCAAACCACACCGTCTGGATCGGACCGTAGTCGGCCACCAGCTCGGCGAGCTGCTTCATCATGTACTGGGTGTAGCGCTCCACATCCGCGGTCGGCTTCACGACCGTGTCGCGCGGACCGTAGTACGGACCGCTGAACGGGAAAAACTCATGGTGCCAGTCCGCGATGCAGTAATAGACCCCGAAGGCGAGGCCGCCGCGGCGGCAGGCGTCCGCGAGCTCGCGCACCACGTCGCGCCCGAACGGCGAGTTCATGATGTTGTACTCGGTCTGCTTGGTGTCCCACAGGCAGAAGCCGTCCATGTGTTTCGCGATGAGCACGATGTAGCGCATGCCGGCGGCCTTCGCCATGCGCACCCATTCATCGCCGTTGAACTTCACCGGGTTGAACCGCTTGTAGAGATTATCGTAGTCGGCCGCGGGAACCTCGCGGCCGCGGGACCAGCCGAGTTCGGTGCCGGCCAAAGTGACGGGGCCCCAGTGGATGAAGAGGCCGTAACGGCTCGCGGTGAAAGCCGCCAGCGAGGCGGGATCGGCGGTCTGCATGGTCGGATCGGTCGCCGACTCAAGCCCGTGAAAGCCCTCCCCCAACCCGTGCGCCACGGGAGGAACAGGGGCATCAGCAGCGACGGCGGGACAGGATGAAAGCAGGGTGGTCATGGTCAGGAGGAAGGGAATCAGTTGCCGCGTTTTCATATAAGAGAATCCAAACCAAAGAGATTCATACCGACCCGGGCGGTCCGGCGGCCCGACGGGCTCCGTGTGAAATTGCTTGCTGCCTGCCCCAAAAAATCACCTTGGATGATAGTATGGAAAAGCGGGTCAGCTTGCGAGACATCGCCGAGAAGGCGCACGTGCACTTCACCACGGTCGGGCTTGCCTTGCGCAATGACCCCCGGGTGACGCCGGCGACCGCCGAGCGGATCATGGCGGTCGCCCGCGAACTGGGCTACACGCACGATGCGATGCTTTCCGCGCTGTCGGCCTACCGCCATCGCAACGCCCACCGGCATGCCGGCGTGATCGGCTGCATCGTAACCTACCCGCCGGAGGAGCTCAAAACCAACGTGACGGAGCGGCAGCTGCTCGAGGGCATCACCCGGTACGCCCACGCCCAGGGTTTTGGAGTCGAGTCGTTCCAGATCAACGCCCCCGACATGACACCGGCGCGGCTCAACCGCATGCTGCTGACCCGGTCCATCAACGGCCTGATCCTGACCCCGCGCCTGCCCGAGCCCGGCCACATGCCGGACCTGGAATGGGAGCATTTCTCCACGGTCGCCGTCGGCTATTCGATCACCGACCTGCGCGTGCACCGCGCCTGCGTCAACCACGCCCACAACATCCGCCTCGCGATGCGCAAGCTGTACGAGCACGGGTACCGGCGGGTCGGCCTGGTCCTGCCCTACGGCATCTACGAGCGCAGCCTGGGCATCGTGCCGGGCACCTATTTGTCGGAGCAATACCTGCTCCCGCCGAAGGAGCGCGTCACGCCGCTGATCGACCACACCATCACCAAGGCCGCGCTCGGCCGCTGGCTGCGCAGCCAGCGGATCGACTGCGTGATGCTGAGCGCCTTTCCGCAGGAGATGCTGGGCTGGATCCGCGAGCTGGGTTACCGGGTGCCGGAGGACATCGGGGTCTGCCTCGGCCAGCTTTTTGGCAAGACCGAAGGTCTCGCCGGCATCGACAACCAGATGGATCTCCTGGGCGAGGCGGCCGCGAGCTTCGTCGTGTCGCTGATGCAGCAGAACGAGCGGGGCCTGCCCGCGTACCCGCGCACGATCAGCGTCGAGGGCCGCTGGGTGGAGCAGTCCACCGTCCGCCCGCTGCCGGTGAAGGTGTAGGGAGGGGATTCCGACTGCCATTTCAGATCCTGTCAGGTCACAATCTTTCTCGTTCTCTTTATCTTTCTCTTTCGCGGCCTGGAGAGCCTGCGGACGATTGCGACCGAGGGCGGTCGCGCTCCCAGGCAAACGATACTGCTTCATCACAAAAAAAAGGGCCGCGCGATTTTTTCGCGCGGCCCTCAGCTAATTTCATCCGCTGGGATGAAAGGAAACCTTACCCAACAAGATCAGAAGCGGAAGCCCGTCGTGAGACGGAACTCGAGACCATTGCTGCGAGTGATGTCGTTGATCTCATTCGTCGCATTGATCACGTTGAACTGGAAGTCCGTCGGAATGCCCGCGAGCTTCGTGCTGTAGTTCGCGAACATATCGATGATGATCTCAGACGGCACCATGATGTTGATGCTCGCAGCGTTCTGCAGACTGTACTCGTCAGAATAGCGGAAGGCACCACCGACGCTCAGGTTACGGAAGGGACCATCGACGAAGTTGTACTTGCCGATGATGTTGAAGCGGTGTTCGGGGGACTTCTGCAGGCGGCGTTTCAGGTGCTGATTGACCAACGCACCCGGGGTGAGCGGGTTGAGGGTCTTGTCACTCACCGTCTTGGCCGTGTACTGCCAGGCGTAGTTGGTGCTGAGCTGGAACTTCCGGTTCGGGGTCCAGGTCAGGTCGAACTCAACGCCCTCGGCGCGGACGACGCCACCGTTGACGTAGGGCTGGGCCTGCGTGGTGGTCATGTTCGGACCGCTGTTGCGGGGGTCGTTGATGGACTTGACGAAGTCGAGCTGCACGATGCCGTCACGCTCGTCCTGGTACATGGAGACCGTACCCGAGAACTCGCTGTCATTGAAGTCGGTCTTGAGACCCCACTCCATGCCCTTTTCACTCACGTTGTCCAAGAGCTTGGGATTGTCGGCGGCGGTGACACCGGGCCCGATGTAGCTCAACTGGTTGGTGAAGGTCACCATTTCGCTCGCCGAGGCGAAGACGTGGATGCCCTTCTTGACCGTGAAGATCGCACCGTAGGTGGGGCTGTAGTCGGTACGGCCCGTGTTGATGAGCTTGGAACGACGCACGCCGGCCAGCATGTTCAGGCGGCCGTCCATGGCCTGGCCACGGTAGCTGAAGGTCATGGCCTCGAAGTTGGCGATCGAGACGTTGGTCAG
>CAZFHG010000224.1:1473-5758 GCA_964518665.1 uncultured Opitutaceae bacterium | reverse complement strand
TGATCCGCTCAAAATCATCCGAGCTGCCGCCCTCGACCATGTAGGTGGCGAGGGTCCAGGGCGAACCGCCGAAGCCGAGCAGGGCCTTCTGGCCGGCGAGTTCCTTCTTCAGCAGGCCCAGGGTATCAGCCACATAGGCGAGTCGTTCGGGGATCGCTTCGGCCGGGGCCAAAGCGTCCACCTGGGCGCGTGTTTCCAGGCGGAAGGCCATGGCGATGCCGCCCGTGTCGCGGAAGGTGTAGCCCTGGCCCAGCGCCTCAGGGATGACGAGGATGTCGGAAAACAGGATGGCGGCGTCGAGGGCGAACCGGCGCAGCGGTTGCAGCGTGACCTCCGTGGCGAGCGCCAGGGTCTTCACCATTTCGAGAAAGGAGGACTTGGCCTTGAGGGCGCGGTATTCGGGCAGGTAGCGGCCGGCCTGGCGCATGACCCAGAGCGGGGGCCGGTCAAGCGGCGTGCAGGCGCAGGCGGCCAGGAAGCGTTCGCGGGATGTCATTGCCCCCATTTCCAACGACGCGGGGACAACACTCAATGTCCAAGTTTTGCCGTCGTCGTCGGCAAAACTTGGTTGAAGTCTGAAGTTTAAGTTTAGGTTCCGACACCGCCATAGCCAGCGCTCGACAGCAGCCTACACTTAAACTTCCAACTTAACCTGCCCGCAGGGCCGGGCTTGACGACTTTGCTACAGTTCGCGTTCGACAGTACCACGGGCCCAGGGGTTTGATGCCGGGAGCTGTCGCTACTCATGAATTATCCGATCCTTACGACCGTAGCTTTTACCGGATTTACTGTGGCCTTTTTTCATGCGGCGCTGCCGACGCACTGGCTGCCCTTTGTCCTCGTCTCTCGCGCCCGTGGCTGGAGTCGGTCGAAGACGCTGGCCGTGTCGGCCCTGGCGGGCATGGGCCATGTGCTGCTGACCACGCTGCTGGGCCTGGGCATTGCGTGGTTTGGGTTTCAGATGGACGAAAGTCTGGGTGAAATCTTCACGCGGGCCACCGGCGGCGTGCTGCTGGCCATTGGCGTTTTCTATGGCTGGCGGCAACTCAGCGGCCACGGCGTGCTCCACCACCATGCGCCGGGCGGGCATCACAAGCCGAGTGAGGAATGCGACCACGAACACGAGCAAAGCCATTGGGACGAGGAGCTGAGGGACACCGAACTGGTGTCAAAACGGGCCGGCGACTGGGCGGCGATCAGCGGCCTGTTCATGATGCTGACGCTTTCTCCCTGCGAAGGCTTCCTGCCGGTCTATCTCTCGGCGGTCCAGTTTGGCTGGCCCGGTTTTGTGGTGCTGAGCCTGATCCTCGCGGTGGCGACCCTCGCGGGCATGATGATGTTCACGTGGCTCACCCTGGTGGGTTTTGAGCGTTTCAAGCTGAAGAGTTTCGAGCAGTTCGAAGCCGGGCTGCTGGGCATGATCTTTATCGTGCTGGGTCTCATGATGCTCCTCATGGAACACGGTCACGGGCACTGAGAGGGTTAAATGGGCAAGGCCAACGTGCCTTCAGCCTTTGGGTTGGGCCCGGCCTCCCTCCACCGCCGGGCCTACGGGGGGCAGACCGGACGGGCCGATTGGCGCACGCCGCCGAACCGCCCGTCCGGAGGCCGGGCGCTACCCCAAATCACCTTCCTGGGATCGAAAACTTGATCACCGGAGCGTCGCTGCCACCGCTGCTCGAGGTCTTTTCGGCGGGCGTCAACGGGGCATGGGCCACGGGTGAGACATCGCTCGCGGCAGCCGCCGCGGCGGGGGCGGAGACGAGACCGGGAGCGGCAAAGCCCCGCTCGATCAGTTCGGCCATCTTGATGTCGCGGGTCTTGCGATCGCTGGATCCCATGATGACGGCAATGATGCGCTTGCCATTGCGTTCGGCGGTGGCGGCCAGGCAGAAGCCCGCACCGGCGGTATAGCCGGTCTTGAGTCCATCCACGCCGGCGACGGCACCGAGCAGGTGGTTGTGGTTGCGCATCTCAATGCGGCCGGTGGCCTGGCCGTCGCGAAAGGGACGGATTTTGACCGAGGTGTAGCGCAGGACATCCGTCCGGCTGATGAGATGCTGGCTGAGTCTGGCCAGGTCACGGGGCGAGGTCAGGTCGCCTTCGGAGGTCCTGCGGTTGGAGGGAGGCAGGCCATGCGGAGTGCGGTAGGTCGTATGGGTCATGCCCAGTTCACGGGCCTTGGCGTTCATGCGCTCAACGAAGGCGGGCACAGTGCCGGCGGCGGTGCGGGCGAGGGCGTAGGCCGCGTCGTTGGCGGACTGGATCATCAGGGCGTAGAGCAGTTCCTCGACCGGAAAAGTTTCCCCCTGCTTGAGCCAGACCTGGGTGCCGCCGATCTTGGAATCCGACGCGGTCACGGTGACGGGAGTCTGCAGGGACAGGGTGCCGGCCTGGATCAGGTCGTTGATCACGAGGTACGTCATGAGCTTGGTGACGCTTGCGGGCGGACTGATGACGTCGGCATTGTCCTCGAACAACACGCGCCCCGTGTTGGCGTCCATGACAATGGCACCCTTGTAGATCTGCTCCGCGGGTGCGGCCTTCGCGGCGAAAAGGGCCGGGACGCAGGTCACTGTGAGGACGAGGCAGACGAAAAAACGGCGCACAAAATGCATCTGAGTGAGCGAGTGAACTTTTGCCATGGCGGCGAGCGAAAAGCGGAGGAAAGCAAATCTGCTATAATTTCAGTTCTGTTGTCCGGCGCCTTCCATCGGTCGGAACCTGACGAATCTTTTCCCGCGGATCACGCGAATGGACGCGGATAATACCTCTGTCATCCGCGTCGATCCGCGTGATCCGCGTGATCCGCGGCAAAGATAGAATTACTTGCGGCGGTCAAGGCACCAGACGGAGTCATGTTAAAACAAACGCCGGCCGACGGCTGAGGCCTTGATCAACTTGCCCAGGCGGGTCTCGCGGGTCGCCGGCTGCTTGGCGCTGATAATCCAGTGCGCTTTGATACGCTGATAAGAGGGTGCCTGCGTGCTGAAAAACGCCCAGGCTTTTTTGGCGGCCTTGAATTGGCGCAGCATGACCGGCGGGAGTTTGGCCGTTTTCCGATTTTCGAAGGAGTAGACGCCGGTCTTTGCAGCCGTGCGGGCGGCATGAGCGGCCAGCCCTGCGGGGTGCATTTTGCCTGCGCGTTGCAGCCGCCGGACGTGAGCGAGGTTTACATTGCTCCAGTTGCTGCCGGGCCGGCGGGGAGTGAAACGGTGGCAGTAACTCTGCGCGTCGATCCGGTGGATGATGCCGTCAATCCAGCCGAAGCATAGGGCTTCATCAATGGCCTCCGCCTTGGTCAGCCCACCAAGGCCGGATTCCTTCTTGTGGAAACCCACGTAAAGCTCCGGGGTGGAGGCGTGGTTTTGCTCAAGCCAGGAACGGAAGGCGGAGGCGGTGGGAAAGAAAGTCGGCTGCATGACACTCGGGATGCGAATCAGCGGATGCCAGACAGCAACTCGGCCGTTTCTGCTGGCTTGCGCCAGTACGGGACGTGGTCGGCCTCAAAGACAATGACGGGCCAACCCCTGGCCTTCGCGCGTTCCGCAGCAGGATAAAACTCATCGTCCTCCGGTGCCTTGCCCTTTTCAACTGTCAGAATGTAGGTCCCGGGGATCTTTGCGGCCGCAGGGTTTTTCAGAGTGATGGGATCGGTAAAGGTCTTGAGCGGGTGGGGCACATCCTTGGGGAAGGGCTTGTCGGGCTTGACCCAGGTCGGAATGACGAAGCCGTCCCTGGTCATATGCTCGATGGGAAATGATCCGCCCTTGCGTAGACTCATGAGGCTCTCGCCATTTTCAGGCAGATAGGCGTCGAGGTAGATGAGGCGCGCAATCCGCTCCGAGATGCGGTCGGCGACACCGGTGATGACCATGCCACCATAGCTATGGCCAAGCAGAATGACGTCATGCAGGTCCTCGAAGAGGATGAAATTGACGATGTCCTCAATGTGAACGTCGAGGCCGATCGCCGGGGTGGCCGTGTGGTAGCGTTCGCCCAATCCACTCAGGGTGGGTGTGTACACTTTGTCGCCGCGCGCCTCGAGCAGCGGGGCGACCTTGCGCATATGCCAGCCACCGGCCCAAGCGCCGTGGATCATGACCAGCACCGGCTTTTGCCCGACGGACACGGGCTCGGCCGACCACAGGGCCGAGGTCCCGGCCAAGCTCAGGAGCGCGATGAAAAGCAAAAGCCAGTGCATGCGCCGACGATGCCAACACTGTGATTTGCGGTCAATCTGCCGATTGGGAGCGCGACCGCCCTCGGTCGCAATGCACACGAA
>CAZFHG010000224.1:0-1463 GCA_964518665.1 uncultured Opitutaceae bacterium | reverse complement strand
GGGACAGTACACGAACTAGAATCTCCGCTTCGTCGCACAGTGGCTGAATTGGCAGGGTTTTTCCGGCGTGCGCCAGATTGCGACCGAGGGCGGTCGCGCTCCCAGCGGCCCCGATCAGCTCGTCTGCTCGATAGGGAGCTCGTGCAGTTTCAGTTCGGGATTCTTCTCCACGAAATAGCGCATGGTCCAGTCGTTGGGGAAGAGGGCGACCGGGTGATCGAACTTGTCGGTGCCGAAACTGACGCCTGTGGCCACGATCAGCAGGGAGGTGTCCTTGAGCAGGGGATGCGGCTCAATCCAGCGGAGCAGGGTCCAGGGCGTGGGTGTGAGGCGGGACTCGGCGCCGTACTCGGCTTGCAGGCGGTATTGGACGACTTCGAATTGCAGCGGACCGACCGCGGCGAGCAGGGTGGCGCCGGGCGGGCAGTTGCGGGGGGTGAAGGATTGAACGACGCCCTCCTGCAGGAGTTGCTCGAGGCCGGCGCGGTATTTCTTGGCGTCGGAGGAACTGGGATTCGAAATGTAGGTGAAGACTTCAGGCGGGAATCGCGGGATCTCGTCGAAGCGGATGGACTTGTCGGCCGTCAGCGTGTCGCCGATGCCGAAGGAGTCATGGCCCACGAGTCCGATGACGTCGCCCGGCCAGGCCTCGTCCACCGTTTCGCGTTCCTGGCCGAAAAGCTTGTGCGAGGATGACAGCCGGACCGTGCGGCCTGTGCGCTGATGGATCACGTTCATGTCGCGCTCGAACTTACCGGAGCAAATACGGAGGAACGCGATGCGGTCGCGATGCTTCGGGTCCATGTTGGCCTGGATCTTGAAGATGAAGCCGGAGAACTTTGGCTCCTCGACGGGCACGACCCGGCCTTCCTCGGGGGCGGGGAGGCCGCCGACGGCCACACTGACGGCCCGGCGCGGGGCGGGCGGCACGGAGTCCTTGAGAAAACCATCCAGGAGCAACTGGATGCCGAAATTGTTCACGGCCGACCCGAAGTACACCGGCGTCTGCTGGCCGGCCTGCACGGCCTTGAGGTCGAAGGGATGGCCGGCGCCGTCGAGCATCGCGAGCTGGTCCTTCACCTCGTTGAAGGTGTAGTCGTCAAGTTTGCTGCGCACCGCGTCGTCATCGAGGGAAGTGACATTGACCGGAGCCTGAAATTTGCCGCCAGGGACGCGCTCGAAGAGATGGACCTCATGGGAGCGACGATCAAAGACGCCCTTGAAGGAGGGACCATTGCCGAGCGGCCAGATGACGGGCGAGGACTGCAGGCCCAGCACGTTTTCGAGTTCATCGAGCAGATCGATCGGACTGCGGGTCGGCCGGTCGCACTTGTTCATGAACGTGAAAATGGGCACGCCCCGGCGCCGGCAGACTTCGAAGAGCTTGCGGGTCTGGGTCTCCACGCCCTTGCCGGCGTCAATGACCATAAGGGCGGCGTCGACCGCGGTGAGCACGCGGTAGG
>CAZFHG010000223.1:0-5759 GCA_964518665.1 uncultured Opitutaceae bacterium | reverse complement strand
CGGGTTCGCCTTGTAGGCGGCGATCTGCGCCGCCGCCTGGGTCTGATCGGATGTGCTGCCGTAAGCGACCAGTTGCAGTGGCGTCCAGTTGACGAAATCCGAGCTGGTCCGCAGCCAGGCGAGCCGGTAGGCGGGAGGATGGAAATCCGCCGGCATGGTGTAGCCCGGAACCTGGAACGGATGCAATTTGACCGTGGCCCAGAATTGGCCGGTCACCGGATCCTGGCCGAGGCGGTATTCGTCTCCTGCCGTAATCAGGTCGCTGCCTTCGCGAGTCCATGTCTTGCCGTCCGGAGAAATCAGCCGGATCAGGCCATTTTCGCCTTCCGCAAGCAAAGCTTTGTAGCGCCGGTTGGGATTTGTATCAAACGTGTCCCGGATCGCGACGATTCTATGATGCGCCGCGTTCGGCTGCGTATAGGGCGCGGTCGGCAGCAGCGTGATATTGTTGTTTTTGTTGCCGCCCCATTCGTACAGCCCGAGGTTCGGCTTGACCCAGTTGATGCCGTCGGTGGATTCGGCGTAGAGCGGCAGACCTTCCTTGCCGCCTTGATACCAGAGCTGCCACTTGGACAGCTCCGGGTTCCATACCGGCGGCGACCATACCTGCGTGTGGGAACCGTAGGGATACCATCCTACCGGTCGGACCCAGCCATTCGTCTCCCAGGGCTTGTCCGGCACATTGACCGGGGCGGGATCCTTGACCGGCTGGTGGTACACCCGGCTCAGGCTGGTCATGCTGTGGATGTGGTGATCGTCGAGGAAGAGTCTCCGCGCTGGCGCAGAAACGTCCCCGGCTCCGGAGGCCGGATGATGCGGACTGGAAGTACCCTTCCGCAGGGTACTTTCGGGTCGTCTCCGTGTTGTTCTTACCATGCTCAGTCCTCCGGATGCAAGTCTACGCCCTGGGCCTTGAGCGTCTTCTGGAGCAGCCGGATATCCACCGCCGTGACCGGAACCCCTTGCGCCGCGGCCAGCGCGGCCGCCGTGCCCGCTGCCTGCCCGATGACCATGGTCGGAACCTGGATGCGCAGAAACGACCATGTATGCCCGGCAGACGTTGAGGCGCTGCGCCCGCAGCCGCAGATCACATTGACCGGCGTATCGGCCACCAGGCACCGGAACGGGATCTCGCCCGCCACCACGGACCGGCCGCGATCCGGCGGAGGCGCCCAGTTCATGGTGATGGCGCGGCCCACGACATCGTCAAATCGCTTTCCGGCGAGGAATTCCTCCTCCGTGAGGGTGTGCTTTCCGCTGAGCACCCGCAACTGACGCATCCCGAGCTCCGACGCCGTATCCACGATGTAGCTGTCCTTGAACCCGGGGTAATGCTTCACCAGGAAGTCCGCCAGGTGCTTGGCCGCCAGCCGCCCCTCCTCTTCGCACTGGCTCTTGGCCACGATGTCGTAGGGATCGGCCGTCATCCCCATGGAGTTGATGAGCACCATGCCGTGGTTGGCCCGGGAGGCGAACATGGCCATGGCCTTGGACATATCGATCACATGCCGCCCGAAGTCCGGCACGAACTCCCCGCTCGCGACGGCCTTCTCCACGATCTCCATCTTCCGGCCGGGGTAATGGGGCAAATGGAACACCCCGTATTGCCGCCAATTCCGGATTGTATCCCGCAGCGAGGTGGGCACATCCGCGGTTTCATCGTAGCTCTCCGGATGCGCCTCGTACCAATCCACGATCGCACCGATGTCCACATTGCCCATGCGAAAGAGCAGCGAGAGCTTCTGCCGGATCACGGTGTGCGGCGCGCCGGCCATGGCCAGCAGATCCATCTCCCCGCTCGCATCCACGAAGTTCCGCGCCTTCAGGGCGAAGGCGCCGCCCTTGGCCTCGCAGAGAATCGCCTCCACCCGCCCGTCGCCCGCCATGACCTGGGTCATCAGCGTGCCGTAGAGCGTGGTCACCCCGGCCTCGCGCAACTTCGCGATCATGACGCGCTTGAACACCTCCGGGTCGTTGGGGATTTGCGGCTGTTCGGGCCGGGCGTAGTCCGGCATGGCGCCGCCCTCCGCCACCAGGCTGTCGAAGAGTTCCCGGGGCAGTCCCTCGCTGACCGAGTCGCCGCTGCGCGTGACGAAGAAATTGCAGGCGCTCATCATCAGCGCCGCCGTGGCCACTCCGCCCGGAAAGGCGTTCTTCTCGACCAGCACGGTCCGCGCCCCGGTCCGGGCCGCCGCCAGCGCCGCGCACACCTCGCCCACGCCGGCGCCGACCACCACGACGTCGGCCTCGGCCAGGACCTTCACCTCGCGGCCCGGCACCGTGATACTATTGTTATGCATACTGCACCTCCGGTTCAAACCGTGAGCGGAGCCCATGTCCCTGAATGGGCGCCTCCGGCCGCTTCGACCACGCCGCGAATGGCATCCAGCTTGGCGGAGCCGCTGCCCAGGTCCGGCACAAGCCAACCGCCCTCGTCCACTTCGTTCCAGGCATAGAAAAGCATCGTTTTCGCCTCGGCCGCATCCGGATTCGCGTCGATCCAGGCAAAGGCAGAACGCAGATGCGCTGACAGTTCGCCAGGGTTGGGCTGCTGAGTATCGCCCAGGCCGTCGCGCGGCCCGCCCCAACCGGCGGTCAAATTCGGAACCACCTTCTTGCCGGTTGCCTTCATCGCGTCCCAGCGCTGACGATGGGCGGCACACAGTCCGGCATAATCGGGACCGCCAAAGCTGGTGTAGGCGCTGATGGCATCCAAGCCCATGGCATCGCAGGCTGCAGCACCGGCCTGCGGCGTCATGGCCAGCACGACGAAATATGGGTTCATCTGCCCCGTGGCCATGATGCGCCGGCGCAGATCGTCCATGGCCCGGCGTGCGGATGCCGCATCGCCATAGACCTTTTCAACGGTTACTTCTTCCCCCCACATCATGAAGTAGATCAGCGGCCTGCCGCCGGCTACTTTCTGATAGGTCGGTTCCTGGATGATCTGCAGCCATTCGTTGATATCCTTGTCCGGATGGCCGGGAGAGACGATCAGGCAAAAATTCAGGTCCTGCTTGAACCGGCTGGACAGATAAAGCCTCCGCGCGCGGTTCATGTGATCGTGATTGAACCCATCGTTTCTGATGGTTGCCGGATAGTAAAGAAACGCCCAGTAGTCCAGGCCGCCGGCCCTGGCATACGCGATCTCCTGGTCAACGGCCTCTTGCGTATCTCCATGCACCTGAACCTCGGTATCCGAGATCGCCTTGGCATAGAAGGGCAGCCGTCCGTGCCATTTCTTGTCCGCCAGGTTCTTTTCGTAGGGATTCACCTTGTCGTCAAACCAGGCGTCCCAGCGGATGGCGCCTACCGACAGGCGTTCGCCCGACGGCTTCACCGTGCTCTCGTTAAGAATGGGCAGCTTCACCCCATCGCGCAAGAACAGCGGGATGGTCTCTAAGGGCGCATCGGCGAGGATCGTCTGGCCGCCGGCCAGCACTTCACCGGTCCATGCATTGGTCCACTGCGCACCCTGCGGCAGGTACACGGGCCGCTGCACCAGGCTGGCTTCCATCACCGGCGCCACCAGCAGGTCCGGGCCAAACATATATTGGTCGTTGACCTCCCAGCTCTTGTCATCCGCGGGGAATTCATAAAACAACGTGCGCATCACCGGCGTGCCGTGCTCGTGCGCGGCCTGCATCAGGCCGGTAATATACGGTTTCAGGCGCTCGCGCATGAACATATAGCGGGTGCAGATGTCGTAGACTGCGTCGCCATAGCTCCAGACTTCGTTGGCGGCCCCGCTCAACATCTTGCCGCCGCCATGGCTGCTGAGGGGCGGCATATGCGGCTCGCGCAAGCCGTGCAGCCGGAAGACCGGGCAAAAAGCCCCATATTGGAACCAGCGCGCCAGCACCTCGCGGTAAGCCGGATCATCTGGATTGCCACCGTGAAAACCGCCTATATCGGTGGTCCACCAGGGAATGCCCGCCAGGCCCATGTTCAGGCCGGCCGCGAACTGGTTGCGCATCGAGCGAAAGGTGGTGTCGATATCGCCCGACCAGACCAGCGCGCCGTACTTCTGGCTGCCGGCCCATGCGCAGCGCAGCAGGTTGATGACCTGCCCTTGCCCCGCCGCGCTCATCCCTTCGAAGAAAGTGCGCGCATACAGCAACGGGTAAATATTGCCGATCTGCACATCCGGGCCCAGGTGGTAGCGGTAAATATCGTAATGGTAATGGTTGTATTCAGGTTCAGCTTCATCCAGCCAGAAGATCTTAATCCCATTTGCATAATAGTTCTGGTGAACCTTCGACCAGACATATTCGCGCGCGCCAGGATGGGTGGCATCGAAGATCGAGGCCCCCGCCAACAGGAGGCGGTTGCCGCGGTCAGCGCGGATCAGGTAGCCTTTTTCAACCATTTCTTTGAAATTCTCGCTGCTCTCTTCCACCGTTGGCCAGATCGAAACCATCAGCTCAATGCCCATCGCTTTCAGTTCTGCCACCATGCCTTGCGGGTCAGGCCAGTATTCCAGGTCGAACTTCCAATCGCCCAGGTTGGGCCAATGGAAAAAATCGGCCACGATCACTGAGATCGGCAGGCCGCGCCTTTTATACTCGCGCGCTACTTCCAGCAGTTCTTCTTGCGTGCGGTAGCGCAGCTTGCACTGCCAAAAGCCCATGGCGTACTCGGGCATCATCGGTACAGTACCGGTGGCTGCGGCATAGGTTTCTTCAATCTCGGCCGGCGTGTCGCCAGCCGTGATCCAGTAATCCAGCATGCCGGTCGCCTGGGCAACCCATTCGGTTACATTTTTACCGAAGGTCACCTTGCCAATGGCAGGGTTGTGCCAAAGGAAACCGTAGCCCAGGTTAGAGACCAGGAAGGGTACGCTGGCCTGCGAATTGCGGTGAGCCAGCTCGAGCGTGCAGCCTTTGATGTTCAGGAATGGCTGCTGGTACTGGCCCATTCCAAACAATTTTTCTTCCGGGTTCGATTCAAAGCGAGCCGTAAGCTGATAGTCGCCGCCCAGGATGGGGTTGAACTCGCGCGCCTCAATATCGAGCGCGCTGACCAACGAGCGCAAGTATTCTGGCTTTTTTTCAACGCTTTTATCGCTGGCTGCCCCGTTGAATTCCTCCATGGCCTCGCGGCGGTTGCGGTGGAACTCTTCCAGCAGCACCTGACCGCGCTGGTTGAGGAAAACGAGCTTTCCGGCCGCAGTGAGCTTTGCGCTGATTTTGCCATTGGTGATGCTGGCTTCGCTGCCGTTGACCGTGATTTCAGCGGCCTGCGGCCCAGGCGGCAGCAGTGCCCATTCTTCCTCGGCCTGCGGCATGCTCCTCATTTTCGTGACGCGAACCCGCAGGCTGTTTTGCCCCCAGGGCTCGATCCACAGCTGTTCAGAGTCAAATTCACGGATCAGGCGATTGTTTTCCTGGCGCAGCATCGTTCATCTCCTATTTTGATATGAATCAGGTGGGTGTAGACGGTGGTAGTTGCCGGAGCCGTGGTTGCGGTTGCGGCAGCCGGCGCAGCGGTGTCAGCCGGCGCATGGGTCGTTGGTAGGGGTGTAGTCGCTCGCGGCGATCGGATGAACGGCGGAGTAGAAGATGGCCTGCAGCGCAGGCTCGTCTCCGGGCGTGAAATCGCATACATGCATGAGTCCGGCTAACGTTGCAGGTCAGGCGCGCTGGCAAGCGTCACCTGCACCTGCAACGTTCGGCTGGCCGTCTCCTTCTACTTGCTGTGGAATCGGAACGAATACAAGTCGCACTCGCGCATCGCGAAACGCAGGCGCACCGGTTTCC
>CAZFHG010000222.1:0-5850 GCA_964518665.1 uncultured Opitutaceae bacterium | reverse complement strand
AGTTGAACAGCGCGGTGCGGGCGCTGCCGATGTGGAAGAAACCGGTGGGACTGGGAGCGAAGCGGACGCGGACTTGGGACATGATGCGAGGGAAAGATTGTGGCTTGTGAACCGTGGGAACGGCCAGCAAGAACCTTCCCGTGCAAGCTGTCAAAGCCGCTCCCCTCGACCCCGCCGACTTCATCGCCCGGTGCGAGGCCGGCGCGGTGTCCGCAGGATTTCGCGTTGAGACTTATGGCGATATCCAGGGCTGCCCGCTGATCGCCCTGACCAAGCGCACCCCCGGCCTGCGGCCCCGCCTGTATCTGTCGGCCGGCATGCACGGCGACGAACCCGCCGCCCCACTGGCCCTGCTGGAAATGATGACCGCCGGCATCTTTGACGACCGTGCCACCTGGTTCCTGTGCCCGATGCTCAACCCCACCGGCCATGCCCGGGGAACCCGGGAAAACCACGACGGCCGCGACCTGAACCGGGATTACAAGGATCAGGTTTCCCTCGAAGCGAAGGCCCATGCCCGCTGGCTGACCCGGCAGCCGCTGTTTGAGCTCACCTTGTGCCTGCATGAGGACTGGGAGTCGCAGGGGTTTTATCTCTACGAGCTGAATCCAAACCAGCGGCCCAGCTTCGCCGAGCCCATGATCGCAGCCGTGGCTTCGGTTTGCCCGATTGAGCAGAGCGCCATCATCGACGGCCGCCCCGCCGCCGCACCCGGCATCATCCGCCCGATCAGCGATCCCCTGCTGCGCGAAAATTGGCCGGAAGCCATCTACCTCCGGCACCATCACACGACCTTGAGTTACACGCTGGAATCACCCTCGGCCCTGCCCCTGGCACAGCGCATCCAGGCACTGCGCACCGCCACCGACACAGCCATCAACGGGTTGATCCACGGACAAACAGCACAGTCGTAGTGCCGGTCTTTAGCCGGCACTGGTCTGCCGCGCAGGTGCTGGTGCAGCGCTATCAGCTCGGGCTAAAGTCCCGAGCTACGTTGAGTTCAATTCCAGCCCGCGCTCCGCGCAGAATCTCCGCATATCCTCCGCCAACGGCGCGAGAAACACCGGTTCGATCTTCACGGCGCGCAGATCAATCTCCGCGCAATGCAAAGCCTGGCGTGGCAGATACAGCCGTGCCGCCATGGCCTCGCTCCAGCCCTTGTCGATGAACTCCAAGTAGAGCCGGTCGTCGGGTCCGTAGATCTTATCTCCCACCAGCGGGAAGCCCATCCAATGAGCATGGACGCGGATCTGGTGCTTGCGGCCGCTCTCGGTCCGCACCCGAGCCAGAGTAAACCCCGCCGCCGTGGCCAGCGGCTCGAAATGAGTTACGGAGGGTTTACCATCTGCGCACACCGCCGACTTCACGAACACCGGACTCTCCACATCGTCGCCCAACGGCTGAGCCACCGTCACCGTCTCGCGCAGTTCACCGGTGAGGATGGCCTGGTACACCTTGCCCGCCCTGCGGTCCATCATCGCGGTCTGCAGCCGGCTCGCCATCTTGGCGTCCTTCGCGAGCACCACCACCCCGCTGGTTTCCCGGTCGAGGCGGAAAACCAGATGCATGGTGGGCAACCCGGTGTATTCCCGGGCCGCCCCCACGAGACTCGACCAAGGGCCGGCCTTCGAAGGATGGCAGACCACGTCGCCGGGCTTGTTGATCACCAACAGGCGCTCGTCCTCGTGGACAATCCACGCCTTCAACTCCTCCAGCTTGATCTGCCTCACGGTGTCCGTGCGCTGCGGCCGCGGTGGCCAGGCACAGGCCCGGCGGGGATTGAAGTGCGCCCTTTCGTCCGGCGCGCTCACCGGGAAACCTTTTTGAGGCGGAAACGTGCCAGCACCTTCGCGGCCAGCCACGCCGCCATGGGTTTGGGCAGCTTCGTGACCAGAGCCGCAGCGACCTTATTCTTCCACCCCGGCACCACCTGGGCCCGGCCGGCCGCCAGCGCGCGCAGCGAGGCGCGCACCACGGCTTCGCTCGTGGTGCCCAGTGCATCCGATACACTGCCTTGCTGCAGACCGGCCCGCCGGAAAAATTCCGTCGGCGTGGGCCCGGGGCAGACCGCCAGTGTGCGCACTCCCGTGCCACGCAGTTCCTCGTTGAGCGCCAGGCTCCAATGCAACACGAAGGCCTTGGATGCTCCATAGGCCGCCATGTAAGCCGTGGGCTGGAACGCCGCCGTGGATGCCACTGTGATCACCGCCCCGCCCCGCTCCTTCAGGACTGGCAGCAGGCGCGCGGTGAGATCGACGACTGCGCGGACATTCACATCCAGCATCTCCAGCTGATGCGCCAGATTCGGCTCCGGAAAATGTCCGTAGGCCCCGAAACCGCTGTTATTGATCAAAAGCACCCGGCCCGCCGGTACGTCTGTCTTCAGCCAAGCTAACACCGATTCCGCGCCCTGCACTATGGCGGAGGGCTGGGCAAGGTCGCATGGGATGTGGCGCAGCTTAAGCCCAACTGATTTCAACCCAGGTTCGCGTCTCGACAGGTTGCAAAACCTGAGAGTCGGTTGCAGGGTGTGCATTACCTCGATGAAAGATTTTCCAATACCGGAAGATCCCCCCGTCACGATGACGGCGGTGAATGAGGTTAAAGCTTCGCTTAGCGGGGCCGATGACATCGGGAGGTTCAAGGCTTTCTGTTAGTAACCCAAAAACCATAGGTCATAACATGAACAGACAAAACAACCACGAACTAATCGTATCCGGCATTCACCTCGAACTCACGCCGTCCCTGAAAACCTATGTGCGCGAGAAAGCCGACCGATTGTTCCGACACGAGGAGCGCATCGTCCGTGTCCGCGTGGAACTTGAATGTGACCGCAATGAGGCGATCGCCGCCAAGTTCAAGGCCAAGGGTCACATCACCATCCATGGACCCGACATGAATGCGGTCGTCTCCGCCGACGAGTGCCACAAGGCCGTTTCCCTCCTGATAGACAAACTCGACCGCATGCTCGCCAAGCGTCACCACCTCCACAAGACGAAGCGAAATCATCCGCATGCGATCGAGTTTGATGGCGTGATCCTGCCAAAAGTGGAACTGGCCAAGGCCGTTTAGCCAGGTTTCAACTGACTCCCGCACTCCTGGAAAACCCGCCCATCCGGCGGGTTTTCTTGCTTCCGTCCCCCGCCTCCTCACAGCATGGCCCTGTGATTGGCGACGTCACCTGGACCACCCCCGGCCAAACTTCGGCGGATTCCCTCCCCATCGGCAACGGCAACCTCGCCGCCAATGTCTGGACCGAATCCAACGGCGAGATTGTGCTCTATCTCGCGAAAAACGATGCCTGGGACCACCTCGGCCGCCTCATCAAGATCGGCCGGATCCGGCTAACGCTCAAACCCGGTTTGCTGACCGACTCCGGCAAATTCGAGCAAAAGCTGTCGCTTGAGGACGCCTCGGTGATCATCGCCAATGAATCCACCGCCGTGCGCCTGTGGATCGACGCCCACTGGCCGCGCCTCAACATCGAGGTCACCAGCACCCAGCCCTGCGAAATCCGCGCCAGCCTGGATCCCTGGCGCGAGGCTCCGCGCCGCATCGGCAAACAGGAAAGCGCACAAACCTCGACCCTCACCGGCGGACCCGTGGAGGAAGTCGCCGCGCCCGACACCGTGCTGCGCAAGGAAAAGCAGCACGTCATCTGGTATCAGCGAAACACCGAATCAATCTGGGGCCTGACCCTCGACCAGCAGGGTTTGGGCGCGTTGAAGGACAAGGCCCGGGATCCCTTGCTGAACCGCACTTTCGGCGCCTGCCTCACCGGCGCCGGATTCAAAAAGAAAGGCGACCGCGGGCTCATCACGGCGAAGAAGACCACATCCGCCGCCCTCGTCGTCCATGTGCACGCCGCGCAAACCGAGACCTTCGGTGAATGGCTGGCGGACCTGCGGGCGGCGGTGGATTCAACCTCCGCACCGTCGGCGGCGGATGCCTGGCGCGACCACGTGCAATGGTGGACGGATTTCTGGGGTCGCTCTGGCATCGCAGTGGAAGCCCGCGCACCGGATTGGGGCCACGCGGCGATGATTTCCCAGCAATCCAACTGGCAGCGTTACCTCGTCGCCTGCTGCAGCCGCGGCCGGTTTCCCGTCAAGTTCAACGGCGGACTGTTCACGGCCGACTGGGGTTTGAAGGACGAGCCCTTCGATGCCGATTACCGGCGCTGGGGCGGCGGTTATTGGTGGCAGAATACGCGGCTGCCGTACTGGGCCGCCCTCGCCAGCGGTGATCACGGATTGCTGCGTCCGCTCTTCAGCATGTACCGCGACCAGCTCCCCCTGGCGGAGCATCGTACCCAAGTTTGGTTCGGACACGGCGGCGCTTTCTTTCCCGAGACCCAATGCTTTTGGGGCACCTATCTGCCGTCGAATTACGGCTGGGATCGCACTGACAAGGAACCCAAGGATGTGGCCAACCGGTACATTGGCCGCCTGTACATCAGCGGTCTGGAACTCGTCGCCCTGATGCTTGAGACCTACCTGCACACTGGCGACACCGCGCTCTTGCAGAACGATCTCCTGCCCATCGCGCGCGCCGTGCTCAAGTTTTACGCCCTGCATTATCCCAACGACAGCAGCGGCCGCATGCGCATCGCCCCGGCCCAGAGCATGGAAACCTGGTGGGAAGCCGAGAACCCCCTGCCCGACGTCGCCGGGCTGCATTACCTCCTGCCCCGCCTCCTCGCGCTGCCGCCCGAACTCCTGTCGGTGGCCGATCTGGGCGCCTGGCGTGCCCTGACCGCCCGCCTGCCCAAATTACCCCTCAAGATGACCGACGGACAGGCGCACATGTTGCCCGCCGAGCGGCACGAGGCCGTCCCGAATAACACCGAGAACGCCGAGCTCTACGGCGTGTTTCCCTTCAAGCTCTACGGCGTCGGCCGGCCCAACCTCGCCACTGGCCGCGCCACCTTCACCCAGCGCATGTTCCCAGACACCGGCGGCTGGCGGCAGGATGCACTCCACGCCGCCCTGCTGGGACTCACAGAGTCGGCCGCGTTTTTCGTCACCAAGAATTTCAACGACGGCAACACTCCACCCGCCCGGTTCAAGGGCTTCTGGGGTCCGAACTACGACTGGGTGCCCGATTTCGACCACGGCAGTGTCACGCAACTCGCCCTCCAGCACATGCTCGTGCAGTCCGTGGGTGACAAGATCCTGCTCTTCCCCGCGTGGCCGTCGACGCGCTGGAACGTGAAGTTCAAGCTCCACCTCCCCCGCCAGACCGTCGTGGAAGGCGAGCTGAAGGACGAACAACTCGTCAGCCTCAAAGTCACCCCCGAGGAGCGCAGTCGCGACGTCGTCAACCTCCTGGGCCGGGACAAAAACACCGCCAGTTTTTAGCCGGGTATTTTTGCTGGAGCCATTTCGGTAGGCAGCGAGCTTGCTCGCGCTCAATCCGCGCCCGCCAGCGTGCTGCCTACCGCTGCCGTTTCTACCTGTGTGAGATTTTTAAACACGCCTAAGGGCAGCCCCAACGTGGCGTTGAGATCCTTCCTTCGTCATACCGAGTTTCACCTCTTTGATGTGCCGCCGCGTCTGCGTGAGTCTTTGCGCGGTCTCATGTGGAATCGATATTACCAAACGCTATGTTGAACCACCTCGGCTTGGCGATGGTTGCTCCGCCGTGGGGTTAGGTTTACCCAACCAACATTTCCTGCGCACCTGATGCTACTGTTTCCGAGCGAATCCCGGGTCATTTTCGACAAAACAAGGACCCAAACAAAAACCGCCTTTCTCGTTGCGAGAAAGGCGGTTAAAGTGGCGCAGCCGTAGGGAGTCGAACCCCAAACCTTCTGATCCGTAGTCAGATGCTCTATCCAATTGAGCTACG
>CAZFHG010000221.1:4052-5867 GCA_964518665.1 uncultured Opitutaceae bacterium | reverse complement strand
GCGCCGTAGGTGGAGGGCTCGGGGACAGGCGTGATGCGGGAATAGTTCGCATCGTACTCCTGCCAGTAACTGGTGGTGCCGTAACCTTCGAAGGTGATCTGGCTGAGCACGGCCCCGATGTCGGCGGTGTTTTTCACGAGGAGGAAATCGGTGAAATCAATCCAGTTGCGGATGTAGAGCCGGCTGTCGGCCGAGGCCATGAGCAGGTCGTCGAGGAAGAGGAAATTCGCATCGCAGACATTGCCGCCGGCGAAATCGATCACGCTGTGGCCATCAATGGTGAGGACGCCGAGGGTCTCGGTGACACCCACGCCGCCGGCGCCGTTGAACTTCAGGATCGTCTCGCCGGTGCCATAGGCGCTGCCGCGGAGGGTGAGGTCGGCGGTGTTGGCGATCTGCTCGTCGGCATCGAGGCGGAGGGTGTCGGTGCCGCGGCCATCGCCGATGACGATGTCGCCCGTCAGAGCGGTGACACCAGCGGTCTTGTTGAGGGCGAGCGTGCCATCGTTGACGTAGGTGGCGCCGGTGAAGGTGTTGGCGGTGGTGCCGGAAAGGGTGAGCACGCCGTCGCCGGTCTTGGTGAGACCCACGGCCTGGCCGTTGTCGGCGATGATGGAGCTGATCTGCAATCCACCGGCGCCGAAGACATGGGCGATGAGTTCATCCACCGTGGTGCCGGCGGTGACGGTGCCGTTGGAAACGATGGAGGTGGTGGCACCGGTCTTGAGGAGGCCGCCGCTGTTGATCGTGAGCACATTGCCGCCGGCATTGATATCGATGCCGGAGCCGAGCGAGAGCGAGCCGACTGTGCGGGCGGCGGTCAGGGTCTGGTCGGCGGTGTTCGTGGCATTTATCGAGGTGGTCCAGGAAGCCTGCGCAGTATCGGTACCCGCAACGGCGAGGACGCCTGAGGTGGCGTTGTAGCCGGCGAAGGCGGTGCCGTTGACGGTGGCATAGCCGAGGACGTTGGACGTGAGTGTCGGGTTCGACGTAAAAAGCGCGCGCGGGGCGTTGCCACTGCCGGTATTGCCGAGCGTGCCGCCGCCGGCCGCGTTGGTGAAGTCGGCCGTGGCACCGCCGGTGCGGGAAAGCGAGGCAAAGGTGAGATACGAGGAGGTTCCGGTGCCGTTGCGCTGGACGTTGATCGTATTGGCACCGCCGCTCATGGTGAGCGCGCCGACGGTCTCGGACGTGGCGCCGGCGAAGCCGAGCAGGTTGACCGTGCCGCCATTGAGGGTGACGGTGGATGCATTGTTCAACCGGTTGGTGTTATTCGTGCCCGCGTTGTCGAGGGTGAAGGTACCGCCCTCGCTGACGGTGACATTGGTGACACTGGCCATGGTGCCGGTGCCCTGCAGCCGGAGTTCCGCGCCTTTGACCGTCACGGTGCCGGCGAGGGTGTTGGCGGCGGTGGAGTCGAGCCGGCCGGCGCCGACGACATTGAGACTGCCGTTGCTAACCACGCCACCGAGGATGGCATCGGCGGCAGCGGTGCCGTCCTGCATGCGGATGGTACGGGTGCCGGCGTTGAGATTCAGGCCGTTGGTGAGGGTGACGGTGTTGCTGGCGCTGGTGGAGCCGAGGATGAGCTGGCTGTTGGCACCGGCGAAGTTGGCAGTGGAGCCCCAGGTGAGGGTCGCGCCCGCGCCGCCGAGGTTGACGGTGCGATTGGCGCCGGAGGCGGAGAAGCCGCCGTCGCCGGTCCACTGGATGTTCGCGCCGGCGGTGCCGAGGCTGCGGGTCATGTTGCCGGTGAGTTCGAGGACGCCGCCGTTGAGCGTGATGTTGGAACTGGCGCTGATGGTGCCACGGAGG
>CAZFHG010000221.1:0-4042 GCA_964518665.1 uncultured Opitutaceae bacterium | reverse complement strand
GCGCGGGGGGCGCCGCCCGGGAGCGTGGTAGTGCCGGTGTAGGTGTTGGCGCCGGAGATGTTGAGAGTGCCGTCACCGGTCTTGGTGAGGCCGCCGTTGGAGAGGATGCCGGAGAGCGTGCCATCCACCGAGGCGGTGCCGTTGGCCACGCGCACCTCGCGGCTGGCAGCACCGAGGTTGATGGCGTTGGTAACGGTGACCATGGCGTTGGCATCGTCGGAGCTGAGGAGCAGGGCGTTGCCGGTGGGTACGAAGCTGCCGGCGTTCCAGGTGAGGGTGCCGTTGGCAGTGCCGGTCGAGTTGGTGAGGGTGACGGTGCGGTTGGCGCCGGAGGCGGAGAAGCCGCCGTCCTTCGACCACTGGACCTGGTCGGAACCGGTGCCGAGCTGGCGGGCAAAGGTCGTGGCGACGCCGATCTCGAGCACCCCGCCGGCGAGATTCAGGTTGCCGCCGGTGTAGCCGTTGGTGGTGAAGCCGCCGGCGAGGGCGTCGGAACTGGTGCTGATGCGGAGGGCGCCGCCGGCGACGGTGGTGACGCCGTTCCAATTGTTGCCGGAGTTGGTGAGCTCGACAACGCCGGCGCCGAGCTTGGTGAGATTGAAGGTGCTGGCGCCGTCGGTGATGACGCCGCTGAGGGTCAGGGTACCGTCGCGCGAACCGATGCCTGAATTCGCCCCGAGGGTGATACCGCCGGCAAAGCTGTTCGTGCCGCCGTCGTTGTAGATTGCGCCGGTGCTGCCCTCGCCGCCGCGATAGACACCGTTGCCCTTGATGGTGACGGACTCGGCGGTGCTGTAGGTGACGTTGCCAGCGGAACCGGCGCGGAAAGCGAGGACGCCGCCGTCGTTGACCGTGGTGGTGCCGGCCGTGGTGCCGAGCGCGCCGTTGGTGGTGACGACGACCATGCCGCCGTTGATGGTGACATTGCCGGTCCAGGGCGTGGCACCGTCGGAGTTGTTGCTGTTGATGGTGACAATGCCGGAACCGCTCTTGATGAAATTGCCGGAGCCGTTGATGTCGGCGTTGAAGTTGGTCGCGCCGTTGCCGTTCACTTTCAAATCATTGCCGCCGGTGGTGATGGCGCCGTTGAGGCAGAGGGTGCTGAAGGAGTAATTGTTGATCGTCAGCGTCTCGGCGAGGGTGATGGGAAGGTTGATGTGGTGCTGGCCCTGCGCGTTGTTGTAATCGTTGATGTTGATGGAGGGCAGGCCGGTGACGGCGGTGTCGCCGAAGATGAGCGAGCCGGTGCCGTTGAGGGTGTAATTGAGGCCGGCATCGAAGGTGAGGGAGTTCACCTTGGTGCCAGCGGTGTCGAGGGTGACAGTCTGGTTCTGGCCGGTGGTGGGCGCGTTGCCGAAGAGAATGTCTGCGTTGACGGAGGGGGCGACATCGCCGACCCAGTTGCTGCCGGTGGTCCAGGATTTTACAGCGCCCGCATCGTTGTCCCACTCAAACGCAGTGGGCTGCCAGGGGGTCATCGTCACGGAGACGTTGCGCACCTCATGGATCTCGGTGGAGCCGCCGGTGGCGCCGGTGAAGCCGATCTTGAAGGTCTCGGGCCGATCGTAGCTCGAAAGGTCGGCCGTGAAGGCGGTGATATAGCTGGCGCTGGCGCCAAACTTCATCTCGACGAGCAACTGGTTGTTGGCGTCGAGAGTCAGGCGGAAGGAGCGGAAGTCGGCGCCGGTCTGATCGGGGCGGGTTGTGGCCGTGGGAAAGTCCATCTGGCCGCCACCACTGAGGGTATCGAGCGACGAGCTCGCGGCGATGAAAGCATAGTTGCTGCTCTCCGGCCCGCGCACGGCGACGCGGTTGGCATAGAGGCCGGTGCCAAGTCCGCCGTTGCGGCCTTCGCTGCTGCTGGAATAGTTGCCGTAGTTATCGAGGGCGAAGCCGAGATAGCCGCCCACCATGCCGGGATCGGCGGTGCGCTGGGCGTAGCCCATGGAGCCACCGTACGAACCGGGATCAAAGGTGGAGGCATTGACGCTGCCATCCACGAGGAAGAAGGTGATGCCGTCCGCACCGCTGCCGTTCCAGAAAGTGTAATCCATCTCAATCTGGATCTGGGCGTTGACCGAAAAGATCGCCGAGTCGAAGAGGGCGTAGGTGGACTGGTTGTTCAGGCTCTCGGTCAGACGCAGCCAACCATTGCCAGCGGAGTCGACGGTGTTGGCGGTGAGATAAGGCGAGGTAGAGCCGCCGGAACCGCCGAAAACCCAACCGCTCGCCGTGGTGCCGGTGAAAGACTGGGTGACGGTCACCTGGGCATTCGCACTCAAGACCAATCCCGCGAACGAGCAAAGTGCCGCAAAGATGCGGACAACTTTGCTGGGATTGATCTGGGGAATGGACCTCATGCGCCAATCATCTGTATCGGCACATGAACGGGTCAAATTAATAGGGGGTTATCCCTAGTACAGACTTTTACGTATCAATAATCGGCAATGAATCGCTCTACGGCTCCAACTGGAGCAGCTAGTTCTTGCTTAAATATCTGTCCAACAACGCATAATTCAGCTCGAGCGAAAGCGAGTTCTGTTGCGGGAGTAAATTCTCGATACGTAGTTTCCCCGCATCGTTCATAAAGTACAGACCTAGCCTGTTCATACTAGCCAAGGGAATCTTGGTTGTCCTAGTCATCTGGCTATGCACTTCAGTCATGAGTTGTTGGTTGCGTTGCACCCCAGCGGCGCAAAAGACGGCTAGCCCGATCTCCAGCTGAACTTCGAGGGATTCCGAAGACATGCGCCCGAAGGCCTCGCAGACCCGGACCAACAATCCCGGGTCCGGCCAATTCACCAAATGAATCGCCAGCAGGCTCACTTCGTAGGGATGCAATGCCCGGGTCGGAGCCAGGAGCGCGGCAAACTCACGATCCAGCCGGGCGGTATCGCCCTTGAGCGCATAGAGGGCGAAAGCGAGTCGTGCCATGTCCCGGCCGGCGATTTGCCCGCGGGATTTCAGCAACAGCTCAAAGGCTTCATCGGTGAAACCCAGCCGTGTGAGGGTCTCGATGCGGTAGACGCGGTCGTAGGGGAAATCCGAGCCGGACGGGATGACCAGCAGGTCGCGCGCCTCCGCGGGCGGCAACTGCTGCACGCGGGCGGCCAGCCTGAGGGTTTCGCGCACTGCAGCCGGCAGCTTTTCGGACTGCGCCGCGGATTCCAGCGGTCGCGGATCCTGCAGGTGCCGGGTGGCGAAAACCAGTGCATGCACCCACGCGGAGGCCTGCTGCGGCTCCGTGGTCAGCTGCCGGCGCGAAAGCTCCACGATCCCTCTCATCCGCCCCCGCGCCAGCAGGCTGCGAAACCATACCCGCGCCGTCTCCACCCGGTGGTCCGGGTGCTCACGCAGCAACCGCGCATAGAGGGTGTCGGCCAGGCTGGGATTTCCGGCCTGATAAAACTGCGCCAGCATCATGCCGACGCTGTAATTGGCGGGATCCATTTCGTAGGCGACGAGCAGTGCATTGAGCGCCTCGCGCACGCGGCCAGCCGAGTAGGCTTCACGGGCTTTCTTGATGAAGAGCTGCGACCGCACCTCGCGCAGTTCATGCCAGGCCGGCGGCCAGACGATCTGGCGCACGGAGACTTCGTAGCCGATCGCGCGCATCAGTCCGAACACCGACAGGACGCCGCAGAGGACCACGACGCCAATGGTTCCACCGATGTAACCGAAAGCCCGACCCCAGAAAGGACGCACATCCTGTGCGCGGACGCTGCAGACCCACTGACCGGCGGGATTCTGCCGCAGGAGCGGACACACGCGTTGAAACCGCGCGGCGTGCCGCCAGCCATAGATGGCTTCGCAGCCGGTCTGCATGGGTTCGCCGGAGTCGCTGGGGTTTTGACAGGGGCAGGTCCCGCGATCGCCGCGCAGGCGGAAGACGGTCTTGCGCGCGTTCCAATAGAACATCGCCCAAACCGTCCTGAACAAGTCTCCGAGCCAGCCTTTCACGAATGGTAAATACTTCTGATACCGCAATTGGCGCAAGTTATCTCCCGGAAGCGCATATTTGACCACGAATTCGGAATTAAGC
>CAZFHG010000220.1:0-5888 GCA_964518665.1 uncultured Opitutaceae bacterium | reverse complement strand
CACCTTCATCAATCCCGCCACCGATACCAGCAATTCCAACGCGGGGCTCCAGGTGAACACGTGCAGCGTCCCCATCATCACCAAGGCCACCGCCACCCACCCCTCCCTGGGCAGCGTCACCGCCTACACGCAGAACGACCTCGCGGTCGATATGATCCCGCTCTTCCAGTTCGCGATCTTCTACAACATGGACCTCGAATTCGGACCCGGTGCCGACATGGTCGTCAGCGGCCCCGTCCACACCAACGGCAACCTGATCGCCCGCTGCCAGACCGGATTCAGCAACACGGTGCAGTTTACCGACCGGGTCTCCGCCTCGGGCGGCTTCTATGCCAATACCGGCCACAAGGGGTCCACCTACATGGACGACGGCGGCGTGGACAGCGGCCCGGGCGGCACCGGCCCGCTCAATTTCCAGCACACGACCTCCGGCACGGTGACCAACATCAAGAGCAGCAGCACCTGGCGCGACCACAAGTACGGCAACTCCACGGAAACCACGACGACCCAGAATAACTTCAAGGTTTTCGCCACCAATACCTACGGCATCAACCTCCGCACCTCCGTCCATGGCGTGACCAACCTCGTGCTGCCTGACGTGGCCGATTACAGCGAGGCCGACAACCCGGCCACCGACGATGTTGATGAGCGTGACAACGGCCGCCAGATCATCGAGCCGCCCTCGGCCGACGACACCGCCGGGCTCATGGAGACCAAGTTCTCCCGCAAAGCCGGGCTCTACATCGTCGTCAATCCCGACGACACCATCCGCACCGGCATCAAGCCCGACGGCTCCATGGTGCCCATGCTCGGCCACTCGTATCGCTGCTGGCTCAACACCGTGAACAGCGATGGCACCCACACCATGAGCGAGGTCATTCTCCCCGGCCAGCCCAGCTACGGCTACAACGACAACGGCACCGCCTCAGACCTGTCCGACGACTTCATGTATGTGAACAACCTGCCGAACCGGTTTCGCACGGATTCGTCCATCGGCCACAACCAGGTGCTCCGCATCCCGCAGCAAACCTATGCCAAGGTGAAACGCTACAATGGCACCAGTTGGGTGGTGACCGATGCGACCACCCTCCCCAACGGTGCCGGCTATGCCCACACCGCTGGCGCCCCGCCCGCCTTCCCCGCGCTCACCGACGCGTATTTTTACGACCTGCGCCGGGCGAACGGCAATCGCGGCTACCCCTTCGGCCGCAGCGCCACGAGCGTCTATACTCCCCGCCCCATCGCCAAAATTGATTTCGACATGACGCGGTTCCGCATGGCCGTTGAACGCACCATGTCGGGCACGGCCGGTAGTTTTGCCGCCACCGCCACCACCAGCACGATCTATTATCCCAGCCTGGTCACCAATGCGACCCAGTGGGCGGATTCGATCTTCAATCCCTCCGGCGCCCGCGACAGTTATGGCCTGGGCCTGACGAGCACCGCCTTCACCACGCTGCCCACCAGCACCACCGCCAACGCCCCCGATCCGTTCCGCATCTATTACGCCCCAGTCGATCCGGGCAGTGCCGCCACGATCACCAACGTTGCCAACACCCCGGGCATGTACGCCGCCGGCGTCTCCAACCTTGTCACCACCACGGGCCAGTCACCCTGGTATGACGGCGTCACGGTTTACATCCATTCGGTCGATGCGGAAGTGCGGGCACTCTCTTCGGGCGTGCCGGTGCGCACCGATTCCGGCGTCCGGCTGTGGAATGGTCGCGGTCCGGTGGTCTCGCTGAATGCCGGCACTTATCCGGGCCGGACCGGTTTCAGCTTCGGCACCAACGACGCCGTGTACGTTGTGGGCCACTTCAATGCCGACGGCGTGATCAATTCGACAGCCACATCCTCGACCAATCCCGGCGGATACAGTGCGCGTTATCCCGACATCACTGGTGAAATGCTCTGCTCGATCTTCGGTGATGCCATCACCATTCTGTCCCAACCGCTCTGCAGCACCAGTTCTTCGTACGCCCAGGTCTCCGGCTGGTCCGACTCCCTCAGCGCCAATCGCCGTGACGACACCTTCAGTTGGAGCACGAATTGGCGCACCACCAACCCCGGCAGCAGCAATCGCCTCGACGGCATCAGCACGAGCATCACCCCGGCCCAGATGCCCAGTCTGGCCGTACCCGCCGGCAGCGGCTCGGGCCGCACCAGCAAGTTCCCACCCAGCGTCACGGAAATTTCCGCCTGCTTCCTCATCGGCATCGTGCCCACGGGCCACAATCCGACCGGGTTGACCGACGGCGCCCCCAGCTCCGGTTCCAACAACCAGACCAGCGGCGGTGTGCACAATTACCCCCGGCTCAGCGAAAACTGGAGCGGCACCGCGCTCTACATCCGCGGCTCCATGGTCGCCGTGTTCGAAAGCCGCGTGGCGATGGAACCTTGGAGCATCCGTGTCTATTCGGGCGCCGGACGCTACTGGGGTCTTCATCAATCCCTGCGCAATGTGAACCACGACCTCCCGCTTGAGCCCATGCTGATCAACGCCCGCCGCCTGGGCTTCAAGGAGATCACCCCCGCCCAGTACGCCACGATGAAAGCCACGATCGAGGCGCTCCCGCACTAAATCACCCGTGGGTCAGCGCGCTGGCGGACGCCCGATCCGCGCCCGCAAGCGGGCTGGCCTACGGTTGCATTGCCGGGAAACGCTTCAACCACTCGACCAGCGCGGCAAACGCCCGGGCCCGATGGCTGATGAGGTTTTTGATCTCATCGCCCAATTCGGCGTAGCTCAGCGCATGGCCATCGGGCGTGAAGATCGGATCGTAGCCGAATCCGGC
Source organism: uncultured Opitutaceae bacterium (assembly GCA_964518665.1). GTDB lineage: Bacteria > Verrucomicrobiota > Verrucomicrobiia > Opitutales > Opitutaceae > UBA2377. The sequence continues at coordinate 3,093 of CAZFHG010000220.1, read as the reverse complement.
GTTGCCCGCCGGTTCGACCCGCAACCGGCCGGTGCATCGTCCTTCGAAGATCTGCTCAACTCCCCCCGGTCCCGCCAGCAGCAGCACGCAGACAAACTGCGCGCCGCGCCGCCCTTCCGGCACGGTTCGCATTATATCGACGAGTTTCCGTAGATTCGCCGCCGCATCGCCCTGCGGGCCGGCAAAATAGGCGGATTCGACCCCTGGGGCACCATTGAGTGCATCCACACACACTCCGCTGTCGTCCGCCAGCACCCAGGCATCACCCGGCAGGGCTTGCTTGAGTGTCAGGGCTTTCTTCCGGGCGTTGCCGATGAAAGTACCGGCGTCCTCCTCGACGGCCGGCATGCCGCCAACAGCGCGCGCGGAGAGGATCTCGAGCCCCGGCAAAGCGCCCGCGGCCAAGGCTTGAAATTCACCCGCCTTGTGAGCGTTACCCGAGGCCAAATACAGTCTCATCAGCAAACATGCGTTGGGGATAAACCACGCGACCGCGGGTCAGGGTGTCGTCACCCAGGATCGCATGGGACACATCGGAGAGCCTGACGGCTTCGGTGAGATGCTCGGTGCGCAGGCCCGTGAGCATGCCGCGGGCCTTGGCATCCGCGAGCAGCATGGGCGCGCGATAGACGAACAGGTAATCAATCTGCCGGTCGCGCAGCAACTGGCTGGCCAGCGTCGGCCCGCCTTCAAAGAAAACCCCGCTGATGCGCTCCTCGGCGCATTTGCGGCGGAAATCCACGATGTTCACGCGCTGGGTGGGCGAAGGCAGGCACCAGACCTGCACGCCATGATCCTTCAGCTTGCGCACATAGCCCATGCCGCCGTGCGGCGTGGTCACCACGATGGTCCGCTCCCGGAACTCGTCCGTGTAAACCTGCGGCATGGTCTTGTCCGTCACGCTGCGCAGCAACCCGTCGAAGACAAAGCGCAGCGGACACCAGGGTTCGGCGCCGGGCAGCCGGGCAGTGAGCTTGGGATTGTCTTTCATCACCGTGCCGGCACCCACGGCGATCGCCGGAAACAGCCGGCGCCAGTTCATCACATCCGACCGCGCCACCTCGCCGGTGATCCATTTCGAATCGCCGGTGCGGCAGGCGATGTTGCCGTCAAGTGTCACCGCCGCCTTCGCCGCCAGCAAAGGTCCGCCGGTCGTGATCCAGTGGTTGAAGATCAGGTTCAGATCGGTGCATTCCTTCTCCAGCACCCCTGTAATCACTTCGACACCGGCCGCCCTGAGCACTTCGAAACCACGGCCCGCGTGCTGCGGGAAGGGATCGGTCGCACCCACCACCACGTGCCTGATGCCCGCGGCGATGATCGCATCCGTGCAGGCGCCCGTGCGCCCGGCGGTCGAACAGGGTTCAAGGGTCACATACAAAGTCGCGCCCGGACGCGGCGGCTTGCCCCGGGCCAGCAGCGCGAGACGCTCGGCGTGGGGACCGCCATCCTGCGCGTGCGCCCCCTCACCCACGATGCGGCCTTCTTCGACGATCAGGGCTCCGACCATCGGGTTGGGATGGGTGCGGCCCCAACCGGTTCGCGCCAGTTCGAGCGCACGCCGCATGAAGAATTCGTGTTCAGGCGCGGACATAGGGATTGTTGGTTTTCTCTTCGCCGACGGTCGTCTCCGGGCCGTGCCCGGGATAAACAATGGTCTCTTCCGGCAAAGTGTAGATCTGACGGCGGATGGAGTCAGCCAGTATTTCCATGCTGCCGCCCGGCAGATCCGTCCGGCCGATGCTGCCGTTGAACAACGCGTCGCCCACCAGGGCCAGTTTGGCCACGGGCAGGTAGAACAGGATATTCCCGGGACAATGGCCGGGGACATGCCGCACCTCGACCTGCAGGCCCAGTGCGGCGAAGATGTCGCCCTGCTCCATCCAATGATCCACCACCACCGGTTCGAGCTGCATCCCCGGCATGAGGTACGACTTCATGATCTCTGGCGTGAGGAACATGGTGCGGTCGGCCGCATGGGCCCGCACCTTGGCGCCGGACGCCCTTACAACCTCCGCGGCACCCTGCATGTGATCCCAATGCCCGTGCGTCAGCCAAAGCTCCGTCAGGCGGCAGTGCTCCTGCTCCAGCAGTGCCTTGGTCTCCGGCCAGACATCGCCGGGAGCGTCCACCAGCACGGCCTCGCCGGTCTTCGCCTCACACAGCAGGTAGGCGTTGGTCTGGATCGGGCCGGCCGGAATGACGAAGAGCTTCATGGACGTATCAGTCCATGCGCTTTCCCCAAGACGCGCAAAGATGAAAATTCCCTTTCACTTTGCCCCGCCTCCGCTTACCTCGTGCCCTCTATGCCGTCGCTCAAGTTCGCCGTTCTGGCCGGGGATTACATCGGACCCGAAGTCATGTCTGAAGCCCTGCGCGTGCTCCGCCATGTGGCCGGCCAGGAAGGCCTGACCCTCGACTACGCCGAGGCAGCCGTTGGTGGCGCCGCCATTGACCGGCACGGCAGCGCCCTGCCGGAATCAACCCTCCAGACCTGCGCCGCCGCGGACGCCATCCTGTTTGGCTCGGTCGGGGGGCCCAAGTGGGAGAAGCTGCCCCCGCACCAGCAACCCGAGCGCGCCGCCCTGCTGCCGCTGCGCAAGCACTTCACCCTCTTCGCCAACATCCGCCCCGGTTTGCTCTACCGCGAACTCGCCGATGCCTCGCCCCTCAAGAGTGAGCGCATCCCGGACGGCATCGACATCGTGTGCATCCGCGAACTCACCGGCGGACTCTATTTCGGCCTGCCCAAGAGCACCACCACGCTGCCCGACGGAGATATCCAGGCCGTGGACACCATGGTCTACCGCAAGAGCGAGATTGAGCGTATCACCGCCACCGCCATCACCGCGGCCCGCGCCCGTCGCAAGAAGCTCTGTTCCGTGGACAAGGCCAATGTCCTCGAAACCTCGGTGCTCTGGCGCAAGACCGTGACCGAATACGTCGCCAAGCATGCGCCCGACCTCACCCTCAGTCACATGTACGTGGACAACGCCGCCATGCAACTCACGCGCGATCCAAACCAATTCGATGTCTTTGTCACCGAAAACATGTTCGGCGACATCCTCTCCGATGAGATGGCCGTGATCTGCG
>CAZFHG010000219.1:0-5898 GCA_964518665.1 uncultured Opitutaceae bacterium | reverse complement strand
GCACCAAGTCCATGGGTAGCGCCCGGCCTCCGGACGGGCAGTTCGGCGTGAGTCTGCCCATCACGTCCCGATCGCCGCCCACAAAAAACCCCCGCCCTTGTGGAGCGGGGGTGAATTCGAAAGCAGAGTGGTTGCTGCTTACTTCGCAGCCGGCGCCGGGGCTTCCGCGGGAGCGGCGGGGGCCGGGGTCGGCTTGAAGTCGAGCAGTTCGACATCGAAGATCAGGGCCGCGCCGGGCGGGATCTCGCCTGCGCCCTCGTCACCATAGGCCAGGTGGGCCGGGATGTAGAGCTTGGCCTTGCCGCCCTTGCTCATCTGCTGGACACCCTCGGTCCAGCCGGGGATGACCTTGTCGAGGGGGATTTCCATCGGCTGCCCGCGGGTGGCCGTGGTGTCGAAGACCGTGCCGCTCAACAGCGTGCCGGTGTAATTGATCGTGACAGTGTCCGTGGACTTCGGGCTCGGGCCCGTGCCGGGCTGCGTGATCTCACAGACCAGGCCGCTGGGCAGCACCTTCACGCCGGGTTTTGCCTTCAGTTCGGCAAAGTACTTTTCCGCCTCGGCCTGGTTCTGCTGCTTGAGGCGGGCAAAGGCCGCTTCCTGGCGCTTCATGATGAATTCGTTCATCGCCGGCCCGATCTTGCCCAGGTCATAGGGAGCATCCTTGCCCTCCGCGGCGCCGGAAACGCCTTTCACGAACTCCTTGATCTGCTCCGGGGAGAACTTCAGTTCATGCACCCCGATGCGGCCGGCCACAAACCAGCCGAAAGTCTCGATGATCTGGGCCTCCGTGAAGGTGGGCGCAGCGGCGGGGGCCGGCGTGGCCGCGGCCGGGGCGGCGGCGGGAGCGTCGGCTTTGCCGGGGATATTCAATTTAACTTCCTGGGCCGAAGCCGCGGTAGCGGCACCGAACGCGAGCAGGCTGATGGCGAGGGTCGTGTTTAATTTCATGCTTTGAGGTTGGAGAGGCTTGGTCACTGCGGCGCGGGTTTTGTGCCGCAAAGTTTCGGATGTGCCAGCCGGTCCGTGCGAATGCAACTCATTACTCCCCGCTTGTGTCTAAGACCCACGGCAGCCACCTTTTACCCTTATACTATGATCCCCGACCAATTTTGGACGAGCCAGGACGGCCAGATCCTCAATCTGAAAAACAAGGACGATAACTCCGTTTCCCTGACCCTGGCGTTCTGGCCCCGCAACGCGGCCGAATTCGAATTCCTGAAGGTTCATCTCGCGGCCCTCAAGTTCACCGAGCGCAGCTCCCTCGCCCGCATCGGCATCGAGATGCTCCTCCACGGCACCCCGGTCGTGGATGGCAACCGCCTCACGCTGGAGGCCGAGGCCTTCCTCTACGACCCCAGCTTCCCCAACTCCTCCTACTGGAAGAAACTGCTCCGCCCCGGCGCTCCCGTCGGCCGTCTCTTCTACGCCCCGGCCTCCGCCAAGCTGTCCAGCGGCGAGATCTGGACCGCCATCCAGGCCAACGCCCTGAAGCTGCCCAACACCATTTCCATCGATTCGCAGGGCCGGGTCTTCTTCACGCCCCACGCGGTCAACTACACCCTCTCCCCCAGGCTGCAGCGCCTCAATTTCGAGCATATCATCAGTGGTTACGCCGGCCGTTCCTTCATCGACAAGGTCCAGGTCCGCCACGACGTCTCCACCCTCGCCATCCCCCCGCACTCCGGCATCCTGACGAGCTGCTCGATGTACCTCAAGGAGCACTACGTCGTGCTCAATCCCGGCGAAGGCAACTTTGGCCTGCACACGAGCGCCATTCTGCTCGATCCGATCAAGACCTTCGGCACGAACATCATGCTGGAGATCTACAACACCGGCGACCAGCCCGTGGTGAACCCCATGCTCACCGTCGAGGTCTTCCGCGCCCCGCCGTTCGCCGATCCCGAGTTCAAGACCCTCCAGAAAAAGCGCCAGCGCCTGCTGACCACCGCCACCGGGCTGTTCAAGCGGCTCGACGCCTCCCCGCCGCACGAGACCGGCGAAGCCCGGCCCAAGACCAAGATCACGGTGCGCGGCCACTCCGCCACGATGGAAAACCGCGCCATCGTCATCCGCGCCAACGACGAGGAACTGCGCCGGGTGATCGAGGGCACACCCTCCCCGCTGGGCGGCCGCAACCTGATCCAGGCCTTGGACGCTGCACCGGCCGACGCCGACACGCTGATCGCGGACTTCTTCCCCGACCTGCTGGAGCACATGGAACTGGTCACCCGCATCGGCGACGTGAAGCTCAAGCGCATCGTCTTCCGCCGCGCCTCGCGCAGCCACGGCTACTTCCTCTCCAGCAACGCCCACGCCCGCCTCGACACCTTCCAGGCCATCGGCGTGCAGGTCTATTGGTACGACGAGCTCACCAAGGATCTCTACCTGCACACCTACAAGCGCGAGCACGGCTTCTTCGTCCGCGAGGAAATCGCCCGTAAGTTCCAGGAGAGCACCCTCCTCGCCTTCTACGGTTCCGCCGTCGGCCTCGACCAGGCCGACACCGACCGCATCTCCTCCCTCGTGGACAAGCTCACCGGTTTCCTCGGCGGCAACCTCGGCGTCCTCACCGGCGGCGGCGGCGGCGTCATGCGCCTCGCCACCGACCAGGCCCGCGGCAAGGGCGCCCTCACCGGCGCCTGCTTCCTCGAACTCGAGGCCCAGCCGCCGGAGCTCGGCGTGGATTTCTTCAACACCTTCCAGGAAACGTCGCGGCACTTCCGTCAAAAGTGGTTCGAGGCGGCGGATTTCTGCATCTTCAACGTCGGCGGCGTCGGCACCCTCGAGGAGATCGGCATCGAGCTCTGCAATCTCAAGCTCGGGATCCGTCCGCGCGTGCCCTACGTCTTCTTCAACGCGAAGTTCTGGGGCGATCTCCGCCGGCAGGTAAACCAGATGATCCGCGACAAGCGCGCCCCCGCCTGGATGGCCGACTACATCCTATTCACCGACGACCCCGACGAGGTGGTGAAGTTTTACCGCCGCAAGCTGCAGGTGCTGTGAACCCCGCGGTCACGCGCGGGTTAATGGCGTCGACGGCCGGAAAGGTGAAAGCCGTGCAAGCTCACTGCTGTGTCTCGCCATACAAGGCCACGTGCGCGCGGCCATCTGACAACTGCCAGGCGCGATACATGCCGGCGGTGTTGAACGGCGTCGCGATGTTTCCGTCGCGATCCAGCGCGATCAGGCCGCCGTCGCCGCCAAGCCGGGTCACATCGTCGAGCGTGGCCGCGGCCGCCTCGCGGAGCGGCACCCGCGCGTAAGCCATCCGGGCCGCAATGTCGCGGGCCACGCCCACGCGTATGAAGAATTCACCGGTGCCGGTGCAACTTACGGCGCATGTCGCATTGTCGGCATAGGTACCGGCCCCGATAATCGGCGAGTCTCCCACCCGTCCGAACTGCTTGTTGGTCAGACCTCCCGTGGAGGTGCCAGCGGCGAGGTTGCCGGCCTGGTCGAGGGCTACACAGCCGACGGTGCCAAATTTGCGGCCGGCGACGGCATCGCCCTCGTCCGTGATGGGCGAAGATGCCCGGCGAAACGCCGCCGTCTTGGCGGCGTCCATCCGAGCCTGCTCCAGCTGCTGACGGCGCCGCTCGGTCTGGAAGTACTCGTTCGGCATGTGCTCGTAGCCGTTTTCCTGCGCGAATCGTTCCGCCCCATCGCCGATCAGCAGCACATGCCGCGTCTTCTCCATCACATCACGGGCCAGGCGAATCGGGTTTCGGACATGCCGCACGGCCGCCACCGCCCCGGCGGCCCGCGTGCGTCCGTCCATCACCGACGCATCAAGCTCGCAGATCCCGTCGGCATTGAGGACCGCGCCCTTGCCAGCGTTGAACAACGGATTGTCCTCGAGGATCTGCACCGCGGCAAGAACGGCATCAAGGGCTGGTGCACCGGCTGCGAGTTTCGCATAGCCGGCAGCCAACGCCTCCTGCAATGCGTTTCGGTGCGCGGCTTCCATCTCCGGGGTCATGTGCTCGCGGCGGATGGTTCCGGCCCCGCCATGGATCACGAGCCCGTACGGGCGATCCGGTCCGCGCTCGGCACCGGCCAATCCCGGGACAAGGCAGACAAAAAACGATAACGGGAGGCTCCAAAAGCCGGTACGGATGAGCACGTTCATAGGTCGGGGGGCTCCCACCAGCATCGCAGCGGGCTGAATCGGCCGAAAGGTAAAAAATCCCCGGCTACAACCGATCATCATCTCTGCTCCGGGATCGCTTCTCTCATGGGTCGCATCAATCGCTGATGTAACCCGCGGATCCCTCCGCAATCGCATTGACCCGCAGCGGGCAGATTCCGCAGCGTTCGGTCTTCCCTCCCATGAAAGACCCCTGTGAACTCCAGATCGGCATCGTCGGCTGCGGCGGCATCAGCCGCCTGCATGTGCAAGCGTACAAAAAGGCGGGTGCCCGGATCGTCCTCGTGTTCGACACGAACCGCGCCGCGGCGGAAACGCTCGCGAAGGAAGCCGGCGCACAGGTCGCCGACTCGCTGGCCGCCATGGCCCAGCCCGGCGCAGTCGACGCCGTCAGCATCTGTACGCCGCCCGCGTTTCATCTGGAGAACTGCCTGCCCTTCATCAAGGCCCGCATCCCCGTGCTCTGCGAGAAGCCCCTCGAGATCAACGTGCCGCGGGCCAAACGCCTCGCCGCCGAGGTGAAGAAACGCCGCAGCCTGTTCATGACGGCCTATTGCCACCGTTTTCACCCGCCGATCATCGAGGCCAAGAAGCTCATCGCCAGCGGGGCCCTCGGTCGGCCGCTCTTTTTCCGCAATATGTTCGCGGGCAAGTTCGTCCTCAAGGGCAACCACCGCGCCAACCCGAAGCTCTCCGGCGGCGGCTGCGTGGCCGACAACGCCGCGCACGCCGTGGACATCTTCCGTTTCCTCGTCGGCGACGTGACCGCCGTGCAGGCGCAAGTGGCAAACCTCGCGCAAAAGGAAAAGGTCGAGGACTTCGGCCTCCTGTTCCTCCAGGGAAAAAAGGGCTGTCTGGGGGAAATCGCCTGCTGCTACTCCACCCCGGTCGCGACCAACTACGTCGAGGTGCTCTGCGAAAAAGGGACCGTCACGATCAACTACTGGATCCCCGGCCGGCCGGACATCGTCTACCGCCGTGAAGGCGACAGCACTGACACGGTCATCGACGTGAGCCAGGCACCCGACCGCTTCACGGCCGAGATCGCGCAGTTCCTCGACTGCGTGCGAACCGGAGCCAAGCCCGCGGTCACCGTCGCCGACGGCCTCGCGAGCGCCGAGGTGATCGCCGCAGCCTATGCCTCGGCGAAGTCCGGCAAACTGATCCGGATTTCATAAAACGCGAAGCCGATCCTGATCGATTTTACGGAGGTAACAGAGGAAATGGAGACCAGGGAATTCAGACCTCTGTTCTCTCCATTTCCTTGTGTAGAATAGATTGTTCCTTATGCGCCTTCTGCGCCTCTTGTGGCCATTCAACCAAGCCACATCCGCCGAATCCGTGCCATCCGTGAAATCCGTGGTTAAAAACCAACGCCCCATCTCATGAAGACCAAACGCATCGGCTACATCGACCACCGGCTCGATAACTTCCACGCCAACGTCTACCTCGACCTGCTCCGCGGCGACCTCAAGGCCCGCGGCTGGGAGGTGGCCAAATGCTGGGCAATGGATGAAACCGGCGGACGCCAGTGGGCCGCGGAGAAAAACGTCCCGTATGTCGCGAATGTGCAAGAGATGTCAGACTGCGACGCCCTCGTCGTACTCGCACCATCGACCCCCGAGGTCCACCTCGACCTCGCCAAGCTGGCCTTCCCGCTGCGCAAGCCAACCTACGTCGACAAGACCTTCGCGCCCGACCTCAAGACCGCGAAGCGCATCTTCGCCCTGGCCGACAAGCATCGCGTT
>CAZFHG010000218.1:0-5905 GCA_964518665.1 uncultured Opitutaceae bacterium | reverse complement strand
CCGTCCGGAGGCCGGGCGCTACCCACGGCAGCGTTAGCCGCTTGTGGCCATCCTTGCATCCGCGTCATCCGTGGTGCCTCCGGCCTTATTTCCCCGTGAACGCATGTTAATAGATTTTTGGAACACGTGGACAGTGGGCGAATGGAGGCGTTAGCTCTGGATTCCCATGAACCTGACCGCATGCATCCGAATCCTCGCCGGCGTGATTCTGGCCGGGATCCTTACAACCGCCGCGGCGGCCGAATCCGCCCTAGCCGGGCGCTGGCGTCTTGATACGGCGCGCAGCTCTGCCCTGGACGGGTGGAACGCCGCGGACCTCGTCATCACCCAGGACGGCCCCAAGGTGGCGCTGACCTACCACATGACCTGGCGCACCTCAAAGGTGGCCGCCACCAACACGGTCGACACGGCGCAGACCCTGGCGATCAAGGATTTCTTCCGCCTCGAGCAAAGACACATGGCCGTCTATCCGCGGCTTGGCGAAACCGCGCAGGTGTCGGCCGCCTGGCTGGACGCCGGGCGCACCCTCCGCATCGAGGCGCTGGTGCCGGTCGAGGTTTCCCAGGGCAACACCGCCATGCGAATCTACAATGAGTTCCGCCTGCTGGAGGACGGCGCGACACTCCTGCTCATCGAACTGCACAACACCCGCCATCGTCCGCTCGTGTATCATTTCACCAAGGTGCCGACGGAGGCGGCCGCAAAGTAACACCATGAAACACCGTATCATTTTCCCGCTTTGTTTCCTGATTCTCGCGGTTGCCCGTCCGGCCGTCGCCGCTGACGCCGCCGTGCCGTCGCGCCAGCCGGCATGGGTCATGCATTTTGACGGCGACTGGAAAAACGCCTCCGGCTTGCCCGAAAAGGCCATGCTGATCGGCTTGCAGGGGCTCGCCAACCGCACGGCCCCGCAGCTCTACATTGTGCACGCGCCCGATTTTCCGTGGGAGATCACCGGTCCGCTGGCCGACTTCTACCGGCGCAAGCACGGCGTGGAGTTCACCGAGCTCAAGACCGCCGACGCGGCGCTGCAGCAGTTCGCCCGCTGCGCCAAAGGCTACGTCGTCTGGGACACCGCCGTGATGCCGACCATGAACGTCGCCTATACGATCGCGGGTCTGGAGGACGCCATCATCGTCACCCCCGCGCTCATCCCGCTGGCCGAAAAGCACGGGCTGAAAAAGATCGACGACCTGCGCGGACGCTATGACGGGATGACCGACACGCAGATCTACGCCGAGGCCAAGGGCCGCTACTGGGCCCGCTGCAGCCACGACATGATCATGCTCATGGGCGGCCACGCCGGCGACATGCGCATACCAGGCATCGCCGACTGGGGCGTGCGGCAGCGCATGTTCTTCCACGACCTGTCGGGCAATCCTGTGCACAAGGACGAGGTGGCGCTCGCCATGGAATTTTACCGCGAGATGAACCCCGGCGGTTTCGTCTTCGGCTGGCATTCGTACGCGAAGGACACCGAGGAGCAGCACACCACGCTGACCTCGACCTTCGGACTTCGGATGGACGGGCTGCAGAGCCTGCCGAACCACAGCTTCAACTGCCAGTTCACCTTCACCAAGGGCTTCAAGTTCGCCAACCAGCACCATGTGGACCGCGACACGAAGCTCGTGCCGGAGAAGAAGGTTTACATGGCCTTCGTGCAGTCCGACGGCATCGGTCTCGGGGTCTGGACCAAGCCGGGCCGCGGGAAACTTCAACTCGCGTGGGGCGCCATCCCGAGCTGGCTGGAATTCGCTCCCGCCGCGCTGGAGTATTTCCAGGAATCGGCGACGCCCGCGGACTACTTCATCGGTGGCCTGTCGGGTCCGTCCTACATGTATCCCAATCACATCCCGGCCGACCGGTTCGACGGCTTGATGAAGGAGGCTGTCCGGCAGATGGAGATCCTCGACGAGCGGGTGTTTGAAATTTTGGACAACTCGGCGGCCGACGGCAACCTGGGCAATGCCGATCTCACCAAGGAGACGGTGGACCGTTATTACGCGGCGTTTCCCAACGTCATCGGCTTCATCAACGGCTACGGCCCGGCCCGCACCCGCGACCTGCGCAATGGGGTGCCGATGGTCTCCTACGATTATTACATCGACCCGCGCCGTCCGCGCGAGGAAGTGGCCGCCGACCTGGACGAGTTGATCGCACTCAACACCACCCGTCCGTATTTCTGCCTCGTGCATGTGCGCGAGTCGAACGACGTGAACAGTCTGGTCGAAGTGCTCAAGAACCTCCACGGCCCGGTCGAAGTCGTGCCGGTGGATACGTTCATCAAGCTGGCGGCGGGCAACAAGACGTATACCACGCGCTATCAACTGCCGACGGATCCGAAGCATTTCGAGGGGTTCAGGAAGGAGAAGTGACAAGTAGGGCGGGTTTTAACCCGCCCTTTTGACGCGTCGCAGGCAGTGGGGCATTATCAGGGCAGGTCACAGACCTGCCCTACTTTTCGAACCATGGGAGCGCGACCGCCCTCGGTCGCAATTGTGCGCAGACAGAAAACCCAAAAGAGGTCTCTTGGTGTTCGCGCCACCCGTCGGTTTTCGGAAAACGCCGGTGATCGTGTTGATTGCGACCGAGGGCGGTCGCGCTCCCAGGAAAACCTGAATGTTCGGGAGTTTTTCTTACAGAACACGTGGACAGGACAGGCGGTGAAGCGTTAGCTGTGCGCAACCATGAACATGAATGCATGCAAACGAACGATCATCGGCGCGTTGCTGGTGCTGGGGCTGGCGGCCTCCGCCGCGGCCAATCCGGCCCTGGCCGGACGCTGGCGCTTCGAGCCCACCCTGAGCACCGCCCTCGACGGCTGGCACAAGATGGACCTCGTCGTCGCCCTTGAAGGCACGAAGGTTTCACTGACGCACGACATGCTTTGGATCCGCAGCAAGGTGGTTGCGACCAACACGCTCGACACCGCGCAGCCGGTGGAGCTGAAGGATTTCTTCCGCATCGAACAGCGGCACATGGCGGTCTACCCCGCGAAGCACGGCGTCACCAAGGCCACGGCGGCGTGGATCGACGGCGGCCGCGTGCTGCGCACGGAGGCCCTGACGCCCGTCGAGGTTTCGCAGGGTAACGTCCTCATGCGCATCACCAGCGAGTACCGCGTGAGCGAGACCGGTGACACGCTCACCGTCATTGAACTGCACTCCACGCGGAACCGTCCGCTCGTCTATGTCTTCAAGAAGGTGCCGGCGGAGGCGGCGGTAAACTGATCCCATGAAAAAGCTCACATTTATCCTTTCCCTGTTCATGGCCGGCGTCTCGGCGCCTCTCGCTGCCATGCCCGCATCTGCCGCCCGCGAGGCGTGGATGATGAATTTCGACCTCGACTGGAATGTCGCCGGCGGCCTGTCCGAGAAGGCGATGCTGGTCAGCTTGCAGGGCCTCGCCAACCGCGCGACGCCCCAGCTCTACATCGTGCATCCGCCGAAGTTCCAGTGGGAGATCACCGGGCCGCTGTACGAATTCTACCAGCGCAAGCATGGCGTGAAGTTCACCGAGCTGAAGACCGCGGATGAAGCCCTCGCGCAGTTCAAGTCCTGCGCCAAGGGCTATGTGGTCTGGGACAAGGCCGTGAGCGCCTCGCTCAACGTCGCCTTCACCATCGCCGGACTCGAGGATGCGGTCGTCGTGTCGGAGGAACTCATTCCCCTCGTGGAAAAGCACGGCCTGACGCGGGTCGACGATCTGCGCGGCCGCTACACCGGGCAGACGGACGATGTCATCTACCAGGATGCCTACAACCGCTACTGGGCCCGCTGTGCCAAGGACCGCATTCTGCTGATGGGCGGACATGTCGGCACCGTCCGCATGCCGGCCATGGCCGACTGGGGTGTTCGCGAGCGGATGTTCTTCCACGACCTCTCGGCCAATCCTAAGCACACCAAGGAACTCGCGCTCAACCGCCGCCTGCTCTCCGAGATCGAGCCCGGCGGTTATGTCTTTGGCTGGCACTCGTACGGCAAGGACACCGAGGAGCAGTACACCACGCTGCTTTCAACGTACGGCCTGCGCATGGAGGGCCTGCACAACCTGCCGAACCTGAGTTTCAACTGCCAGTTCACCTTCACGCCTGGCTTCAAGTTCACGAACAACCACCACGTGGCGAAGGACGCGAAGCTGACGGCGGAGCCGAAGGTTTACCTCGCCTTTGTGCAGTCCGACTCGATCGGCATTGGCGTGTGGACTAAGCCCGGTCGCGGCAAGCTGCCGTTCGCCTGGCAGGTGACGATGAACTGGACCGAGTTCTCCCCGGCTGCGCTGGAATACTTCCATGAATCCGCCACGCCCAACGATTACTTCATCGGCGGCCTTTCGGGTCCGGGTTACATGTATCCCAACCACATTCCGCCGGAGCGTTTCCCGCTGCTGATGGAGCGCGCGAACAAGCTCATGGGGCTGCTGGATGAGCATGTCATGGAGATCATGGACAACTCCGCGGCGGACGGAAATCTGGGTAATGCCGACCTCACGAAGGAAACCGTGGATCGCTACTACAAGGCGTTCCCCAACGTCATCGGCTTCATCAACGGCTACGGCCCGGCCCGCACCCGTGATCTGCGCGACACCCGGCCGATGATTTCCTACGACTATTACATTGATCCGCGGCGTCCGCGTGCCGAGGTGGCCGCCGACCTGAACGAGCTCATCGCACTCAACGCCAAGCGTCCGTATTTCCTGCTCGTGCACGTCCGCGAATCGAACGACGTGAACAGCCTCATCGAGGTAACCAAGCAGCTCGAGGGGCCGGTGGAAATCGTGCCGGTGGATGTCTTTTTGAAGCTCGCCGCAAGCAACAAGACCTACACCACGCGTTATCAGGATCCCGAGGACCCGAAGCATTTTTCGGGTTATCCGAAGGAGTAGGTTTCAAGTAGGGCGGGTTTAAACCCGTCCTTTTGACGCCGCATCGGCAGTGGAGCGCTAGCGGGGCAGGTCAATGACCTGCCCTACTTGCTGTTGCGCCGGCGTCTGCCCGACCCATGCTGGCTCTCGATTGAAACCCAGGGAACTCACCATCTGCGGGCTCACGGCGGTCAAGGCACGCTTCCAACACAATGCGGCCTCGATCCTGCGGCTGTATTTTGACCGCGAGACCGGCCGGAAACTCGGCGCGATGTGCAAGGCGCTGGCCGCCGCGCGCAAGGTCTATCGCTGCGTGGAGGTGGCTGAACTGGCGAAGATCGCCGGGTCGGTGCATCACGGCGGAGTGATCGCGGTGGTGCTGGCGCCGGCGCTGTCCGCACCGAGCGAAACCGAGCTGCGGTCCTGGGCGGCCAAGCGCCTGCCGGTGCTCATACTCGATCGCATCGGCAATGCGCACAATCTCGGGGCTCTGGCCCGCACGGCGGCATTTTTCGGCGTGCCGCATCTGGTGATCGCGGATGATCCCGCGGCGGCGCGGCCGAATGATGCCGCGTATCGCGTGGCCGAGGGCGGCCTTGAGTCCATGACAGCCTGGATGGTGCGGGACCTGCCGTCATTTGTGAGGCAGATGGCGGCGGCAGGTTACGATGTCGTGGGCGCGGCCACCCGGGGTGGCCGGCCGGAAGCCGGTCGGGTCGGTGCGGAGCCGGTGGCCTTGGTGATGGGCAACGAGGAGCACGGACTGGCCCTGGATCTGACCAAGGCATGCACGCGGCTGGTGACGATTCCCGGTGCGGGAGCGGTGGAGTCGCTCAACGTTTCGGTGGCCGGTGCCGTATTGATGTGGGAATTGATCGGCCGGCGCGGGTGAGGGAGACGGCAGTTGGGAGCGCGACTGTCCTCGGTCGCAATCGTGCGCATGCCAATCCTCCACTCGCTCACGCTCGTAGCTACACCAACAGGGGCCCCCTGGGGGCGCGGCCGGCTCGTCCGCAATCTTCGTCGGGTGCGGGCGGGCCGC
>CAZFHG010000217.1:0-5982 GCA_964518665.1 uncultured Opitutaceae bacterium | reverse complement strand
CATTTACTCCGCGTTCGCCCGGTGCCGACGCCAGAGCCAGAGCGCGCCGGCGATCGCCGCGATTGCGATGATGATCGAGACCACCAATGCGTAGCCCTGCGTGCGGTCGAGCGCGCGATGAAACTCTTCGATGTTGGCGTGAAAATTTACCCACAGCCAGTGGCCGAGCCAGACGAAAACCGGCACGCTGATGAAGGCGGCAAGCCCGTCCAGGAGGATGAACTTCAGAAAGCCGACCTTCATCGAGCCGGCGGAGAAATAGATTGGCGCCCGCAGGCCCGGCAGGAACCGCCCGAGGAAGAGTCCCTTGGCCCCGTGCCGCTCGAAGAAATATTCAACCTTCTCCTGCTTCGCCGTCGAGAAGAGCTGGCGCACCCACGCCTTCGCCAGGAGGCGGGTACCGAAATAGCGGCCGGCGATAAAAATCATCGAATCACCGGCGAGCACACCGACGTACATCATTCCCGCTACCGGCACCCAGTTCCGCCCGCCCTCCGAGGCCAGCACCCCGGCGACGATCAGCACGATGTCCTCGGGCACTGGCACACCCAGGCCGCAGGCGAGCAAAATGAAAAACGGGCCCCACAATTCAAATGCCGTGCCTTGGAGGAATTCGATCAGGGCATCAAACATGGAGGGAGGCTGGGGCGTCGGGTAACATGCGGACGGATGAGCAGTTCATCAAACCGCCTGAGCCCCGCCTGCCAAGGGGATTCCGGAAGGGAGAGGTTATTGGTTATGGCCTATGGGTTATAGGCAATTTTCAAACCTCATGCGTGAAATCTCTCTTGTGCACATATTCTTCCTCATTCTTCGGTCTTGAGGACTGACGCACGATTGCGACCGAGGGCGGTCGCGCTCCCAGGCGGGGATCGGAGACTCCGCCCTACAACCAAACCTTTCACACATGATGCGGGCATTCACAAATCCGTGATATCCGTGTGATCCGTGGTTAAAAAACTCCGCGCGCCCTGCGGCTCCGCGTGAAGCTGCACGAACCTTACGCCTTCAATCCCGGGTAATCCAGCGTCGCAAAATGATCGGCGAGGGTCTCCGCGCGGCGGATGACCTTGAACTTGTCGCCCCCCTGCCAGAGCACCTCGGCCGAACGCAGTTTCCCGTTGTAGTTGAAACCCATCGCATGACCGTGCGCGCCGGAGTCGTGGATCACGACGAGATCACCAATGGCGGGATCCGGGATCTCGCGGTCAATGGCGAACTTGTCGTTGTTTTCACAAAGCGAACCGGTGACGTCGTAGACCTTCTTCGGCGCGTTTTCCTTACCGGGCACGGTGATGTGGTGATAGGAGCCGTACATACCGGGGCGCATGAGGTTGGCCATGCTGGCGTCGAGACCGACGTAGTCCTTGTAGATGGCCTTCTTGTGCAACACGCGGGACACGAGGTAGCCGTAGGGACCGGTGATCATGCGGCCGCACTCCATCGAAATGCGGATCGGGCCGAGGCCGTTGGCGACGATGGTCTTCTCGTAGGCAGCCTTGATCTGGCGACCGACGTAGGCGAGGTCCACCGCGGTCTGGTTCGGGCGGTACGGGATGCCAATGCCGCCACCGAGGTTGAGGAACTCGAACCGGATGCCGAGCGCGCGGTTCAGTTCGACGACGAGATCAAACAGCATCTGGGCGGTTTCGACGAAGTAGTCGGGGTTGAGTTCGTTTGAGGCGACCATCGTGTGGAGGCCGAAGCGCTTGATCCCCTTGTCGCGCAGGATGCGGTAGCCTTCGAAGAGCTGCTCGCGGGTAAAGCCGTACTTGGCCTCCTCGGGCTTGCCGATGATGACGTTGCCTTCCTTCAGCGGACCGGGGTTGTAGCGGAAGCACAGCATGTCGGGCAGCTTGCCGCCGAGGGACTTTTCCAGAAATGCAATGTGGCTGATGTCGTCCAGGTTGATGATCGCACCCAGTTCGGCCGCCTTCTGGTATTCGTAGGCCGGGGTGTCATTCGATGTGAAAACGATCCGGTCGCCCTTGATGCCAGCGGCCTCGCAGAGCGCGAGCTCGGCGAACGAGGAGCAATCGCCGCCCAAACCCTCCTGCTTGAGCACATCGAGCACATACGGGTTGGGCAGGGCCTTGACCGCGTAGTAGTTGATGAAGCCGCCGGGGACCCAGGCAAAGGCATCGTAGAACGCGCGGGCATTTTTGCGCATGGCCGCCTCGTCGTAGATATGGAACGGCGTCGGCACCTTGGCGGCGATGGCTTCCAATTGTGACTGGGTGAAGGGCAGGGATTTGTCGGTCATGGGACGGAAAAGCCCGCAAAAGAGGCCGTCATTCGGCATGCTGTCAACGTAGGACCCGAGATTCGTTGGCCTGAGGCGAAATGCAGGGCGGGGATCAATCCCTCCCATCAATGCGGCTTGTCCCAGCCGCCCTCGTCACTTGGCATCCAGCGTCTTCTCTCCGAATCGGAACCATGCCTGCGCGATCCGGCCGGCCTTAACTTCATACATCGCCGCCAGTTCAATCGTGCCGGTTCCCTCCGGAAAAGTGCGGGTCACGCACTCGTGGTCGATGACGAGATTGCCAACCACAATGCGATTCAGGAGCCGGGCATGCAGATTCGGCTCACGGAAACGCGCGGCGAAACGCGCCCGGATTTCCGCCGAACCCTGGGCCACTAGTTTGTCCGGATGTTCATACTGCCGGACATCCTCCGCGTAAATCGCCACCAGCGCCTCGACATCGCGGGCATTGTAGGCGTCCAACTGCCGTTGCACGACCGCCGCCGGATCTTGGGAGAATTTGTCAGTAGCCATGGATTTGGGTTGGGATCAAGCGACCCGGTGGACTCTCAGGACCAGCGGCCAGGTCACCCTGCGAACTTCATGGCCCGGCCACGTGCCCTGCAAGCCTTGGTCGAACCCGGCCAATATATCGCCGCCCTGCCGCTCGCGGTGGTAGCGTACCGCCGACCAGGAAGCGATGTGCGCCAGGTAATCCGCCCGCCGCCAGTCCGCCTGCACCGTGAAAGGCGGCGGCTTGAGCGCCGCAAACGGCGGGTTCACCTCCCGGTATTCACGTTGCAGTATCCCGGCACGCTCCGGCCAGTAGGACTCAAGCACCGATCGCAATTCCATCAGGTGGGCATCCACCGCGTCATCCACCTTAGGCCAGAGATAGCCCCAGAAGGCAAAGATCGCACCCGGGCGGCACACGCGCCGGAGTTCCGCCCAGAACCTTTTCTGATCAAACCAGTGCAGCGCCTGCGCCACCGTCACCAGATCCACCGACGTCGGCGCCAGTTCAGAGGCCTCCGCGGGAGCCAATCGGTAGGTCACGTTCGGAATTACCGGCGCCAAGCCCAGCAAGTCCGCGCTGATGTCGGTGGCCACCACCCGTTCAAATCGCGCCGCCAGGGCGGCGGCCGCCTGACCGCTCCCCGTGGCGCAATCCCAGGCCAACTCACACGAACCGCAAAGTCCGGCCAGATAATCAAAGAGCCCGGCAGGATACCCAAAGCGCCCGCGGGCATAATGCCCTGCCACCGAGGAAAAATGATCCTGATTTTCGCTCATCGTCACCCACTAGAATCCCTCGCTGGAAAAATGCGACCATCCATGCAGCCAGTAGGGCAGGTCTCCGACCTGCCCCGTGCGACTTATGCCGCGAAAATACTCGCCTAACACTCACCCCTCTCGCCGCCGCAGCCACGTGGAGACCAGCGCACCTCCGCCTTCCCACCCAATCCGCTTTGTCACGTAATACGTGACAAAGCACAACTGGCATGAGGCAGAATTCAGGCGGCAATTGCGCGGCACTGCCGCCAACTCCCGGAGTAATTGTCACGTATTGCGTGACAATGCTGCGGGGGCGACAGGCCGAAAGGGTCGGTCTGCGACCTGCACCGGGCGACGGACGCAGCGCTGCTGATGCTCGCAGCGAGCCAGGTTGATACAGCCTGAACGTTCATCCGTGGCGGGGTTTTTGCTCGCGCGCCCACAGCCACGTTCAACCATTCACCGATCGCCATGAAAACCCGCCCCTCGCCTTCCGCCAAGGCGTCCCCGCGCCGGAGCGTCACCCCCTCGACGCCGGCCAATGTTCCGATCGAACTCACGTTCACCGCCCGCGGTGCGTACGCCGATCCCTTCAACCAGGTGTCACTCGACGCCCTGGTCACCGATCCCGCGGGGGTCGTGCGACGCGTGCCGGCCTTCTGGGCCGGCGGCAAGACATGGAAGGTCCGCTACGCCTCGCCGCTCGCCGGCAAGCACACCTTTCGCACCGAGTGCTCGGCCGCGACCGACACCGGCCTGCACGGCTGCACCGGCGGCATTACGGTCACGCCCTACCACGGCAAAAACCCGCTCTATGCCCACGGCCCTGTCCAAGTCGCGGCAAACAAGCGTCACTTCGAGCACGCCGACGGCACGCCGTTCTTCTGGCTCGGCGACACGTGGTGGATGGGACTCTGCAGCCGACTCAAGTGGCCGCAGGGCTTCAAGCACCTCACCGCCGACCGCGTTAAAAAGGGCTACAACGTCGTGCAGATCATCGCGGGGCTGTACCCCGACATGTACGCGTTCGATCCTCGCGGCGCCAACGAGGCCGGTTTCCCCTGGGAGGAAGGTTACGCGCACATCCGGCCGGAGTATTTTGACCGGGCCGATGAACGCCTCGCCCATCTCGTCGCGCAGGGCATCACGCCCTGCATTGTCGGCGCCTGGGGCTATTTCATCTCCTGGATGACCGAGGACCAGTTGAAGGCCCACTGGCGCTACCTCGTCGCCCGCTACGGCGCCTGGCCGGTGCTGTGGTGCACCGCCGGCGAGGCCAATCTGCCCTGGTACCTCGCCAAGAACTTCCCCGAGGACGACCGCAACATGGTCAAGGGCTGGACGAAGCTCATCCGCTACCTGAAGGAAACGGATCCGTTCCACCGCCCCATCACGATCCACCCGACGGCGATCAAGCGCTACACCTCGCGCAACGCGACCGAGGACGAGACGCTGCTGGACTTCGACATGCTGCAGTGCTGCCACGGGCAGAACGAGGCCATCGACATCATGACCACGGCCGTGCGCGAGACCTACGCCGCGGAACCCCGCATGCCGGTCCTCAACGGCGAGCCCTGCTACGAAATGCTCATGGGCACGATCACCGCGCCCTGGCCGCGCCGGGCGTTCTGGTCCTGTGTGCTCAATGGCGCCATGGGGCACACCTACGGCGGCAACGGCATCTGGCAGTTCAACCAGCCCGGCATCCCCCACGGCGCCTCGCCCCACGGCGGCAACTACGGCAACACGCCGTGGCAGGAAGCGATGCACTTCAGCGGCTCGACCCATTGTGCACTCGGCAAAAAGCTCCTAACGCGCTTCGCCTGGGAAGAATTCGAACCCCATCCCGAATGGGCCGCCTACTCGGGCGAGGTCTGGCTGCCGCTCGACGGCGCCCAATGGATCTGGCACGACCGCGCCGTCCCCGCCAAGGACGCACCGGCCTGCCGCAGCTACGTCCGCCAGAACTTCGTGGTGCCCGCCGGCAAAAAAATCCTCAGCGCCCGGCTGCGCTTTGGCGGCGGCGCGCACTGCGAAGCGCGACTGAACGGCGCCCCCGCCGGCGTGGCCTGGGGCTGGCGTTCCGGCCCTCAGATCAACGACCGCGCCCAATTGCTCAAACCCGGCCGCAATGCGCTCACCATCTGGTGCGAGTTGCGCCCGACCACGGGCGACGCGCCCGGCCTGTTTGCCGTCCTTGAAATCCGTTATGCAGACGGACAGGTGCAGCGCATCGTGACCGACGGCACCTGGAAAGCCTGGAGCCGCAAGCTCAGCGGCTGGGACGAACGGAAGTTTGATGACTCCGCCTGGCCCGGGGCCGTCGTTGTCGCGCAACTGGGCGATCAACCATGGGGGCCAATCGGCTCACCCGACCTGAACACGCAGGGTCCACAATCGGCCGGCATTCCCGGTCAGGTGCGCCTCACCTACGTGCCGCACGCCGAACCCGTGGTCCTGCG
>CAZFHG010000216.1:0-5996 GCA_964518665.1 uncultured Opitutaceae bacterium | reverse complement strand
CGTTAAGCCCCGAGCAGCCAATGGTAGTAGGACGTTAGGTCCCGCGAGAGTAGGTCGTTGCCAGGTTTATGGCCCGGTTCTTCGAAAGAAGGACCGGGCCTCTTTTTTGTCTGCTTTCAGAGACTCAATGAGTGGTCCCCGGCGCCGATTTTGCCCCTAGGTGCTGCGAGACGGTGGATCAATTAATCGTAATTCAGACGCAAATGCAGTTTAGGACCGATACCGCCAATTTCGCACAATCTGGCTGCTTGCTGTTGTTACGTCCGCGCAAACAAACCCGTGGGGTCCGGTTCAACGCTTGACTGGTTTTCTGGCGTGGGATTCGGTAGCACGAATTATTCGCATCGGCCGAAAATTGCCGATCTTGCCCGTAATTACCAAACACCATGCAAAAAGTAACACTGATGAAAGTAGCGCGCGCCGGGGCTGTGGCCCTTGCTATTCCGCTGGGTCTCATCGCCCAGACGGCAACCAACACTGATGAGGTCGTTCGTCTCGAGGAGTACGTCGTAACCGAGATGAAGAGCTTCTCTGATCAGGCGATCGAGGGAAAGACTCCCGTCTCTTTCAGTGAATTGGGCAAGCAGCGGATCGCTGAGGAACTGGGTTCACAGGACATCCCGCTGGTGTTGAACACCACCCCGTCGGTTTTTGCCACGACCGATAGTGGCGGCGCGGGTGATGCGCGCGTGAACGTACGCGGCTTCAGCCAGCGCAACGTATCCATTCTGATCAACGGTGTCCCGACCAATGACATTGAGAACGGCTGGCTGTATTGGTCAAACTGGGACGGCTTGGGTGATGTTACGACTGCAATTCAGGTCCAGCGCGGTCTGAGCAATGTTACTCTCCCCACGCCCTCCATCGGCGGCACGATGAACATCATCACCGATCCGGCGGCCGCCAAATTCGGCGGTTCTTTCAAGGTCGAGGTAGGCAGCGACAGCTTCCAAAAGGCCACCGCTTTGTTCAACACGGGCATGCTGAAGGACAAGGTAGCGGTCACGATCGGCCTCGTCGCCAAGGAAGGTGAAGGCTACGCGCGCGGCACCTGGACTGAAGGTCAGGGTTATTACGTGGGTTCTACCTGGAAAGTGAACAACACCAACCGCCTTGAGTTCTTTGCCATCGGCGCTCCCCAAGAGCACGGTCAGCGTCGTTTCGCCTCCAACATCGCCGCCTACGACATCAATTATGCCTACAGCCTCGGATACACGGACGCGCAGATCATGAGCACGGCTTCGGGTGCCAATGCGGGCGCACTTCGCCAGGGTCCGGTTGGATCAGGTGCCGATTACAATCAGAACATCGCACCGGTGAACCCGAGCTACTCGGGACAGCAGTGGTATTGGGACGGCCTGCATTCCCGTAAGAAGGCCGGATTCCTCAATGAGAGCGTGAATTACTTCCACAAGCCCCAGATGAATCTGAACTGGTACATGGACATCAACGACCGGATGAAACTCACCAGCGTATTCTACTACTCCGGTGGTCGTGGCGGTGGCTCTGGTACGCTCAACAACGGTTCGAGTGGCGCCGCCTTCGCCCGCTACGCCAACACGGATTCGATGTGGGGCAGCAACATCAATTGGGATGGCACCATCGCCAGCAATGCCGGCACGGTTAATGCCTCCGGCGGCGCCAAGACCGCCGGCCGCTCGCTAGGCATCTTGCGTAACAGCGTCAACAACCAGGACCAGTACGGCATGGTTTCCAAGCTCTCCTACGAAGCAACCGACGAACTGAAGTTCACCGGCGGCGTGGATTGGCGTACCGCTGAGATCCGCCACTTCCGCGAAGTGCGTGATTTGCTCGGCGGCCAGTACTATTTGCCGACCACCGCCCAGGCCAGTGAGTTCTGGGTAGATGGCGCTAATACGCGCCTCGGTCTTGGCGACCAGGTGGATTATAACAACACCAACACCGTCGACTGGCTGGGTCTGTTCGTCCAAGGCCAGTATGAGAAGGGCCCCATCACCGCTTTCGCGGTGGCTGGTTATTCCTCGATCAAGTTTGGCTTCGAGGATCTCTTCCGTCGCGCCAGCGTCGGCTCCAGCGACACCTACAAGCTTGAGACGGGCAACTTGGACGGCAATCAGTTCAAGGGTGGCGTACAGTATGCCTTCAATGAAAATTTCAGTGCGTTCGTGAACGGTGGCGTCGTGTCCAAAGCTCCGATCTTCGACGGCGCCATCAATGACATCGTTGGCAAGTTCGTGGCCAAGCCGGAGAACGAGGAATTCAAGTCCGCTGAAGCTGGGGTCCGTTACATCACCCCGGATCGCAAGCTCAACGTCTCGGCCAGCTATTACTTCACGCAGTGGCGCAAGCGCACCATTTCGCTCACCAACGAATCGGGTGATACCATCACCTACCTCTATGGTGTGAATTCCGACTATGCCGGTCTCGAGATCGAAGGCGCTTACCAGCCAAACCGTTTCATCCGCTTCGATTTCGCCGCCTCCTTTGCTGACTGGGTTTACACGGATGATGTCCTGAATTCCGAGCAATACTACATCAGCACCGGCGTGATCAACCCGGCCTATGCCGGCAAGCTGTACATTGCCGACCTCAAGGTGGGCGATGCCCCGCAGTACCAGACGGCCTACGCTGTCACGGTTTATCCTGCCGAAGGCCTCTCCATCAAGACCCAGGGTCGCTGGTACGACCGGTACTGGTCCGATTACACCCCGGACTCTCGTGGCACCTCGACTGACCTCGGCCAACCCTGGCGCATTCCGAGCTACACACTCTACGACGTGCACATCAACTACCGCCTCCCGCTGCATTTCCGCAGTTGTGAAATCAGCCTGTTCGCGCACATCTTCAATGTGACCGACGAGGTCTATGTTTCGGATGCCACTGATAACAGCTCATTCGAGGCAGTCGGTCTGAACCTCGCCCCGTCGCACAGCGCCCAGCGTGCGGAAGTGTTCCTCGGCCCGCCGCGGTCCTACAACCTCGGCGCCCGTCTGAGCTTCTAAGGCACCGATTCATCGGCATTCTTTGCAAGGCGGTCACCATCAGGTGGCCGCCTTTTTTGTGTCATTCTGGTATGGATGACTGCGTGTATTTGAATTAATGTTACACAGGATTGCGCCACTGTTCCCAAGGAGTCCGCAGTAGGGTCCGCGCACTTTTCGCATCTCCGCTTCAGGTGGATCCGCACCACCGGCAGGGCAGGGAAGAGCCCCGTGCAGGGCCGAAACGAAGGCTGGCATGCATTTTGGCCGATTTTTCCCCTCGGGGAGAAGATGCCCTCAACCCCGCAAGCCAAAATTACACGTAAAAACTGATGATTTTCGGGAAAACCTATTGACGGAGGAAAATGCCAAGACCAATAGGTTGTGGTTGTTAGGGCTGGAGACCACATCCTGTTGTGGTCGGCAATGCGTGAATAAGTTTTAGCAACTAGTGTTCGCTAAGACTCTAATCCCGCCCAGATCAGTCACTTTTCCATTTAATCCCCCTCCATTCACTCTTTTCGGTAACATGCAGAAGTCCTTCCAAGTCGGTGCCAAAACGTTCGTGCTTGATCAGGCCAAGGCCGAGGCCGCCTTCGCGGCCAAGAAAGTCATCAACGGTCGCGAGACCATGACCTTCAATCTCCTCCCCCTCAAGTACCAGTGGGCCTATGACCTTTATCGCAAGATGAAGGCCAATCACTGGGAGCCCGAGGACATCCCCATGGGCAAGGATATTGAACAGTGGCGTGATGAGAAGGTCGTTACCGACGTCGAGCGCTGGATCATCCGCATGGGCATCGGTTATTTTTCCGCCGCCGAGGGCATTGTCGGCGACAATATCCAGCACGTCGTCCGCGAGCTTGTCACCGCTCCCGAGCTCAAGCTTGTGCTCGGCCGTCACGCCCACGAGGAAAACATCCACGCCGACTCGCTCCTCTACATGATTTCCTCCCTCGGCATCAACCCGCACGAGTGCGAGGCCATGTTCGAGGACATCCCCACCATCGTCCGCAAGAACGAGTTCGTCACCAAGACCTCCCGTTCCCTCCGCCGGGACCTCGATCTCACCCTCCCCGAGAACAAGAAGCTTCTCGCCAAAAACATCTTTGTCTTCGGCCAGTGCATGGAGGGCACCCAGTTCTACGGCCTCTTCGGCATGGTTCTTTCCCTCTACCGCCAGAACAAGTTTCCCGGCATCGGCCAGATGTTCCGTTACACCCTCCGCGACGAGTCCAACCACATCGAGGTCTTCCGGAATCTCTTCATGGACCTCGTTGACGAGAACCGCGAAATCTGGACCACCGAGTTCAAGGAGGAGCTTCGCGGCCTCATGCGTGAGGCCATTGATCTGGAGAAGGAGTTCATCCGCGACTGTCTCCCCGTGAACTCCATCGGCCTCAGTGCCGAGGATTTCCTCACCTATATCGACTTCATCGCGGACCGCCGGCTCGAAAGCTGCGGCCTGGCCCCGCTCTCCAGCGGCGCGAAAAACCCGCTCCCCTGGCTCGCCGAGATGATGGACATCAAGAAGGAACAGAACTTCTTCGAGGGTCGCGTCACCGAATACCAGAAGGCTTCCTCGCTCAACGTTGCCCACGACGACGAACTCTGACCCCGGGTCTGCCGTCGCGTTTTCCTTCCGCACCTAGCTCTCATTTTTTCTTACCCCGGTTTCGGCGGTGCCGCCCATGGCGGCGCGTCGGCAATTTTACGTTTCTTCCCTTTCCCGTCCACCCGCAGTCCTTCCGATTTTATCCATGAGCAATCCTTCCCTCGCGCACGATCTGGCCCTCAAGCGCACCGTCCACACCCCCGTCGAACAAAAACCCCATTACGCCTGGCGCGACGTGCTTGCCGGCGAAACCATTGCGCTTCCGCCCGTCGTCCTCCTCTGCCCCCACGGTGAGGAGAAGTTCAACCTCAGCGAGGTTGCCGACACTCTCGGCAAGGCCCTCACCAACGTCCACCTCGCCAAGGGGGAGAAGGACATCTTCACCGATGCCAACCGCGCCTGGGTCACCCGCATCTGCCGCGAAATCGTCGCCAATCTCACCGAGCTGGCCCGTACCCAGAACCCCCTCCGTCTTTCCCTCAACGCCCTTTACGAGCTCATCGAGAAGACGCTCGTCGACAACAACGCCTACTTCGTCGCCAAGAGTCTTCTCCTCAACCGCGCCCGCAAGATCTCCATCGACCGCGAGTCCGCCGCTGCCGCCACCCTCCGCGTGATTCGTCGCAACAACCAGGTCGTCCCCTGGAGCGAGCAGAAGGTCGAGATCGCCGTCCGCAAGACCTTCCTCTCCCTCCAGCGCGATTCCGCCCCCGCCGTCGCCATCACCAAGGCTGTCTCTGGCCGTGCCCACGCGACCAAGCAGTCCTTCGTCCATATCGAGGAGATCCAGGACATGGTTCAGGAGGAGCTCATGAAGGCCGGCCACTACAAGGTCGCCGAGGCCTACATCCTCTTCCGCGCCCAGCGCACCGCCGCCCGCGAGGCCGGCCAGACCGACCGCCTCGAGGACCTTTCCACCGCAGTCGAACCGCCCGCGCAGGCCTCCCTCATCGTCGTCAAGCAGTCGGACGGCCTCAACGTCTTCTGGGACGGCGCCGACCTCCGCAAGCGCATCGAGTTCGCCCGGATCGGTCTCGACCTCTGCCTCACCAACGAGGCCATCGAACAGGAGCTCCGCCGCGCCGTCTACGACCAGATCACGCAGAAGGACCTCGACGCGACCATCATCCTCAACTCCAAGACCCTCATCGAGCGTGACGCCGACTTCGCCAAGTTCGCCGGCCGCATCCAGCTCACCTACATTTACGAAGAGGTCCTCGCTTGGGACATCATGCGCGATGGCCTCGGCAAGCTGAAGGACTTCCACCAGCGTGCTTTCCGCAAATATCTCGAGCACGGCGTTGCCATCAAGCGCCTCAACCCCCGTCTCCTCGACTACGACCTCCAGAAGCTCGCCACCGTCCTCGATCCCTCCTCCGACCTCGAGTTCGACTTCCTCGGCATCCAGACCCTCTACG
>CAZFHG010000215.1:0-6091 GCA_964518665.1 uncultured Opitutaceae bacterium | reverse complement strand
CCAGGGCGCGGGCGAGTTCGGCGGGAAAAAACGGGCCCCGATAGATGAGCCCCGTGTAGAGCTGGATCAGGGTCGCTCCGGCATCGAGCTTCTCCGCGGCGCTGGCGGCGTCCGTGATGCCGCCCACCCCGATGATCGGCAGACGCCCATGCGTGGCCCGGGCGATGTAATTGATGATCTCGGTCGAGCGCTGGCGCAATGGCGCGCCGCTGAGTCCGCCGGCTTCGCTGACCTGCGCGAAGAACCCCGGCCGGGCGAGTGTGGTGTTGGTGGCGATGATGCCATCGAGTGCAAACTCCGCGATGACCCCCAGCACGGCGTCGATCTGGCTGTAGGTCAGATCGGGCGCGATCTTCAGCAGCAGCGGCTTGCGGGTCTTGCCGGGCTGGTCGGCGCGGGCGCGGTTGGCCGCAGACACCGCCCCGAGCAGTTCGCGCAAACGGCCTTCATCCTGCAACCGGCGGAGGTCGGGGGTGTTGGGGCTGCTGACATTCAGCACCAAATAATCGGCAAAATCGGCGAGCCGGGCAAAGCTTCCAAGATAGTCCGTCACCGCCTGATCGAGCGGTGCCACCTTGGACTTGCCGAGGTTGATGCCCAAGGGAATGCGACGCCGGCCGGGGCCGGGCATCTTCGCGAGCCGGGAGGCCACCGCCTCGGCGCCCTCGTTGTTGAAGCCCATGCGATTGATGACGGCTTCCTGCCGCGGGTAGCGGAAAACCCGCGGCCGGTCGTTGCCGGGCTGGCGGAGCATGGTGACGGTCCCGATCTCGACATGGCCGAACCCCATCGCCGCCGCCGCCGGCCAGGCCTGGGCGTTTTTGTCAAAACCCGCCGCCAAACCCACCACATTGGGAAATTGCAGGCCCAGGCACTCCACCGGTCGCCGGCTCGCGGCCGGCAGCCGGGTAAAAAGCTCCAGCAACCGGCAGGCCGGGGTTACCCGGGCCAGCATCGCCATCGCATCCAAGCCCACCTCGTGGGCCAATTCGGACTCCAGCCGGAACAGCACCGGGCGCAGGAACTTTTCGTAATAGGACCCCATGCTGCGACACTGAAACCGACCCGGGAAAAATCAAGTGTCACGATGCCCAATTGCCCGCGGCTTCCCGGCTTGGCGCAGCAACGCAACCTTGTGACGCAGAACTGCTTTTTCTGCTTGTTTTTTAAAACTCCCCTCGCACGCTGCGCCACAATTTACTGTCCATGGCCAAAGCTACTTCCACACTCGATTGGTGCGTGATCCGACTCGGCGAAGACCACAACTGGTGGGTGCACGAAACCAGCGACCCCGTGCGCTGGGATGAGGACGGCCTCAGCATCGTCGACCCGCGCCAGGTCAACCACCTCATCGATCTGGTGGAGCCGCTGCGCGACTACGGTTTCGACCAGGACATCTTTGAAGCCGCCTTCATCCCCTTCCGCATCGAGAAGGACCTGGGCAGCGGCAAGGTCCGCCTGAAACGCGTCAAGGATTCGCTCTTTGAATCCGACGAGAAGCTCTTCGCGCTGGCCGACACGCTCGACGAGGAGAACGGACCCTACGCCGACCTGCTCGACCATCTCACCCGCTGCCGGGTGAAGATGCTCAACGATCTCTTTGAATTTGAATCCAAGCTGACCGTCGACGAGGTCGAGGACGAGATCCGCGAGGACCAGAATGCCAGCTTCATCGAGGGCAAGGCCATCCACACCTTCGAGGAGCTCAGCACGATTTTGGATTTCATGCCCGCCGGTTACGACACCGACGACGAGGCTCCGGCCAAGGAAGCCGACGCCGAGGACGAGGATCTCCCCGAACTCGACGAGGCCGAAGAGGAAAAACTCAAGAACGACGAATCCCTCAAATGGGATGACGACGAGGACGAGGAGAAGGACGAGGACGACAAGGACAAGGAAAAGGACGAAGAAGAGGATGGGGACGACACCGATGAGGATGAGCGTCCCGCGAAGAAGTCCAAGAAGCACTGAGGCGGAAGGCAGAAAACTGAGACCTGAAACCTGAATGGGTTGAAGGTTGCCCGGGTGAGGTTTTAGCCGTGACGATGTAGTCGGTGCTGAACAGCTTCGATGCATTCGAAATCGAATGGTGCTTGCCGTAGGCCGCCAGCTTGCTGGCGCTCTCAGAGCGGGAGCAAGCTCCCGGCCTACTCGCCGACTGCATCGTTGGCTTAGCAAGTCTGCTCATTCTCATTTCGGATTGCTCCATCTCGAACGAACACGATCAAGGGGTAGACCGTTGCTTCCATCCAACGCAGTCTGATCCCGAGCATTTCTCCCAAAATAGAACAGACCATCCAAGTCTTGGATCTCAGGTTTCAGGTCTCAGGTCTCAGGTTTCGCTTCTCCCCCTCCTTTCCCCACTGTTGCCTTTTCCGGGAGATTAAATCACCAAACCTCCCTGCATGGTCCTCCCTATCCGCCTTAGCCGTTTTCTTTTGGCTGCGCTTTCACTCCTGGTCCTCAACGGTTGCACCACCAATGCCGTGACCGGCGAGAACCCCCGGATCCCCACCAGCACTTCCTCCGCGCAATTGCGACCCGGTGATTCGTTGACGGTCGCCCTGCAGGGCATCCCCGACCCGAGCTCGCATCCCGTGCAGATCGATGAGCAGGGATTCATCAGCCTGCCCTACATCGGCAACATCAATGCCGCGGGCACCACCACGAGCGACCTCTCCCAGCGCATTCGCGAAACCTACATCGCGCGCAAGTTCTACAACAGCCTCGATGTCTCCGTGTCCGTGACCGAGCGTTACGTCTACGTCGGCGGCGAGATCACCCGGCCCGGCCGCATCATCTGGACGCCCGACCTCACCCTCACCAAGGCCATCCAGTCGGCCGGCGGCTTCACCCTCTACGCCAAGGAAACCAAGGTGACGCTGGTGCGCGAACGCCAGGCCTATGATGTCAACATCAAGCTCGCGCAGCGGAATCCGGCGCAGGACCTGCTATTGATGCCGGGTGATTCGATCCAGGTCCCGCGCTCGCCGTTCTAATCCTCAGAACGCATCAACCTGCAACCTCGGCGCGGCCTTTTCATTTATCCCACCCATCCGGCATGAAACACCTGTTCAAAACCAAGTCCGTTGAACACCTGCAGACCGAGGCCGCCTCGGAATCAGGTCTGCGCCGCAGTCTCTCGGCGCTGAACCTCATCAGCCTCGGCATCGGTGCCATCATCGGGGCGGGCATTTTCGTGCTCACCGGCCAGGCGGCGGCGCAATACGCCGGACCAGCCATCGCGATTTCCTTCATCATCTCCGGACTGGGCTGCCTGTTTGCCGGTCTCTGCTACGCCGAGTTCGCCTCGATGATTCCCATCTCCGGCAGCGCGTACACCTACGCCTATGCCACGCTGGGCGAGTTTCTCGCCTGGGTCATCGGCTGGGACCTCATTCTGGAATACCTCTTCTGCGCCCCCACCGTCGCCGTCGGCTGGTCCGGCCACTTCGTCGCCTTCCTCAAGGAATTCGGCCTGGTCATCCCTCCGCACCTGACGCAGGCCCCCTTCGACCTCGTCCACGGACACCTGGTCTCCACCGGCGCGATGATGAACCTGCCTGCCGTCGTGATCATCCTCCTCATCAGCGCCCTGCTTTACATCGGCATCAAGGAGTCCGCGACCTTCAACAACCTCATGGTCATCACCAAGGTTTCGGTGCTGCTGGCCGTCATCGGTTTTGGCGCCTGGTATCTGCTGAAGCGCCCCGGCGTCGCCACCGCCAACTGGACTCCGTTCATCCCTGAGAACACCGGGACCTTCGGCCAGTACGGCTGGAGCGGCATCTTCAAGGGCGCCGCCGTGATCTTTTTCGCCTACATCGGCTTCGACGCCGTCTCGACCTCCGCGCAGGAGGCGAAGAATCCGCAGAAGCACATGCCCATCGGCATCCTCGGCTCCCTGGCCGTGTGCACCGTGATCTTCATCAGCCTCTCGATCGTGCTCACGGGCATGGTCAAGTACACGGAACTCAACAACGCCGCCCCGGTGGTCAACGCGCTGCAGGCCGCCGGCGCCCCGTTCCTCCTCCGCTTCGTCGTCGAGATCGCCGCCCTGGCCGGGCTCAGCTCGGTCATTCTGGTCATGCTCATGGGCCAGCCCCGCATCTTCTTCGCCATGGCCAACGACGGCCTGCTGCCCAAGGTGTTCGCCAAGGTTCACCCGCGCTTCCACACGCCGCACGTGACCACGGTGGTAACCGGCATCGCGGCCGCGATCATCGGCGGACTGCTTCCGCTCAGCCTGCTCGGCGAACTGGTTTCCATCGGCACGCTTCTCGCCTTTGTCATCGTTTGCTTCGCCATCATCGTCCTGCGCTACAAGCGGCCGCTGCTGGCCCGTCCTTTCCGCACTCCCTGGGTGCCGCTGGTGCCGCTGCTGGGCGCCGCGGTCTGCCTGCTGCAGATGTTTGCCCTGCCCGGCGACACCTGGCTGCGGCTGATCATCTGGATGGCCATCGGCTTCGCCATTTACTTCGGCTACAGCCGCCATCACAGCCGACTGCGCCAGACGGGCAACTGAGATGGGCCTGCTGCGCACCAAGCCCGTCGCCACGCTGATTGCGGAGTCGGAGGGCGATCACGGCATGCGCCGTGAGCTCAACGCGCTGAACCTTGTCAGCCTGGGCATCGGTTCGGTGGTGGGCGCGGGCATCTTCGTGCTGGCCGGGACCTCCGCCGCGCAATACGCCGGCCCGGCCATCGTCATCTCCTTCATTGTCGCCGGACTCGGCTGCCTCTTTGCCGGCCTGTGCTATGCGGAGTTCGCCACGATGATTCCCGTGGCCGGGAGCGCGTACACCTACACCTACGCCACGATGGGCGAGTTCATCGCGTGGATCATTGGCTGGGATCTCATCCTTGAATACCTGTTCTCCGGCGCGGCCGTCGCGGTCAGCTGGTCGGCCAGCGTGCAGGCATTGTTGGCGGAATTCGGCATCACCGTGCCCGCCATCATCGGCTCGGCGCCCTTTGCCCTCACGAAGGGGCATCTGGTGGCAACCGGCGCGTTCATCAATCTGCCCGCCGTCCTGATCTGCGTCATCCTGACGGTCATTCTGGTCATCGGCATCAAGGAATCCGCCGCCTTCAACAACGTGATGGTATTCATCAAGGTGGGCGTGCTGCTCGTGCTGATCGCGTACGGGGCGTGGTGGATTTTCCGGCACCTGGAGCTCGCGACCCAAAACTGGACGCCCTTCATTCCGCCCAACACCGGCACCTTCGGCGAGTTTGGCTGGAGCGGCGTATTCAAGGGCGCCGCGGTCATCTTTTTCGCCTACATCGGCTTCGACAACGTCTCCTGCGCCGCGCAGGAAACCAAGAACCCGCAGAAGGCCATGCCGATCGGCCTGCTCATGTGCCTGGCCATCTGCTCGCTCCTCTTCATCGCCGTGGCCTTTGTTCTGACCGGCCTCGTCAAATACCCCGGCCTCAACGTCGATGCCCCCTTCATCTTCGTCCTGCAGCAGGTGCAGGCGCCGGCGTTTCTTCGCTTCAGCATCGAGATCGCAACCATCGCCGGCCTGACCTCCGTCGCGCTGGTCTCGTTGCTCGGCCAGCCGCGCATTTTCTTTTCCATGGCCAAGGACGGTTTGCTGCCACCCGCGTTCAGCAAGCTGCATCCGCGCTTCCGCACGCCGTACATCGCCACGATCCTGACCGGCCTCGTTTGCTCCATCGTGGCCGGCTTGCTGCCGCTCGACCTCCTCGGCGAACTCATTTCCATCGGCACGCTGATGGCCTTCGCCATCGTCTGCCTGGGCATCCTCGTCCTGCGCCGCACCCGGCCCGACCTGCCCCGCCCCTTCCGGACGCCATGGGTCCCGCTCATTCCCCTGCTGGGTTTCTTCACCTGCGTGGGCATGATGTTCACCCTGCCCCCCGACACCTGGCTGCGCCTCGCGATCTGGATGGGCTTGGGCTTCGCGGTCTATTTCCTCTACAGCATCCGCCACAGCACCCTGCGCCACGGTCCGCGAAAATAAGCCGATCCGTTTTTAACCACGGATCACACGGATGGCACGGATTGAAGCCGGAGCCTAGGCAATGGCCACAGAAGGCTCAGAAGGACCAGACCTTTTACAGG
>CAZFHG010000214.1:0-6100 GCA_964518665.1 uncultured Opitutaceae bacterium | reverse complement strand
GGGAACTCACTTTCGACCTGTGCGTACGTCCGCGGCAGTTGCCGCTGGTCACGGCGCTAGTGACGGAGTGTCCGCAGACGCAGTTCGTGCTCGACCACGCCGGGGCACCGGACGTCGCCGGCGGGGAGTTCGAGGCCTGGAGTGAAGGGATCACGCAGCTCGCCGCACGGCCGAATGTCGTCTGCAAGTTCTCCGGCCTCGGCAGCCTGGCCAACCCAAAGCTGCCCCTCTCGCCGCAGGTGCGACCGTATTTCGCACACTGCTTGGAGTGCTTCCATCCCGAGCGGATGCTCTGGGGCACTGACTGGCCGATGAGTCCGAACCTGCAGGTGTGGTTCGAGGCGACCGCGGAGCTGCTGGGAGCATTGAGCGACCACGAGCAGGCAACCATTGGTACGGGCAATGCCAGGCGGATTTACCGGCTGAACTGATAGCTTGATGGGCAGGGCGGGGCTCCTCCTTCGCGGAGTCCAAAAAGGACAGGTGTCACCCGCCTTGAAGTACCGTATCCCCGGAGGGGCCTTCAATGGGCAGGTATCCGATTGCAGGGCTTGGATATATCGAGATGAAGTCCTGCCTTCACTCTGCATATTCGACCTTGACCCAATCCAACGACACTTCGCCGCTGGGCAGATACTGTCGGTCAATCGGATAATCAATGCCCGCACGGAGCCGGTGGACGTCCGTCGGGTCAGGCAAAGCCGCGAGGGGTTCGATCCGCAGGGGAAAGAGGACCAGGATCAGGTTAACATTCAGATTCTGCAATGCTTCCTGAACCGGAGCTTCTCCGTAGCAGGCGCAGTCCGCCCCGGGGCCCCGCGTGCCCAAGCAGGTCCATTGTCCGGGATCTGCCAAGAGATGCAAGGTAGTCTCGGTCCATTCGGGCCGGATTGTGATGGGCTGACCACTGAGAACATAGTTGGTCCGGATTGAGCCAACCTGGGCTTGGATCAACAGCAGCAGTTGGGCACCGCAGGCCGCAAGCTGGCCGCGCACCCTGACCGACAGGCGGGAGTTTAAAAAATCCCGAGGGTAGTCGCCGCGGGCAAACCGGGAGGCTCCGGCCAAGGGCTCGAATTGCACATGCCGTGGTGAATCGGCAGGCTCCGTGAACAAGACGTAGAGCAAGTGCAGATAGCCTGCGCCCGGCGGGGCGTGATTGATGTCCACGCCCCAAGGTGAGCGCACCGTGGCGACACCATCGTGAATCTCAAGCGCCCTTGGCCCTCCCCCGCCGGCCATCCAGCCCAGCCAGCCACCGGGGCCGGCATTGAAATCTTCGAAATAGGTGGGGCCGGACATTGGTCTAGGTCGCACGTTTATCAGCAGCAAGGCCCAGCCAATCAAGCGGACATTGTCGATGCCGGGCTGTATGGATGAGTCAGGCGGCAGCAAGCCCCGGGAACGCGAACAGGTTTTTGTCGGTCAATAGATCGCGCATTGATCTGGAAACCCAGGATGGAATTGGCACGTTCAGACAACCGGCGGGGTGCCAAGCTAATGTCCTGCCGAACCACCCAAAGCTCCGGCGATCCCTTGCACATGCTTTCCAGAAAACAATTCCTGATGCGTTCCGGTCTGGCCGCTGGAGTCATGCTTTTAAGGCCCGCGATGTTGCAGGGCCGTAACGAGCCTCCCGCCCGGAGCGGCCGGTGCAATCTCCTCTTTGCCACGGAGGACATTCCCGAAATTCGACGCCGGCTCAGCTTGCCGCTGTTCAGCGAGGCCTGGGCAAAACAACTCGATGCCGATGTGTCTGATGACGTGCGTTTCCTGGAAACCGGCGTCGACTTCAACGATCAGCTGCGCCACCTGCCCAAAGTCTGCAATATTTTGCAGCGGGACGCATTCATTTATGTCATTACTGGCCGCGCAGACCGGGGCGGGAATGCAAAGCTGGCCCTGCAGAGGCTGCTGCAGTTCAGGAAATGGGACTATTTTCTGGAAGCGGGAAAGGATGTGATTGGCCTGCAGCGGGCGCCTCTTGCCACCCAGTCAGTCGTGCTGGCGTATGAATGGATAGAGGAACTGCTGCCTGAGGAGATGCGGCAGGAAGTGATGCGCCAGTTACCGGACAAAGGCATCGAGCCCTGCTACCGCAGCTGCTGGGGCATGCTGCACAAGGAAGCCGTGGTGGGCTGGAGCTTTGATCCCGATTCCACCTTGCTGGAGGAACCCAACCGGGATCTGCGGAGATGGCCGTGGATCCTGGCTGGGACCAACCTGCATGCGGTGCCCTTGAGCGCCCTGGGCCTCGGAGCTGTTTTCATGCTCGGCCGGCATCCCCGCGGTCCCGAATGGTGGAAAGTGTTGAAGGCGGGTTTTGATGATTTCAAGGACTCGTTCGCCCGGGATGGCAGCTATGCCGAAGGCACGGGTTACTGCAATTATACGGCGCTTGAACTGGCGCATTTACTGCATGTCCTGCGACGGCACACGGATGAGGACTGGTCAGACCAGATCAATTGGAAGGGTTTGATGGACTACTATCTGATGACGCGCCTGCCCAGTGCCCTGCACCCCGAGGGGCACGTCAATTTTGGCGATGGCGGTGATGGCTACACTTCCGATCTGGCTTTCTGGATCGCCCGCAGGTTTGAGGACCCGCAGGCCCAATATGCCGGATTGTTGCGTCCTATCAGGGAGCCGATGTTCGCCGCCGTGTATTTCAATCCTGAAATCGAGCCCGCGAGGCCTGCGGGATCATGGTTCTACCGCCATTACGACATCGGCTGGGTGGTCATTACCACGGGGTTTGCCTCTGGCGATTTTGTCGCCGCCTTGCGCAGTGGAGGTCCGGCCAATCATGAGCACGCCGATCGCAACAGCGTGATCATGAAATGCCATGAGGAAAACCTACTGGTGGACAACTGGCACCCGCCCTATGACAACCTAAATCCGGCTTGGAGTCTGCGGACGTCGCCGGCCCACAACACCGTCCTGATCGACGGTCAAGGGCACCAGTATCACGACGGCACCGAGGGCACCAATCCATCAAATGCCCATGCCCGGGTCGTGCGTGAGGTAACCACGGAGCATTACGCCATCGTGACCAGTGATGCGACTCCGGCCTATGCACTGGTGGATCAAAATATAGCGGCGGTTAACCGCACCCTGCTCTGTGTTCCCGGAATCAAGCTGCTGCTGGTGGTTGATACCATGCGCACCAAAATTCGCCCGGCCACATTCAAGGCGCGCTGGTTTGTGGAAAACGAGGACAAGCAGGGCGGAATCGAGTTCGACGGAGCAAGGTTTCTCTTCCGCCGACCCAAAGCCAGGCTCGCGGGGGTCTGTGCGGCGACTGCGGGGGTCCGGCTCACCCGCGATTCCTTTCCAGTGCCATCGGCGTACGGAGTTTTCCCCCATCTGGATGTTGCCGCCGAGGCTGCCGGTGATAGCTGCATAATCACCGCCATGATTGCTTTACAGCAGCACGAGCCGGTGCCGCTGATGGAACTCACCGCCACGACTGTCGGCTGGGTGCTGACCGCCAGTCCTCAGGGTCGGAATATCTCGGTGGGGATCACCCTCGCGGATGACTATCCCGCGTTTAATGTCAGCCTCAGCTGAGGGTTTGGCGCCGCCGGTTGCGCGGCAGTGAGCCTCATTGCTGACCCAAGCCGCCCATGCGCAGAATCTGAGCCGCGCCGTGCAGGATCACCACTTTCCCGTCCCGCACCGCCGCCTCGAACAGGACTGTGTCCCGTTCGAGTTCCACGTTCACTCCGCCGCATTTCAGAAATGATCCCCGGCTCATGAACAGGTGCATGATCATGCCGGCCGGATCACGGCGGACCATGCAGAATTCGGCATCCGTGGCGAAGCTCCATTCGGGTTGCACCAGCACGCGGTGGGTCGCGTCGGGCGGAAAATCCGCGGAGGCAACCAGCATGTCGGTCTTGCCGTCTGCCTGCTCCACTGCGACGGCAACATGGGAGTCCCCGGCATTTCCGCCCGCCGCCGTTAGCAGTGCCAGCCGGGTGATGACCCCCAGCTTGGGCCGACCGGCATACGGCTCCAGCAGAGCGACGAAGGTCGAAGACAATGGTTGCGCCGTTGCCGTTTGACGGCGCACCAGCAGGCTGGGCACCCACGCTTCCCGATTATCACCGGCGGCGTGATACATCAGCCAGCTTTCGGCCAGGGCCGCTTGCGCGTGCCGGGTCAGGTCGGTGTAGCGCAGGTGCACCTCCGTGCCGATTGGCAGGTAACCGTAGCGATCATCGACCTTCCAATCGACCTGCCAGCCAGGTAGCGGGGAGCCGCCGCGAAAATTCCGCATCTGGGTGCCATGACCGAAATCCGCCATGGGCTGCAATTCCAGCCCGGTGGCGGTCGCATCGCCAAAATAGCCGTGGAGGAACTTGGCGTGGTCCCGGCCTCCGGTGACCCGGAAAACATCCAGCACGTAACTGTCCTCCAGCGACAGGTTGACCAGCAGCAGCGAACGCTCGTATTGCTGGAGGGTGGCGCTCTGCACCAGCGCCGGGCCGGACGCGCGGATCAGTTGCACCTCCGCTCCGTTGGCCCAGGCGGTCGTCTGGCCGCGCACCTGACCCTTCAGGGGATTCAGCTGCATCTGCAGCGGTTCGGTTTCGGGCTGGCCGAAGCGGGCGAATTGGTTTTTCCCGTCCACCACGACCGTGTTGTGCGCGGCGGTCATCTTGTACCAATTGGCGCGGGGTGAATGCCAGCCCCCAAACTGTACGGGGGGATATCCCCGGCCGGAAAGCAGCTCAAGGCCATGCGCAAAGAGACCGATATTCATCGCATCGCCGCGGCCATGGTTGCCGCCGATATCGTAGTCCAGCCACACCGCGCGGCTGGCGGCGCCGGTGCCGCTGCGCAGGATGGCCAGACACCAGCCTTCCTTGTTTACCGCGGCCACGCTCAGGGTGGTGCCCTGGTCCCTCATCACCGCTGCCACGGCCTGCTGAAATTGCCCGGGATGGGCGGACAACAGGTCGTAAGGAAGGTCTGTCAGCTCATTGGCGTTGGCCCGGTAGAGCAGCCTCACGTAGGTCGGGTCGCCCGTAATTTCATAGAGTTTCCAGAAGAGGGAGAAGTCCGAGACAAAAGGGATGCCGCCCTGCGCCGGATCATAACCGGCCTGGCTGAAGCCCGCCCCGGCGTAGCCCAGGTCCCTCATCCCGAAAGCGCCGGCGTCACCGATCTTCGGGTAGTAGATTTCACCCAGCCAAGTATCCACATGAAAGCGGAACAACTGCTTCAGTGTAGGCACCCGGTTTACCAAGGTGGGCAATAAATCCGGCGCCAGCCGATCAAAGAGGGAAAGCACACTGGCCACAGTGCGCGGGGCGAAGGCGCCATAGCTCGCCAACCCCTTTTCACCGCTCAGGCCATCGACGGAGGTGGCCTTTTCGAGCATGGCCCGCAGGGATTCCTCAAGCTGGCCGCGATTTTCCGGCCAGCCAATGATGGTTTGGTTGATGAGCAGCGTGACTTCCGTGGTGGGGAAATTGCTGAGGATCCGGTTCGGCTGCCGTAGCACTTGACGCAGGATCCGGTCCTCAATGTTGCGCTGAATGTCGGCAAAGTTGCGCTTGGGATTTTCCAGTCGGTGCGCACTGGCCTTTGCGGCGAGAAATTGCACCAGCTCCCTGTCATCAGCCATGGCCGGGAATATCATGTCGTAAGCCAGTGCCAGTTCCATGCTTTCTCGGCACGCATCGTGCCATACGGTGACCATGCCTGCGCCCACGATGGGATCGGCCCGCTCATAGGACAGCCCTTGGCTCAGGAAATCGAAGGTCGGGTATAGGTCGGCCACGCGGTCGAGCATGATCGCAGCCTTGCGCGCATAAACCCCGTCGCCGGTCACGACATAGGCCGCAGCCAACGTGCGAATGCCCTGCATGACCATCTGCTTCCATTGCCCATGCACCAAATAGGCGCCGATGAAATGCCAGTGCTGCGTGCCATCATGGTAGCCCGTGCCGTCATCGACGCCAAAGCGGCGCTGCACATCTTCGATTCCGGGATGCTCCGGGTTAAAGAGTAGCGAACGGTCAGCCCGGTCGGGATCGAAGACCCCGTGTGGATCCAATCCCGAGCGATAAAACGCCGCAAAATCATTCTT
>CAZFHG010000213.1:0-6150 GCA_964518665.1 uncultured Opitutaceae bacterium | reverse complement strand
CGCCAGGAAAAGTGATGCGCGAGTTTGTAGAGCGTGAAAGACGTGCCGGCGACCACGAGGTTGATGAGCAAAGCGGTGATGGCGATGTCACGCGGGAGCAGCGTGGTCATCGCCAGGAGCGCCAGATAACCCGAGGCACCGCCATGTCCGACCAGCGAATAGACCAGCGCGATGAGCGCCACGCCGAGCGGCAACCACACCGCGGTATGCTCGATCATGGGAGTTTTGCCTGCGGCCGGACTTTCAACGCCAATTCCACGCCCCCCGCCAGGGAGTAGGCTTGGGCCCAACCCTCACGACGCAGGCGGCGCACCAGTTGGCCGCTGCGGATGCCGCGCCCGCAGACGAACAGGCAGGGCTGGTTGCGATCGAGCGATTCCAGCCATTCCTGCACCCGTGAAAGCGGATGATGACGCCACTCCGTCGCACCAAGGGACAAGATCGGGCGAGTTTCGTGATCCTCGCGCAAATCAATCACCGTCCATTGCGAAAGGTCGCGTCCCGGTGCAAAGGGATCGAGATCGATCTCCGTCGGCGGCGCGCCGTCGCCACACACCGGACAATGCGGATCGGCTGCGCGGCGTATGCGCGTCGTACTGAGCGTGCGCAGGTCGAGCAGCAAAACCGAGTCGCTGAGCGACTCCCCGAGGCCGAGCAGATACTTGATCGCCTCGCTGGCCTGCAATGCACCGAAAATCCCAGGGACGACTCCGAGCACGCCTGCTTCCGCGCAATTACCAACACAGCCTTCGGGCGGTGTCTCCGGCCAGAGGCAGCGAAGGCAGCCGCTCGCCTTCGCCGGGTCGTAGACAAATATCTGGCCCTCGAACTGATGGATGCTCGCCTGCACGAGCGGCTTGTTCATCGCGACCGCCGTGTCGTTGAGCAGAAACTTCGTGGCGAAGTTGTCCGTGCAATCCAGCACGAGGTCGTAGTGTTGGAATAGTCCAGATGCGGACTCCGCCGTCAGACGTTCGGCGTGGGTGCGCACCTGCACCAAAGGATTGAGCCGCTGGGCAAAACGCGCCGCAAGCACGGCCTTGGGCTTGCCGACATCCCGGGCCGCAAACAGCACCTGGCGATGGAGGTTGCTCGCCTCGACGCGGTCGAAATCGCAGATGCCCAGCGTGCCAACCCCTGCGGCGGCGAGATAAGGAATGGCGGCGCAGCCGAGCCCGCCGGCGCCCACGACGAGCACGCGCGCCGCCTTCAGTTTTACCTGCCCGGCCGGGCCGACCTCGCGCAGCCGGATCTGGCGCGCGTAATAATTCTCCTCCGTGACCGGGGCTTCTCCCGGCACGACGTCGCTGCCGATCCAGCCGGAATCGCCATCGGCAAAAAATTCCTTCTTCCAGATCGGCACGCGGCGCTTCAGTTGATCGAGAATCCATTCGCAGGCCTCAAACGCCTCGCGCCGATGCGGAGCGGCCACGCCGATCCAGACGGCGGTTGCACCGATTTCCAGCCGGCCCACCCGGTGAATGCAGCGTGCCTCGAGGAGGCCGTAATGCGTCACGGCCTCGGCCATGAGACGGTTGCCCTCGGCGAGCACGAGTTCATCGAACGCCTCGTATTCCAAGGCGGTGACGGGACGCTGCTGGTGCGTGTTGCGCACCTTGCCATCGAACGTGACGAAGCCGCCCGCCCCCGGTGAGGCCAGGGCGGGAGGGACGATGGGCTGCCGGGTCAGGGAAAACATGTCAGCCGCCCGCGACCGGCGGGATGAAGACCACGGTGTCGCCGGACACCAGGCGCCGGTCCATCGGGGCAAATCCGCCGTTGACCGCCGCCCGCACCATCTCCGGCGCCAGGGTGAGACCGTGGCGCACGCGGAGCTGCGC
The DNA here is from genome assembly GCA_964518665.1 of uncultured Opitutaceae bacterium. Classification (GTDB taxonomy): domain Bacteria; phylum Verrucomicrobiota; class Verrucomicrobiia; order Opitutales; family Opitutaceae; genus UBA2377. The sequence goes on along the minus strand of CAZFHG010000213.1, from coordinate 4,309 downwards.
AAAAAGTTCGCCGGGGGTGGCGGCCGCGGTGGCGATGGTCTCCTCGGCCAGTCCGCGTTGCTCACGCAGGACGGCGAAGTATTGGATCTTGATTGAGAGCGAATCAGCCATGGCGGTTCATTTCCAGGGGAGCAACTGGCAGGTCACGATCTCATCGGCTTCCAGGCGATCAAGCTCGGCGGGAAAAATCGCCAGCGCCTGCGCCCGCGCAAAGCCGCCGAGCATGTGCGAGGCCCGCTTGTCTAGCGGTTGCGCCCGCCAGCCTTGTTCGTCGGGCGACAATGTAACCGGCACAAACTCCAGGCGGCCGGCCGGTTTTTTCAACGGGGCAGCCAGCTTCGCGGTGCGCGTGTGTGCACCGGCGGCCTCGCCCTGCACCGCTCGCAGATAGGGAAAGGCAAAGACCGAAAACGTCACGAGGGCGGAAAGCGGATTGCCCGGCAATCCGAACACCACGCTCCGATGGCTCCCCTGCTCGCGGACGCCGAAGAAGAACGGCTTGCCCGGCTTGATCGCTACGCGCCAGATGCGCTGCTCCACCTTGAGCTCACGCAGAGCGTCCTTGACCGCGTCAAAAGTGCCGACCGAAACCCCGCCCGAGGTGATGACGACGTCGTTGTTGTCGAGCAGGGCAGCCAATGCCGCTAGAGTTGGCTCTATTGCGTCATTCACCGTGCGGATATCGAGTGAGGCGATGCCGGCGAGGCGCAACGCGGCGGCCAGGCCGGGGCCGTTCGATTCGTAGATCTGCCCTTCCCGCAGCGGCTGTCCGGGAGCCACGAGTTCGCTGCCGGTCACGAGCAGGCCGACGCGGGGGGCGCGCACTACTGCAACCTGAGCCAGTCCCATCGTGGCCGCCAGGGCGCAGACCGGAGGCGTCAGCCGCTGGCCGCGATTCACCACGACATCACCGGTGCGAAACTCCTCACCCTGACGTCGGATGCATTGACCGGCGGAAATACCAGCGGTGATGCGCACCTGTTCGTCGCGCAATTCCACATCTTCCTGCATGACCACGGCGCTCGTTCCGGCGGGCAACGGCGAACCGGTCAGCACCCGCGCAGCGCAACCCGGCTTCAACTCGCGACCGCGGAGCGCCTCGCCGGCGGGAATCACCATGTCGAGCGCCAGCTCGGCCGATCCCTCGCGATTCGCCTTCTCGACATCGCTCGCATGCACCGCGTAACCGTCCACCGAGGTGTTGTCGAAGTGGGGCAAATCGAACGGCGACACAATGTCCTGCGCCAGTATCCGACCCCGGGCGACATCCAGCGGAACGGTTTCGCAGCCCAAGCTGCGTGCCTCGGCGAGCACCGCCGCGAGGGCATCGGCGAAGGAAGTCAGCGACTGTTTAGCTTCGGTCATGGATTAATATCTAAAATGCACGCCTGGTCGCCCTGCAGGTAGCTACGAGCGTGAGCGAGTGGACCGTGCGGGCGGCGAAATACCGCTCGCTTACGCTCGTAGCTACTCGAAGGCATGCGAAGGACGACTGGTCAGGCGCTTTCATGGCCCGAGCCCTCACGCATGGGGAAGGCGTGCTTCAGATACGGAAAGAGCGCGTCCATCGCATCGCGACAGGCGCCGGGCGAACCCGGCAGTGCGACCACGATGGTGCGGCCACGCATGCCGGCGACCATGCGGCTAAGCATCGCATAGGGATTGCGGACGCGGCCGTGGGCGCGGAACTGGTCCTCGACACCCGGCAGGCGGCGGTCGAGCAAGGTCGAAACGGCTTCGGGTGTGACATCGCGCGGACCGACACCGGTGCCGCCGGTCATGAGCAGCACATCCACGCCGAGTTCATCGGTCGCATGCAGGACCGCGGCGCGAATCTTGTCCGGTTCATCCGGAATGATGGCGAAATGCTCGACCTTGCCCTGATGGGCCTCGAGGCCTTCGCGCAGGATGGCACCGGAGCGGTCGGGCTTGCCGCCCGGCTGGCTGCGTGAATCAGACATGACGACGACGGCGGCGCGGAAAGTCTGCTTGAGGTCCGGGGCATAGTTGGACTTGCCGCCGGTTTTTGAGAGCAGCTCGACCGACGCGATGCTCATTGTCTCATCGAGCATCTTGAGCATGTCGTAGAGGTTCAACGCCGCAGCCGCCGCGCCGGTGAGCGCCTCCATCTCGACGCCCGTGCGATAGATCGCCTTCACAAACACGGTGGTGACTATGCGGTCGGCCATGAGCTCGAAATCGACCTGCACGAAGTCGAGCGGGACGGAGTGGCAGTAAGGAATGAGCTGCGGCGTGTTCTTGGCGGCCTGGATGGCGGCGACCTTGGCCACGGGCAGCGGGTCGCCCTTGGGGACCTTGCCTTCGCGGATGAGGGCGAGCGTGGCCGGTGCCGCCGTGAGCACGGCGCGGGCCTTGGCGGTCCGCAGGGTGAAGTTTTTGGTGGATACGTCGCGCATGGGAAAAGTGTCAGCCGCCGATCTGAATCATCGAACGGTTGTCCAACTCGGCGAGCTCCTCCATCGGCGGATGCCCCGCCCACTTGCCCAGGACGGATTGCCGAATGATGGCGGTCAGTTCGGCGTCGGTCGCCCCCGCGCGCAGCGGTTCCCGCAGGTCGGATTCCGTGGTCGAGAAAAGACAGTTCTTCAATTTCCCGTCGGCGGTGAGGCGGAGGCGGTTGCAGCTCGCGCAGAAATTCTCGGTCATTGAGGTGACGAAACCGACGCGCCCGACGCCGCCACCGATGGCGAATTCCTTGGCCACCGCATTGGGTGCGGGATCGAGCGGGGTGAGCCGGTAAACCGACTCGATGCGGCGCCGCATCTCCGCGTAGGGCACGATGCGGCCGGCTGACCAGTCGTTGCGGTCGAAGGGCATGAACTCGATGAAGCGAACCTCCAGCGGACGCGCGGCGGCGAACTCGGTGAAGGCCACGAGTTCGTCGTCGTTGATGCCCGCCATGACGACGACATTGATCTTGATCGCGGCGAAGCCGGCCTGAAGTGCGGCCTCGATGCCGGCGAGCACTTCCGCGTGGCTGGCGCGCAGGGTCATTTTTTCAAAGCGATCCGGCCGCAGCGTATCGAGGCTGATGTTGAGGGCGTCGAGTCCGGCGGCGCGGTAACCGGCGGCTTCCCTCGCGAGCAGCACGCCATTGGTGCTCATCAGCAACGTCTTGAGTCCGGGCAACCCGCGCAGCCGCCCGATCAGGTGATGCAGATTGCGGCGCACGGTGGGCTCGCCGCCGGTGAGGCGGATCTTGTCGACGCCGAGCCGGACGAACAGGGCCGCCAGGCGCTCGATCTCTTCGTAGCTGAGAATGTCCGCCCGTTCCTTCCAGACCAGGCCCTCGGCCGGCATGCAGTACACGCAGCGCAGATTGCACCGGTCGGTGACGGAAATGCGCAGGTAATTGTGCAAACGGCTGAAGCGGTCGGTCAGGGCCGACGCGGCAACGGCGGCAGGAACGGAGGGATGGTGGGAAATCGGGGCCGGCACGGGAGCCAGAGACGTTACGTCGGGGACATGCATGCGCAAGGACCAGTCGCGGGAATTTATGACGGGGATGGTCCACCTCTGAATATACGTTTCTCGGGTTGCGCTCGCCGGGCGGACTGTTTGCGTGAGCCGCTCCGCCCGTGGCAAACCTGCGCCAAACCCTCAAAACCACCTTCGGCTACAGCACCTTCCGGCCGCTGCAGCGCGAAATTTGCGAAGCCACGCTGGCCGGTCGGGATGTCTTCGCCCTGCTGCCCACCGGCGGCGGAAAATCCCTCTGTTTCCAACTGCCCGCGCTCGTCCGCCCCGGGCTCACAGTGGTCGTTTCGCCGCTCATCGCCCTGATGAAGGATCAGGTGGACCAGCTCACGGCCAGCGGCGTGGCCGCCACCTTCCTCAATTCCACTCTTGGCGCCGAGGAATCGCGCCGCCGCCTCCGCGGACTTCATCAAGGCGAATACAAGCTTCTCTACGCCGCGCCTGAGCGCCTCATGCTCGAAGGCTGGCAGGAAAACCTCAAAGGCTGGAATGTCAGTTGCCTGGCCATTGACGAAGCGCACTGCGTCTCGGAGTGGGGCCACGACTTTCGCCCCGAGTACCGCCAGCTCGCCCGGTTGCGGGCCGCGCTGCCGACCGTGCCGCTCATGGCCCTGACCGCCACCGCGACGGAGCGGGTGCGCGTTGACATCATCACGCACCTGAAACTGCGCGAACCCGAGACTTTTGTCGCCAGTTTCAACCGCCCCAACCTCACCTACCGCGTCATCCCGAAGGACCAGCCGCTGAAGCAGATCATTGATTCCGTCCGCAAGCGGGAGCACGAGAGCGGCATCATCTCCTGCGCGAGCCG
>CAZFHG010000212.1:0-6154 GCA_964518665.1 uncultured Opitutaceae bacterium | reverse complement strand
TGGAAAATTTCATGGCGCGACGGGTGAGCGGAATCGTGCTGGCGCCGTTGGACCGTCATGCGCTGGTGGCACCGGTGGAGCAGGCGGTGAACGCCGGCATCCCGGTGGTGATCGTGGACGCGCCGCTGAACTCACAGGCGCCGGTGAGCACGATCGCGACGGACAATTACCTGAGCGGCCGCCTCGCGGCGCAGCGGCTGTCGGAGCAGATGCAGGGCAAGGGCAATGCGATTTTGCTGCGGGTGCAGGTGGGCTCGGGCAGTTGCGAGGCGCGGGAGCAGGGTTTTCTGGATGAGCTCGCGCAGAATCACCCGGGCATCAAGGTGATCTCCTCGAACCAGCATGGTGGCGCAACGCGCAACACTGCCTTGGTGGCGTCGCAGAATCTGCTGATGAGGTTCGGCCGTGAGGTGAACGGTATTTTCGCGCCCAATGAGTCCACGGCGGCGGGCATGCTGCTGGCCCTGGACAATGTCGGCCTGGGCAAGGGCAAGGTGAAATTGATCGGCTACGCCAACAGCGAGATCTTCGCCGATGCCCTACGCGCCGGCGATCTGCAAGGCCTCGTGCTACAGGACCCGGTGCAGATGGGCTATCTCGGCGTGAAATACATCGTGCAGGTCCTGCGCGGCGAAAAGGTTCCCGCGCGCGTTGACACCGCGGTCGTCATGGCGACGAAGAAAAACGTGGACCAGCCGGAGGTGAAGGGATTGATCGGCGGTGGCTGAGCCGGCGCCGATCAGTTTTAGGTTTAAGTGCAAAGTTTAAGCGACGAACTGCGCTTCGCAGTAGCTACGAGCGTAAGCGTGTGGTCGTTTGTCGTACGCCGCGTGTGATCCACTCGCTCACGCTCGTAGCTACCTGCGCCCTAAACCCAACACTTAATACCTAAGACCTAACACCGGCCGCATCGCGGCCGTACCCCTTCGGGTGCGCTTCGTGCCAACGCCAGGCGGTTTCCACGATGGGTTCGATCGAAGGAAACTGAATCTGCCAGCCGAGTTCGGTCTGGGCCTTGGTGGAGTCGGCGTAGAGCGCGGGGGGATCGCCAGCACGGCGGGGGGCGGTGGTGTAGGGGACTTTCTTCCCGGTGACCTTCTCGACGGCACGGATGACCTCGAGCACTGACGTGGGCGTGCCGGTGCCGAGGTTGTAGAAGAAACCGGCGCCGGGAGTGGAGAGTTTGTCGAACACGGCGATGTGAGCGCGGCTGAGATCGTCCACGTGCACGTAATCACGGAGGCAGGTGCCGTCGGGTGTGGGGTAGTCGGTGCCAAAGACCTGCAGCGGCGGGCGCGCGCCGGTGGCGGCCTCAATGGCGAGGGGGATCAGGTGCGTCTCGGGATCATGGGCTTCGCCGATAGTGCCGTCCTCAGCGGCGCCGGCAGCGTTGAAGTAGCGGAAGGCGGCGAAGCTCAGGCCGTAGGCTACAGCGAAGGCCTTGAGGGCGTTTTCGACGTCGAGCTTGGTCTGGCCATAGGGATTGATCGGCGCCTGCGGCATGGTCTCGACGAGGGGCATCTTCTCGGGGACGCCATAGGTGGCGCAGGTGGAGGAGAAGACGAATTTCTTCACACCGGAGCCCATCATGCAGCGCAGGAGGTGCAGCGTGGCGGCAACGTTGTTGAAGTAGTACTTGAGGGGATCAGTGACGCTCTCCCCGACGTAAGCGTAGGCGGCGAAATGCATGACCAGTTCGATCTTCTCCTTGCGGAGGATCTTGCCGACTTCCTTCTCGTTACCGAGGTTGACCGAATAGAAGGGAATGTCGTCGGCGACGGCCCCGCGGTGGCCGAAGACCAGGTTGTCGAGCGCCACCGGGTTATGCCCGGCGGCGACCAATTGACGGACACAATGACTGCCGCTGTAACCGGCGCCGCCTACAACAAGAACGTTCATGGCGGGAATGTTGTAGGAGCAGCTACACGCCGCGATGTTTTTTATGTGGATCCGGTAAGCAGCCCAATATGGGATGGAATCACAGTCAGTAGGCCAGCCCGGTTCGGGCGCACGCGCGCGCGCTGACCTACAAGGTTATTGCGCCCGGTATTGCTTTCGGTGGGATGATGGGTAGCGATTTCCCTTCCTAAATTTTGATGAAGCCCTCCCGTATCGTCATCACCGGGGTCGGTCTGACCGCCCCAAACGGCAATTCCCTCGCGGAATTCCGGCAAAACCTGCTCAACGGTCAGGCCGGCATCGAGCGCATTGAGATCCGCTACATGGGCCAGCAACTGGCCGGGGTCTGCCATTATGATCCCCTGAAGTACCAGAAGAAGAAGGAAGTGCGCGTGGGCACCCGGGCCGGCAGCATCAGCATCTACTGTGCGCGCGAAGCGCTGGCCGACAGCGGGGTGAATTTTGAGACGCTGCCGAAGGACCGGGTGGGCATCTACATCGGCTGCACGGAGCACGGCAACGTGGAGACGGAGAACGAGATCTACAATATCTCGAAGTTCAATTACGACACCAAGTACTGGTCGCATTACCACAACCCCCGCACGGTGGCCAACAACCCGGCGGGCGAGGCTTCGCTGAACCTCGGCGTGACCGGACCGGCCTACACGATCGGCGCGGCCTGCGCGGCGGGCAACATGGGGTTGATCCATGCGACGCAGATGCTGCGGCTGGGCGAGGTGGACTTCGCGATCTGCGGTGGCGTGAGCGAGAGCATCCATACGTTCGGCATCTTCGCGGGTTTCAAGAGCCAGAACGCGCTGGCGACACACGAGGATCCGCACAAGGCGAGCCGGCCGTTCGACAAGGCGCGCAACGGCATCGTGATCTCCGAAGGCGGGGCACTCTACACATTGGAACGGCTGGAGGATGCGCAGGCACGCGGGGCAAAGATTTACGGCGAGATTGCGGGCTACCATGTGAACAGCGACGCCAGCGACTACGTGCTGCCGAATCCCACCCGGCAGGCCGAGTGCATCAATGCGGCCCTGAAACGGTCAGGATTGACTGCGTCCGACATCCATATCGTGAACACGCACGCCACGGCGACACCTTTGGGCGACATCCAGGAGTGCGAGGCCATCCGGGCGGTGTTTGGCGAGGGTTGCCCGGAGACCCACATCAACAACACGAAAAGCTACATCGGCCACGCCATGGGTGCGGCCGGTGCCCTGGAACTGGCGGGCAATCTGCCGTCGTTTGACGACCTTACCGTGCACCCGACGATCAACGTCGACGACCTCGATCCGCTGTGTGCGCTGCCGGGGCTGGTGCTGAACCAGCCGAAGAAGGTGGCCAGGGTGGACACGATCCTGAATAACTCGTTCGGCATGTTGGGGATAAATTCCACGTTGATTGTTAGGCGGTTTGTCCCCTAATTCCTGAACTTTACCCGACCTATGACCAAAGACGAATGCAAGAAGGTGGTGCTGGATATCATTGCGGACATCGCTCCCGATGAGGATTTGAGCAACGTCAAGCCCGACGTTCGCCTGCGCGACCAGTTGCAACTCGATTCCATGGACTTCCTCGATATCGTCATGGAGCTGCGCAAGCGCCACGGCATCGAGGTGCCCGAGGCCGACTACATCCAACTCGCGTCGCTGGACAGCAGTGCCGAGTACCTGACACCGAAGTTCCAAGCGTTGGCGGCGAAGAAGTAGGCCCACCTGCGCGGCCTTGGTTAAGCGCAAGAAGCCAAGTCGCCAAGGTCGGAGCTAAGATTGGATTGAGGCATTGACTGCCTTTGCGTCTGGCTTTGCGTCTTCGCGTCTTTGCGCTTAATCAGAAACCCATGAACACCCGCACCCACTACGACGTCGCCATCATCGGCGCGGGCATGTCGGGGCTGGCCGCGGGGATCCGGCTGGCGCACTTCGGGAAGAGGGTCTGCATCTTTGAACGGCACAACGCCGTGGGCGGGCTGAACAGCTTCTACAGTCTCGAGGGGCGCAAGTACGACGTTGGCCTGCACGCCATGACGAACTTCGTGAAGCCGGGCGTGAAGGGCACGCCGCTGACAAAGCTGCTGCGGCAGCTGCGCATTGACCGCGATGAATTCGCCCTGTGCGAGCAGAAGCAGAGCCGCATCGCCTTCGGTCCGCGCGGCGAGACGAGCCTGCGGTTCACTAATGATTTCGCCGTGTTCGAAAACGAGGTGGCGGCGCGGTTTCCGGCGCAGATCGACGGCTTCCGGCGCCTTGTGCAGCATGTGCGCACCTACGACGACGTGTCGCTCGACGCGAAGGCCGAGTCGGCGCGCGCCGTGGTCCGGCACCACATCCACAACCAGTTGCTCGAGGACATGCTGTTCTGCCCGGTGATGTACTATGGCAGCGCGCAGGAGAAGGACATGGAGTTCGGGCAGTTTGTGATCATGTTCAAGGCACTTTTCCTCGAGGGCTTTGCCCGGCCGTACGAAGGCGTGCGTGTGATCCTGCGGGTGTTACAGGAGAAATACCGTCAGGCCGGCGGCGAGAGGCGGATGAAGTGCGGAGTGCAGCGCATCACTGCCCAAGGCGACCGGGCCACAGCCCTGGTGTTGGACGACGGCACCGAGGTGACTGCGGACCATGTGATTTCGTCGGTGGGCGCGCCGGAGACGGAGCGGTTGATGAGCGACCAACTTGAGCCGGTCGGCGCGCGCACCGAGGTGTGCAGCACGCCGGTGGGGCGCTTGAGCTTCGTGGAGACGATCACGGTGCTGAACCGGCAGCCGGCGGCACTGGGGTGGGGAGACGACACGATCATTTTCTTCAACGACTCGGCGGAGTTCAGTTACGAGCAGCCCACCGGTCAGGTGGACGTGCGCAGCGGCGTGATCTGTTTCCCAAACAACTTCGATTACGGTCCGGGTCGTGAACTGGCAGAGGGCTGGTTCCGGTGCACGTGCCTGGCGAATTACGCCCAGTGGGCGAACCTGGAGGAGGAGGATTACCTCGCAGACAAGCGGCGTTGGTTCGTCGCAGTGCAGGACAGTGCGAAGCGGTTCCTGCCGACACTGCCGACTGCGGATGCACTGGAGAAGGCAACCGTGGCGACGGACATGTTCACGCCGCGAACGATCACGAAGTTCACGGGCCACTTCGGCGGGGCGATTTACGGTTCGCCTCAGAAACATCGGCAAGGCCGTACGGCGCTGAGCAACGTTTACCTGTGCGGGACGGATCAGGGTTTTCTCGGTATCGTTGGCGCTATGTTGAGCGGCATCTCGATGGCGAATTTCCACGTCCTCAAAGGCAAGTGAGGTCGCCGCTCGGCGAACATCGAACGTCCATGTGTGAACCACGATCCGTTTTAACCACGGATCACACGGATTGCACGGATATCGATCCTAGGGATGGCCTAAATGGCTCATGAATCACACAAAGCATCCAATCATAGGGAGAATTTTTGAGCCTCCTGTGGCCAATGACTTGGTTCCATCCGAGTGATCCGTGCAATCCGTGGTTAAATGGATTGGGTATTCTCCTGACTTTCCTTGCGTATCGGCTCCCGTGAGACGCTTGTGGGATCATGAAGCCGCATCTTAAACTGGCCGAGGCCAACACGCCGGACGGCAAGCGTCTGACGCTGCATGCGCATGACGGGAAATTCAGCCTGCGGGTGGACAGCAAGGAACTGATGCACTCGGCGGCGACGTCGTCTGAACAACAACTTGGGCAACTGGCGGTGCCGCTGGTTTCAGGAGATTCGAAGGCACAGGTCCTCATCGGCGGTCTCGGGCTGGGATTCACTTTGAAGAGCGTCCTGGAGGTGGCGGGTCCGAACGTGAAGGTCTGCGTCGCTGAACTGATCCCGGAGGTGGTCGAATGGAACCGGACGCACCTGGCCGGACTCAATGGCGGGCTACTGAACGATTCACGGGTGACGGTGCTGACTGAAAACGTGTGCGCCGTGCTGGGCCGCGCGCCGGCGGAGAGTTACGATGTCATCTTGCTCGACATCGACAACGGTCCGACGGCGATGGTGCACGCCGGCAATGCGCGACTCTACGACAGGAAGGGCGTCCAACGCATTGCCGATGCACTCAAGCCTGGCGGCCGCGCCGCCATCTGGTCGGCAAAGGCCGACCAGGCCTTCGCCGACCGCCTCACGGCCGCCGGTCTCGATGTGGAAGATGTTCCGGCCAAACTCTACACAACAGCCAAGCGCTGCACCTACATGATCTACGTGGCGGACAAAATCTGAGTTTTTT
>CAZFHG010000211.1:4838-6178 GCA_964518665.1 uncultured Opitutaceae bacterium | reverse complement strand
GGTGGAGGCGTCGCCGAGTTGGCCGTAAGTGTTCGTGCCGGTCACGTAGAGCTGGGCCACGGTGTTCATCCGCAGGCTGTGATAACGGCCGGCGGTGAGCTTGACGGTGCCGGGCAATCCGAGGGTTAACAGCGCCGCGTCCGAGGTCGTGCTGCCGGCCGGATTGGTGACAACGCAGCGATATTGATCTCCGCCCTGAGAAGCCTGCACGTTGGCAACCGTCAGGGTATCGGAGGTGGCGCCGGAATTGGCACCCCCGTTGGTCACATCCAGCCAGATTCCGCTGCCGGAAGGGAGTCGCTGCCACTGGTAAGTCACCGGGGTGGTGCTGCTGACTGCGACGGAGAAGGTCGCCGCCATGGTCGGCAATGGCTGGGCTGCAACTGGCTGCTGGGTGATCGCGGGTGGCAATTGCACGGTCAGGGTGGCATTGCTGGACGTGACAGAGCCGGCGATGTTGCTGACCACGACCGAATAGTCCGCCGCATCCCCACCCTGCACATTGTTGAGCGTCAGGGTCGCGGCCGTCGCCCCGGAAATGTCCACGCCGTCCTTGCGCCACTGATAGGTGGCCGGCGCATTGCTGGACGCGACCACGGTGAAGCTGGGTGATGCGCCCGCGATGACGGTCTGCGCGGCGGGATGAGTGGTGATGGCCGGGGCCAGGGCCAGGGCCAGCGTCGCGGCATTCGAGGTCACCGAACCGCCGCCGTTGGACACAACGACCGTATAACTGTCAGCGTCACCGGCCTGGAAGTTGGCGATATTCAGGGAGGCGGCGACCGCGCCGGGAATATCCACTCCGCCCTTCCGCCACTGATAGGTCTGCGGCACCGGACTGCTGGCAGTCACGGACAAGGCCACGGCACCGCCGATCAGCGCAAACTGATCAGTGGGCTGCGAAGTAATCACCGGCACGGGGATGATGACAGTGAGCAGTGCGGCATTGGAGGTGGCCGAGCCGGCGGCATTGGTGACGAGGCATTGGAATTGGTCTCCGCCCATGGCCTCGGTCAGACCGGTGATGTTCAAGGTCGCAGAGGTGGCGCCCGTGTAGGCCCCGCCATTGGCGAGATTGGCCCAACCGCCACCACCCGCGGGCTGGCGTTGCCACTGGTAGCCCGGCGCGAGCCCGCTGGTTGCCACCACCGTGAACGTAGCGTTGGCGCCGAGATTCCCGGACACATCAGCCGGATGCGACGTGATGACCGGCGGCGTGAGCAGGGTCAGGACGATGGTCGCGGTCGCGGTGCCGGCGGCATTGGTTACCAGCAGGGCATAGGTGCCGGCGTTGGCCGATTGGAAATTGGCGAGATTCAGCGTGGCGGCGTTCGGGATCG
>CAZFHG010000211.1:0-4828 GCA_964518665.1 uncultured Opitutaceae bacterium | reverse complement strand
GGCGTTCGCTCCGATAATGTCGCTGCCGTCCAGTTTCCACTGGTAGGTGAAAGGCGCCGTGCCGCCGGGAACAACCGTCAGTTCCACGCTGGCGCCGGGGATAATCGTCTGATCGGGCGGCTCCGCAACGATGGTCGGGGCCCGCGCAGTGACCGTGAGGGCGGCCGCGTTGCTGGTCGCCGCGCCCACGGCGTTGGTGGCCACGCCGCGGAACTGGTCGCCGCTCATCGCCATGGTGGCACCGCTCACCGTGAGGGTGGCGGTGGACGCGCCGGAATAATTGCCACCATTGGCCAGATCCGCCCACGTGCCGCTGCCGGCCGGCAATCGCTGCCATTGATACGAGGGCGCCGGTGTGCCGTTGGCCGACACGGAGAACTGGGCCGTGAGGCTTTCGTCCACGCTCTGGGCCGAAGGATGGCCCGTGATCGCGGGTGCGACATTGATGGCCAGCACCGCTCCGTTTGAAAGGACCGAGCCGGCGCTGTTGCTCACGAGCACGGTGTAGGTGCCGGCATTGCCGGCCTGGACATTGGCGATATTCAGGGTGGCCGAGGTCGCACCCCCGATGTCCACGCCATCCTTGCGCCACTGATACGACGGCGCGGGCGTGCCGCTGGCGGACACCGAGAAGGACACGTTTGCGCCCGCATTCACGGTCTGGCTGGAAGGGTGCGCAGAGATCGACGGGGCGACAGTGGCCGGATTGACGGTCAACGTGGCACCGTTGCTGGTGACCGAGCCGGCCGAGTTGGTGGCGACCACCGTATAAGTGCCTGCATTCCCTGCGCTCACACTTCCTATACTGTACGATGTACCGGTGGCGCCACCAATCGGAGAGCCATTGAAATGCCATTGCAAGGTGGGCGCTGGCGTCCCGTCCGCCGATGCATTGAATGTCACACCCGAACCTTCCGTCACCACCTGACTCGATGGGTGGCTGGTAATTGAGGGGGCGACGGCGGTAACGCCGCCGGATATATTGACCGTGTAGGAAAAGGTGGGTGATTGGAATCCCGTGGGTCCGTCCTCGGCCTGGATCGACATGATGTAGGTACCCGCGGTGGTCGGCGTGCCACCGAGTACAAGTGTTTCCGAACTCGTCCCGCTGAAGCTCATGCCCGGCGGCACCGCTCCGCCCACCGTCCACGACTCCGGCCCGCTGGTGGTGCCCGTGACGGAAAAGGCGATGGTGAGCGGCGTGCCCACTGTGCCGCTCGCCGGACTCGGCTGGGACGGCGAGAGCTCGGTGGCCCCGGCCAATGTATGCATGACACCCAGCGATGCGGTGGCCGCCAGGGCGGACCGGAGGACGGCGCCCAGCGGCGAGGCGATCACCATTTCATCGGCCACCGCGGCCAGCTTGAGGACCGGGGTGCGTTGCAATAGCGTGATCAGGATGGTCGAGGGCAGGTTGAGCCAGAACAACTGAAGTCTGAAGCGCCGGAGGATTTTCATGCGGGGAGGACGCCAACAATGGGTGGGAGAAGATAACGGTCGGAAATTCCGCCCCTGTTTTCCCCCGGAGCACGCCGCAAGAAAAGCCGGTGACGGTAACAAGATTGTTACCCCGCCCCGGTGCCGCCGTCAGAATCGCAGCGTGGCCTGCGTCGCCAGCGTATGCCGCACGGGCTGGGCCGCCCCTGGCTCCTCCTGATAACTGTATTGCAGCTTGAGCTGAAAATGCGGCGTGACGCGGTAGCACGGCGCCACGTCAATCCGCCAGGTGTCGCGGCCCCACGGCCGGCGTCCGCCCATGTGGGTGATGTCGTCGTAAGTCTGCCGGTTCCACCGGAGCGCGCCGGAGAATTGCGGCGTGAACTTGTACTTCACCTCGGCATAGCACGCATTGGTCACCGCATCCCCGATACGCGGATTTTCAAAGCGGGCCCGGTAGGCCTCGAACCAGACCTGCCAGTAATGCCACGCAAAGCCGATGTCCTGGCCGATGACAATCTGCCGGTAATCACGGCGGGCATAGGCGGCCGGGATGCTGGGCGCGGCGGACGGACGCAGATACGGGCCGCTGCTCGCGGACAGGCCGAGATTCCACATCAGGTTGGGCCGGTAGGCGAGGCGTGCGCCCAAGGTGGGATGCTCGGTGAGGCCGCGGTCAAAATCCCACGAGGCCGGTTGCGAGGCCAGGGCCGCATTCTTGATCTCTGCGGCATAGGTGAAGCGCCCGATCTCGCCGGAGACCGACAGCCCGCTGGCATAACTGGGACCCCAGATCACCGGCAAACGCAGATGCTTGTCCGCATACTCCGATTCCGCCGTCGGCGCCGCCTCCAACAAGTGTGCCCACGCCAGCAGGATGGTGCTGTTGCGCACCGCCACCGCCTCCCACATGCCGGTCAGGTTCTCGTAGGGCAGCGGTGCCGTGATGAAGGGATTTTCCCAGGAGCCGTGACGTTGCACCCAATTGCCGACAACCGTCGCAAATTTGCCAACCTGCAGGCTGAAATGACCGGAGGTACCCGGCGTGTACCGCAGGGCGTACTCGTCGAGCCGCCCGCGCAATCCGTCTGAACTGGGATCGAAACCCCGGTCCACCCGGACCTGGGCAAACAGATAAACACTTCGGCCCAGTTGCGCATCGCCGAAGACAGAAAGCCGGGGATTAACCAGATCCGCGTCCCGCGTGTAAATCAGGCCGGGGGCCGGCGATTGAAAGTGGTAGCTCTCGATATCCAGCGTGCCGCTCAGCCGCCCGCCCGCGGTCCCGTCGGCTGAGGCCACGCTCAGCGTGTCGCGCAGCCGGTCGTAAAAATCCTCATCGGCCTGGGTCCCGACGGCCAGGACCGGGAGCAGCCACCAGTGCCGCAGTTTCATGACGCGGCCTCCAATCCGGCCGAGTCGGCCGCAGGGAATTCCACTTCGAACTCCGTCCAGCCCGCCTCCGAGCGGACCAGCCGCAGTTCGCCGCGGTGCAGGCGGACAAGTTCGCGGGCCAGATTCAGACCCAGGCCGTACCCGGGAACATTCTCGCCCATCGCACCGCGATGGAACCGCTCGAAAATTTGCGTCTGTGCCGCGGGCGGGATGGTTTTGCCGGTGTTGCCGAGCGTGAGCACCACATTGCCACGTTCCTGTCTGGCCACCAGCCGGATGCGACCGCCGGGCTGGTTGTACTTCCGCGCATTCTCCATGAGGTTTTGCAGGATGAGCCCGAGGTACTGCCGGTCGCCCGTGACCAGCAGGTCGGCGGAGACATCGACCTCGACGGCGAGTTCGGCCGCCTCCGGCTGGGCGCCGAGGTCATCCAGGGCGGCCTCGATGAGTTGCGCCAGTTTCACCGGGCCAAATTTCAATTTCAACCGGCCCGCATCGAGGCGGGACAACAGCAACAGATCGTCAATCACCTCGGAGAGCCGGCCGGTCTGGTTCACCAGGGCCGAGATTTCCTGCTGGCACTCGGCGGACAGACTGCCGTGCGCCTGCAATTCCTCGAGCCCCGCCCGCAGCACCGCCACCGGCGTCTTCAGCTGATGGGAGGCATCGGCGGAAAAGCGCGCGGCGCGCTGCAATTCCTCGCTGGTGGACTCCAGCGCGGCCTCGGCGCGGACCCGTCCGGCGTGCTCCTCCACCGAATCCTCCGCCAGTTTCATCACCGGGGCGGAAAGGCGGCCGGAAATCAGATGACTCGCCGCCAGTCCGCCCAGCAGGAGCACCGCGCCGGCCAGCAGCACCCGCCAGCGCAGGCGGCGCTGGAGTCCCTGCAGATCCGCCAGGGAATAAACGCAGACTTCGTAGGCCGCCGGGTAGATCGCGCCGGGATTCAGTTGCTTGTAGAACACGAGATGCGGTTCACCGCCGAGTTGCCGGCGAAAACTGTTTTCCGGTTGCCCGCCCTGTTTCATGCCTTCGTTGATGGCCCGGTTGAGACCGTCGCGAGTCTCCGGGTCGAGATGCGGCAGCAGCAGTTTGCCGCCCAGCCAGAGTCCCCGCCTGACCCCGGAACCGGCGCGGGTTTCGCCCAACCGCATGGATTCAAATCCGAGAACCAGCACCGCAATCACCTCGCCGCTCTCCGTCGAGGTGATCGGCATGGCCACGATCTCCATAACTGCCTCATGCCCGGTGTCCTCGCGGTTGATCACCACGTAACCGTATTGCTGCTGCTCGGGCACGCCGGGCAGGGTCAGCGCCGCTTCCACCGCCGGCGGAATGGCACCGGCGTCGGGCGCCGCCCCCGGCGCGATCACGACGCCCCGGCGATCCAGGAACCGGTAGAACTCGGCATGCAACGCATAGCCGGCGTCTACGAAAACGCCGGAGGCAGGCTCCATGATATCACGCAATTCGTCCCGGGCGCTCGGATAGAGAAGATCCAGCGCCCCGTCTTCGAGGGCCGCATGAATCCGCGGCTTGCGCACGAGGGCGCGGCACCGCTCGAGCAGCGCCGCCTGCCGGATTGATTGCACCTGCTGCTGGGCCACGAGTTCCTCGCGGAAATCGCGTTCCAGGTCCCGCTCCGCCACCTCCGCGAGATTGCGCTGGGCGAAATACAGGACCAGCGCCGTGACCAGCGACACGAGCAGCATCATGGCCACCACCAACCGGACCCGGAAACCGGCCGGACGAAATTGCCTGGTTTCACCCATGGCGCTCACGGGAAATCGATCCGCAGGACGGCATCCGCGGTCACTTCCACGGGCTGGCTGCGCACCGTCCGGCTGTCCAGCCAGGCCTTGAGCACATAGCGACCGGGTGGCACCGCCGGGAGCCGGTAGCGCCCCTCCTCGTCGGTCACGACGAAATGGGGCGTGTCAACCACGAGGATCAATGCCCGCATGTGATCATGGATATCGCAGCGGACCGTCACCAG
>CAZFHG010000210.1:0-6194 GCA_964518665.1 uncultured Opitutaceae bacterium | reverse complement strand
CGGGAGCACAAGAGGCGGGGATCGGACCTGTCCTCCGTAGGCCCGGCGAAGGAGGAATTCCTGCCCTACATTACCAATCATCACGCCGCCAAGCCGGCGCGGACCAACAAGGCCTGCGGATCCGGTTCGCGGCCCATGAAACTCTTGTAGAGCTCCATCGGGTCGGCGGAATTGCCGCGGCTTAGGATCTTCTGCACGAACTCGGCGCCGGTCTTGGGATTGAAGATGCCCTCGCGCTTGAATCGCGTGAACGCATCCGCATCAAGCACCTCCGCCCACTTGTAGGAATAGTAGGCCGCCGCGTAGCCGACGGGATCCCCGAAGACATGCGTGAAGCGGCGGATGATGAGCGGCTGGGGCGGCTCCGTCGGTATCTGGCAATCCGCCACGGCCGCCGCGGCGGCTGCGATCAGGTCCGGGGCCGCCAGAAACTCCGCCGTGCGGCGGTGCAGGAGCAGGTCCACGCGCGCGAAACTCACCTGCCTCATCGTGGCCGCGGCCGAACGGAAATTCCGCGCCGACGTCAGGCGGGCGAACAGGTCATCCGGCAGCGCCGCACCGGTCTCGTGATGCCGGGCGAAGAGATCGAGGCTCCCCCGCTCCCAACACCAGTTTTCCATGATCTGGGAGGGCAGCTCGACAAAGTCCCACGCCACATTGACGCCGTTGAGCGATTTGATTTCCACCTCGCCGAGGAGGTGATGCAGCAGATGGCCGAACTCGTGAAAGACCGTTTCAACCTCGCGATGCGTGAGCAGCGCCGGCCGGCCGGCGGCCGGCGGCGTCATGTTGCCGCAGATGAGGCCGAGGTGCGGGAGCCGGGTTCCGTCGGGCTGGGGTCCGCCGGTGATCAGGTAATTCATCCAGGCTCCGCCGCGCTTCGCCTCGCGCGGATGCCAGTCGGCATAGAACGAGCCGAGCAGGCGTCCCGCGGCATCGCGCAGATCATAGAACCGGACATCGGGATGCCAGACCTCGACCTCGCCGGCCGCCCGCGGCACGACCTGCAGGCCGAAGATGCGGTGCACAAGTTCGAACATCCCCGCGACCACCCGATCCATCGGGAAATACGGCCGCAACTGCTCCTCATCGAACGCGTGGCGGGCCTGCCGGAGTTTTTCCGCCCAGAAGGCGATTTCCCATGGGGCCAGCCGGCCCACCGACCCACCGGTCTGCTGCGCCTTGAATTCCTCCAGTTCACGACACTCCCGAACGAAGGCCGGCTGGGCGCGCTGCTGCAGATCCTCAATGAAGGCGAGCGCCCGCGCCCCGGTTTTCGCCATGCGGCGCTGCAGGACCAGGTCGGAAAAATCCTTCATGCCCAGGAGCGCGGCTTTCTCGGCCCGCAATTCGAGGATGCGCTTGATAAGGCTGGTGTTGTCGTAAGGCGCCACGGCGCCGACCTGCGCTGAAGCGGTCCACATTTCCCGGCGCAGGTCCGCATCCTCCACATAGGTCATGAACGGTTCCTGCGAGGGTTGCTGCAACGTGAAGCGCCAGGCCGGCTTGTCCGGCGTGCCCTGGCCCTTCGCCTCGGCCTTGCGACGCGCCTCCGCCTTGGCGTGGGCGGGCAGCCCCTTGAGCCTGGCTTCGTCGGTGACAATCAGTTCCCAGGCATTGGTCGCATCGAGTACGTTCTCAGAGTATTTCTGGGTGATCTGGGCCAGTTCACTCTGCAAGGCCTCGAGGCGTTGCCGCGCCACCTCCGGCAGATCGGCTCCCGCCTGGCGAAAGTCCGCAAGCGTCTCCTCAAAGAACCGCCGGTGCACGCCTTGCAGACTGTGCGCCGCCGGCTGGGCGGCAAAGGCCTTCAGCCGCGACCACAGGGCTGGATCGAGCGGGATCCGGGCGTAAAACGCGCTCACCTTGGGCAGCATCTCATTGAACGCCGCGCGCAGTACCGGTTCGTCGGCGACCGACTGGAGGTGTCCGACTTTGGCCCACGCCACGTTCAGTTCCTCGGTGGCCTTTTCCAGCGCCAGGAAGGTGCTCTCGTAGCTCAGGGCCTCGGTCGGCTGATTCGCGATGGCCGCAACGGCGGCTTCGGCGCGGGCGAGCGCGGCGGTGATGGCCGGCGCGATGTGTGCGGGTGCCAGCTCCGACCAACGAATGTTAAACGCGGGATCGAGAAAGGGATTGGGGTTCATCCCCACAAAAACCCGCGCCAGTGGATGAATGTCAAACCCTTGGGTGAAAGGTTTCTTGGGTAGCGCCCGGCCTCCGGACAGGCGGTTCGAGATGCGCCTGCCATTCACGGCCCGGCCGGAAGCCGGGCCCTGCCCTCGGAGATAAACTGCAGTGCCTGGTGTCTCTCTTTGGGGTAATCATCAATAACTGTAGCCGGGCACGAAAAAACCCGGCGGAAAGCCGGGTTTGAAACTGACGGAAAGAGCGGCGCCTTGGGGCGGGTTATTCCTCGCCGTCGTTGCCGATGGCCTCAACCGGGCAGCCTTCAAGGGCTTCCATGCACTGGGCGACTTCCTCTTCGGTTGTCGGCTGCTTGTGCACATAGGAAAAGCCACCCTCGTCATGCCGGGTGAAGAAACTCGGAGCGGTTTCACGGCATAGATCGCAATCGATGCACTGTTGATCCACGAAGAATTTTCCCGGGGCATTTTCAGCCCACTTGTCAGCTTTGTTAGCCATGTTTGGCGAAAAAGATAGCATTCGGCGGCGCTGTCAAGAGGGCTCGTAATGCCCGGGGGCATTACCGCTGCGATTATCCGCCGTCGCGGTGCGGGAGAATGACTCCTGTCTGCTTGTGTTTGCTGAAATCAAAACCTACTTCTTTCCCAGAAATGCTATCCGACCGTAATTACATGCGCGACACCCCCGAGCCCTATCGTGCCGGAGGGATGTCGGTCATGGCTTGGCTGATCTCGGCGGTGGTGGCAGGCTTTATTCTGCAAAATGTTTTCCTGCGCTGGTTTAATGCAGGTTACTTCATTGATGGTAATTTCGGCTTAAGCCCGGAAGCCATCATGTCCGGCAAGGTCTGGACGCTGCTGACCTACGGTTTCCTGCACGACCCGCGCAATCTGCTCCACATCCTGGCCAACCTGCTGGGCATCTATTTTCTGGGTCGCGAATTGATTCCCCAATTGGGCAGCCGTCGTTTCGTCATCGTCTATCTGACGATGGTGGTAACAGGCGGACTGTTGTGGACGGCGACCAACTGGCATGGGGGCGGCAGCGTGATCGGGGCGTCCGCCGCCACCTGCGGCCTGCTGATCATCTATGCCGGGTTTTACCCGAACCGGCCCGTAACCTTCCTGCTGTTCTTCATTTTGCCCGTCACCCTCAAGCCCAAGCATGTCGCCATTGCCTTGGTGCTGCTCGATCTCACCGGCTTTGCCTTTTACGAGATCATGGGCGCGCTTTCCCCCTTTGGCATCGCGCACTCGGCCCATTTGGGCGGCATGCTGGCCGGCTGGGTTTACTATCGCTACCTGCATGACCGCGAGTGGCATCTGACCTGGCGTTTTTCCAGCCGCACCCAGTTTGAAAAGCGGTCGAACCGTAAGGAACCGACCCAGGACGACACCGATCCAGCCACCTCGCTCACGCCCAATCGCCAGAATCTCAAGGTCGAGGTGGACCGCATCCTCGACAAGATCAACAGCGAGGGCTTCGGCGCCCTGACCCCGGATGAAAAACGCCTGCTGGACAGTGCCAAGGATCTGCTCAGCCGACGCTAAATGCCACTGGCAACCCGCGCAATAGGCATCCAGATGCAAATAGAGTGAAACATTGCGACCCCACACCCATCTCAAGTACCCCATGCGTCTCCGAATGAAATTAGTCCGCCACCTCGCCCACACCCTCGGCCTGCTGCTCCTCGCCACCACGGCGCTGGGCCTCACGGACCGCAAGTTCACCGCTTCGCCGACCATTTCGGCCGAGGTGAGCACCATGGTGAAGATGCTCGAGCAATGGCACTACAACCGCGAGGCCGTGCGCAGCACCGATTACGCCCAGGTCATCCCCGACTACATGGAGTCGCTCGACGGCCAGAAGCTCTTTTTCCTCCACAGCGACAAGACGGACTTCGAGACGCGCTTCAACAAGACGCTCTATTGGAACATCAGCGCCATCGGCAAAATCGATGCGGCCTACGACATCTTTTCCATCTACGAAAAGCGCACCACCGACCGCATCAATTGGATCTTTGCCGAACTGGACGGGAAATTCGATTTCACCACCAACGAGGTGTACCGGGTGGACCGCAGCAAGTCGGAATGGGCGGCCAATCCCGGGGCGGCGGATGAACTCTGGCGGCAGCGGCTCAAGTACGAGCTCATCGCCGAAATGCTGAACAAGAAAACCGAGGAAGAGGCCAAGCAGACGGTGCGCAAGCGCTACGAGCGGATGCTGAAGAACCTGGCCGACATCGAGGCCAGCGATCTCGCCGAACTGTTCCTCTCCACCGTGGCCCGGCTCTACGATCCCCACTCCACCTATTTTTCCGCGGAGACCTACGAGGACTTCGGCATCCAGATGAAACTTGAGCTGGTGGGCATCGGCGCGCTGCTGGGCATCGAGGAGGATCTCTGCTCCGTCAAGGAAATCGTGCCCGGCGGACCGGCCGATCTGGGCAAGCAGCTCAAGCCAAACGACAAGATCATCTCCGTGAAACAGGAGAACGGCGAGCCGGTGGAGATCATCGGCATGAAACTGCGCAAGATCGTGGACCTGATTCGCGGTCCCAAGCACAGCAAGGTAACCCTCCTGGTCCAGCCTGCCGAAGCCACCGACCCCTCTTCTCGCCGAGAAGTCGTCATCATCCGCGATGTGGTCAAATTGAACTCCGCCCGCGCCCACGGGGCGATCTTCCAGGTCCCGGGGGCCAACGGCGAAACCGTGCCAATGGGCGTGATCACGCTGCCCTCATTCTACGGTCCCGCCGGCAAGGAAGCACCGGATGCGGAAAAGACCAGCGCCACGCAAGACGTCGCCAAGCTGATCACCCAATTGACGCAGGCCGGGGCCAAGGGTCTCGTGCTGGACCTGCGGCGCAATGGCGGCGGTTACCTGACGGAAGCCACGCAACTGACCGGCCTTTTTATCAAGCAGGGCCCGGTGGTGCAGGTGAAGAGTTCCTCCGGGGAAATCGCGGTGGATAGCGATGACGACAGCCAGATCGCGTACGACGGCCCGCTGGCCGTACTCGTCGACCGTTTCAGTGCCTCGGCTTCGGAAATCGTCGCCGGCGCCCTGCAAAATTATGGCCGGGCCATTGTGATCGGCGACAGTTCCACCCACGGCAAGGGCTCGGTCCAGACGGTACTGGAGATGAAGGATTTTCTGCCCCAGCTCATGCGGACCCCGGCCAAAACCGGAGCGACCAAGATCACTGTGCAGAAGTACTATCTGCCCAGCGGTGCGTCCACGCAGCTAAAGGGCGTGGTGCCCGACATCGTGCTTCCCTCGCTCGAAGACCATCTGCCGATCGGCGAGTCCGACCTGCCGCATGCACTGGTCTGGGACGAGATTCCCAACAGCTTTTTCGACGGCAACCCACTCGATCCCCAACTGGTGGAGTCACTGCGCCAGCGCAGCGTCGAGCGCCAGGGCAAGTTGGAAGAATTCACCTACCTGCAGAAAAGCGTGGACTGGTTCCGCAGCCGGCAGGAGCAGAAACTCATCCCGCTCAACCTTGAAGCGCGCAAAGCGCAGCGCGAGGTCGATGCCGCCTTCCGCAAGGAGATGAAGGAAATGAAAATCAAGCTGGCCAAGGACGACTATCCCTACACGGAGTTTCACCTCGTTCCCCCGCCGCCCAAGCCGATCAAAGCACCACCGGCGGCCGATGCCGACACCGGCGACGCCGAGCCGGATGAGCTCAGCACGGACGAGGACGACGGCTCCTATGCCAAGGTGGACGTCAATCTGCGCGAATCATTCCGCGTGATATACGACGCGATCAAACTGGGGCAGAACGGATCCACTCTCGCCAGCAACCGCCTCCCGCTGACCGCGCGGCTCGTCAACAAGAGCTGAGTCAAGCCAGGAGAGTTTGCTGAAAAGGCAGGTGCCTGTTTGCAGGCCATCTGTAGGGGCGCAGCTTGACTGCGCCCGTTTGTCTGGCGTCTGCGGCATGATCGGGCGCAAACGAGGTGCGCCCCTACATTCCAAACCATCGCCTGCCAGCAGTCTCCTGCCATTTATCGGGAGTCTTTGGCTTTAACTGTAGG
>CAZFHG010000209.1:0-6196 GCA_964518665.1 uncultured Opitutaceae bacterium | reverse complement strand
AGGAGCCGGAGACATTCACCACCAGGGTGCCCCAGGGAAAAGTCTCGCCAAACTGTCCGGCGACGAAACCCGAAAGGGCGAAGCGGGCGACACTGCCGAGCGCGCCGCCCAGGGCGATGAGGAAGTAGAGCATGGATGTCCGTTGCTTGAGAGTTGGTGCAGGACCCTTGTGAATCTGGAACTCTGGAAGCCTGGAAACAAGCCATTGGTTTTCCTGAGTTCCTGAGCTCCAGATTGTATCCGGTTTGGTCATCGCCGTGTCTCCTCTGGTTCCGAAACGCCCGATTGCGGTCTGGCCAAGGCGTGTCCATTCGCCAGAGTGACGGCATGCGTTTCCTCCGCCTGTTGCTGCTGCTGGCACCCTGGGTGGCCGGAGCCGCCGTGCCGGCGGCGGACGAGGCGGCGGCGCACTTGATCATCGTGGCCAATGCGGATGACGCCGATTCGCTGCGGATTGCCCACCATTACGCGGAAAAACGCGGAGTGCCGGTAGACAATATCGTGGCCCTGCCGATGCCGCTGGTGGAAACCATCTCCTGGCGCGAATTTGTGCTCGGAGTCTGGCAGCCGCTGCAGGACGAACTGGTGCGGCGACATCTGATCGACGGGATTGCGATGAAGGCCAGCGACGAGGCGGGGCGCCGGAAATACGCGATGTCCGGACACGGCATTTCCTTTCTCGTCACCTGCCGCGGCGTGCCGCTGCGGATCGACCACGATCCGGCGCTGGGCGGGACGTCGCCACCGGTGGACAAACCCGAATTCCGGACCAATCGCGGGGCCGTGGATTCGGAGCTGAGCCTGATCGCGTCGGGCAACTACAACGTCAACGGCTTCGTGCGGAACCCGTGTTTCCTCAATGAGCAACCGAATTTCGAGTCGGCCCAGATCGTCAGGGTGGCGCGCCTCGACGGACCGACGGCGACCGACGTTCTGGTGATGATTGACCGCACCCTCGCCGCCGAGCGCACCGGGCTGCTGGGTCGGGCCTACGTGGATATGGGCGGTCCGCACAAGCAGGGGGACAACTGGTTCGAGTCGGTCGCCCGCCAATTGCAGGAACAGAATTTCGACCTCGAGCTGCACCGCGAGGGCGGGACGTTTCCGCGCACCGCGCGCTTTGATGCGCCCGCCCTGTATTTTGGCTGGTATGCGACCGATGTCACCGGTCCCTTCACGTTGCCGGATTTCCGGCTGCCGCCGGGGGCGATCACCCTCCATATCCACAGTTATTCGGCCAATTCCCTGCGAACCGCGACGCAGTCCTGGTGCGGACCGCTGGTGGCGCGCGGGGCCTCGGCGACCTTCGGGGCGGTGTACGAGCCCTACCTCGAACTCATGCACCAGCCGCACCTGCTGCTGCGGAGATTGCTGCAGGGAGCCACGCTCGGTGATGCGGCCTACTATGCGCTGCACTGCCTCAGTTGGCAGAACGTGCTGGTGGGCGATCCGCTTTACCGGCCCTTTGCGCGACCCCTCGCTGAGCAATGGGCGGAGCGGGACAAACTGCCGGTCCTACTTCAACCCTATGTGGCCCTGCGCGAAATCCGCCGTTTGCAGAATGCGAACAAGCCGGAGAACGCACTGGCCCTTGCGCGGGCCGAGCAGAAACGGCAACCCAGCCTTGCGGTGGGCGTGGCCCTGGCAGAGATGCTGGCCGGGGCCGGTGAACGTTCCGGGGCGGTCGAGGCCCTCGGGTTTGCCGGATTGCTGACCGCGAATCGCAGCGACGAGTGGGGCCTGCTGCGGCAGGCGGCGGGCTTGCTGGCGGACAACGGCGATCCCGCCCGGGCCGTGGAAGTTTACCGCAACCTGTTCAAGTCCCAGGCGCTGCCCGATGATCTGAGGCTCGCCTGGCTGCGGGAGGCATCCAAAGCGGCCTCGCAGTCCGGCGATTTCCCGCAGGCCGTGGCCTGGGAGCGTCAACTCCTCGAGTTTGAACGCCCGCTCGAAAAGGCAAATGGCCCGCGCGCCGCACCGTGAAGTAGGCCGCGAGCTTGCTCGCGCTTGGTGGGCGTGCGCCTGCCAAAGCAGCGCCCGCAAGCGGGCCGCCTACGGGAACCGTCAGACCTCAAACCTTGTCCACGATCCGGTCGGCGAGGCCGTACTCGATCGCTTCCTTGGCGTTGAGGTAGAAGTCGCGGTCGGTGTCCCGCGTGATGCGCTCCAGGGGCTGGCCGGAGGCCGTGGCGAGGATCTGGTTCAGCTCCTGGCGGAGCTTTTCCATTTCCTGGGCCTGGATGTTGATGTCGGTGGCGGGACCGATGAAGCGGCCGGAAATGAGCGGCTGGTGGATCAGGACGCGCGAGTGCGGATAAAGCAGACGGCGGCCCTTCTTCGCGGCGCTGAGCAAAATCGAACCCATCGAGGCGGCCATGCCGGTGACCACCACGGTGATGGGTGAGGTGACGATCTGCATGGTGTCGTACACGGCCATGCCGGCCGTGATGGAGCCGCCGGGCGTGTTCATGTAGAAGATGATTTCCTTCCCGGGGTCCGTGGCCTCGAGGTAGAGCAGTTTCTCGGTGATGTCCTTCGCCGTCTCGTCGGTGACTGCGCCCCAAAGGAAAATCTTACGCTGCTGCAGGAACTTCTTCTGGATGAGCATGGCCACCGGGGCGTTCTGCTTGCCGGCCGGAGCGGTTTCCGGTTCGTCCTCATCGTCGTCGTCATCGGCGCGCGGGAACGGTTCGGCAAGGCCGGGCTGGAGTTGTTCAAAATGCATAGGAACCCAACGTTGGTGGGGCCGGGGAATTTGGCAAGGGTCGAGGCGACTTCGCCGGGTCAGCGGGGGCCGACCCCGAGCACGGTGAGGTTCGATTCGACCTGTTCGATCAGGCCCCTGGGCGGACGGGGCAGGGCCTTGAGACGGGTCAGCAGGGTGCCGGCTTCGACCCAGGCCTGGTGGCGCACGTGAAACTCAACGGCGGCGGTGAGGCTTCCGGCCGTGGCGGCGGGATGGTCGGCCGCCGCGGTGAAAAGCCGGCCGGCGGCTTTCGTCGCGCCTAATGCTTCCAGGGCGATCCCGAGCCGCTGGGCGTTTTCCGCGGTAAAATCGCGCTGGGACAGGAACCGGTGCAGCCAGGCATCGCCCTCGGCATCGTTTTTCAGGCCGTAAAAGGCCCAGCATTTCAGGGCCAATACCGTGGTGGCGATGCGGGAAGCCGAACCAGCTTCCGGCTCCAGTTCAACGGCGGTGGCCAGCGCGGGTTCAAATTGCCCGGCGGCGCACTGGGCCTGCATCAGTGTGCAGAGAAAAATGGCCGGCGGCAGGTTGGCGGCCCGGGCGGCGGCCAGTATGCGGGCGGTGAGTTCGGGTTGGGCGGCATCGGCCGCGACCTGGGCCAGCAGCGAGAGTGCGGTGGCATCCGCGGCATGGCTCGCCAGGAATCGGTCCGCCCCTTGGGCGAAATCCTCCCGCCGGCCCAGTTGCCAGTCGAGGTTGAGCAGGTCAATGCGGGCACCGGCGCTGGCAGGATGGGCGAGGCTGCGCAGGAACGCTGTGCGGCGGGCCTCGGTCAGGCGGCCAAGTTGCAGGTAAAGGCGGGTGAGCTGGATGGAGATGCTTTCATCGCGGGGCAGTTTCTCCTGCGCGAGCTCCAGTCGCTGCACCGCGTCGTCGGGTCGGTCCCGGGCCACGCTGATGTTGGCCAGCAGGAGTTGCCCTTCGGCTTGCCCATCGAGTTTCCACCGCATGACCAGATCCTCGGCCTCGGTGAAGCGGCGGAGTTCGATCAGGGCGGCCGCCGAGCGGTGAGCCACATAGCGGTGCGCCGGTTCGTCGTCGGGCTGGCCAGGGAGCACCGCCTGCCCCAGCCGGATGATGCATGCAAAGTCGCGTTGCGCCTCGGCCAGTCGCACGAGTCGCCTAAGATAGGCACTGTCATTCCGGGCAAAGACCGCGCCCTCATCCAGAATCTGCAGTGCGCGTTCCGGTTGCCCGATCCGCTGGTGGAATTCCGCCAGGATCAGGCGGGTTTCCTGTAGCTCGGGGTCATAGGCGAGGGAGGCCCGGAGGCCCTTCATGGCCTCATCCCATTTCCGCGCGTCAATGGCCTGCTTGGCCGCGGCGAGATAGTGCGACCCGAGGGCGGCGCGGTATTGGGTCTGCCTGAGCGGATAAAACGCGAGGTCCACGAAGCGCACCTCGGCGATGCCGCGCTGGTATTTGACGAAACCCCAGACGGCCCCGGCCAGCGCCAGCCAGCCGGCGACCAGCAGCACCGCCAGCACCATGAGGAGGCGCGGCCAGATGATGATCAACCGGGGTCCTGCGGGCGTGCTGATGCGGACCCAGAGTTTGCGGCGAAATGCCGGGGCGTCGGGGTCATAGACAAGATCAGCGATCTTTTCGTCAGGGTTGGCCATGCTGGGACGCCGCCAGCCTAACGGCAGACCGGTGTTCGGGCAAGGGGATTGCCAAGTTTGGACGCACGGGGCACATGAATAGCCATGGCGAGCAACCGCATGCAACGACTGGAGGGGCGGATCGTGGATTGGCAGGCACGGCGCATTTATCCGGGCGTGGTGGAATGGCGTGCCGGCCGCATCACGCGACTCGCCGAGGACCCGGCCGTGCGGGCCACCCGCCTCCTCATGCCGGGTTTGGTGGATGCGCACATCCACATCGAAAGCTCGTTGCTGCCGCCCGCGGAGTTTGCGCGGCTGGCCGTGATCCATGGGACGGTGGCCACCGTCTCGGATCCCCATGAAATCGCCAATGTGCTCGGCGCGGCCGGAGTGGACTATATGATCCGCGACGGCCGGCGCACGCCGCTGAAGTTCAATTTCGGCGCGCCGTCCTGCGTGCCGGCGACGGCATTCGAGACGGCTGGCGCGGCGCTCGATGCACGCGCGGTGACGCGATTGCTGTCCCGGCCGGATGTGCGATATCTGGCGGAGGTGATGAATTTTCCCGACTTGCTGGCCGGCGACAAAAGTCTGCGGCAAATGATCGCGGCGGCCCACTCAAGGGGCAAACCGGTGGACGGGCATGCGCCGGGTCTGCGCGGAAAGCAGGCCGCGGCCTACGCGGCGGCGGGACCGGCGACCGATCACGAGTGCTTCACCCTCGCCGAGGCGCGGGACAAGCTGGCCGCCGGGATGAAGATCCTCATCCGGGAAGGCTCGGCCGCGCGTAACTTCGCGGCGCTCGCGCCGTTGCTGCGGTCGCACCCGGAGCGGGTAATGTTCTGCTGCGACGACCTGCATCCCGACCTATTGCTGACGGGCCACATCGACCGCCATGTGCGTCGGGCCCTCGCGACCGGGGCGGACAAGTTCGACGTGCTCCGTTGCGCCAGTGTCAACCCGGTGATGCATTACGGGCTGGATGTGGGACTGCTCCGCGTCGGTGATCCGGCTGACTTCATCGTCGTGGATGGATGGGAGGAATTCCAGGTACAGCGCACCTACCTGCGGGGTGAACTGGCGGCGGCAAATGGACGGGGCAGGTTGCCGCGGCTGAGGTCGGCCACGCCGAATAAGTTTCGGGCGAAATGCAGGAAAGCGGGTGATTTTTCTGTCAGGGTGGATTCTGCGGCTCACCGGGCCGGTTCGCCCTGCCTGATCAATGTTATTGAGGCGTTGAACGGGCAGCTCATCACCCGACATCAGGTTGAACCGGCGCGCATCGCACAGGGTTGCCTCGTGCCGGATCTGAAACGTGATCTGCTCAAAATCGCGGTCGTCAACCGCTATGCGCCGCAGTTACCGGTGGCGGTGGGGTTCATCAAGGGTTTTGGACTCAGGGCCGGCGCCATCGCCTCATCTGTGGCGCATGATTCCCACAATATCGTGGCGGTTGGCTGTGATGACGCTGCGCTGGCGGCGGCGGTGAATCTGGTGATCAGGCACCGCGGTGGCTTGAGTGCCGTGGGTCGCGGGAAAACCGCCGTGCTGCCGCTGCTGATCGCCGGGCTGATGTCGGACCGGAACGGGCGCACCGTGGCGCGGACCTACACCCGGTTGGACGCGATGGCGAAGCGGCTGGGATCGCGACTTGACGCGCCGTTCATGACGCTGTCGTTCATGGCGCTGCTGGTCATTCCTGACCTGAAGCTCAGCGACCGCGGATTGTTCTCGGCGACGAAGTGGGGCTTTGTGCCGGTGAAGGCGGCCGGTTGAGGAAGTTCGGGTAGCTACGAGCGTGAGCGAGTGGAGTTTGGGCATGCGCAGCGTGCGATCAACTCGCTCA
>CAZFHG010000208.1:3346-6243 GCA_964518665.1 uncultured Opitutaceae bacterium | reverse complement strand
GACGAACCACCACTCGCTCACGCTCGTAGCTACGAAAGTCGGGGTTTGGAAACCCCGCCCTACAACTGGAAGAACCCACCGCCGCTTGCGTCACAATTCCAGGCTGACGCCCATCAGGCCGATGACAACATCGCGGGACAAGGTCTCCAGGGTCACGCTGGTCAGCGGCACGCCGGGGCGGAGTTTCCACGACAGCACCATCGCACGGCAGTTGTGGCCCAGCTGGACCTGCGGCGGCGGCTGGGGCGGCAGGCAGAAGGCGTCGTGCTCGTAACTGTAGTCCTCGCCGCCCCACGGGCAGAGCATCCAGAAATTGAGCGGCGGGATCAGCTCCAGTTTTTCGGTCGCGCCATCGGCGTAGCGAAAATGCAGGACGGCGTTCGCGATCCGCGTCTGCATGGGAAACGTGGTGCCGGCGACTAGCAGCCACGCGGTGCGGGCGGCGCGGCCGATATTGACCTTGACGGCGGCCGGCCAGTTGTCCCAGCGCGAGGTGAAGGCGATGTTGCGGTGTTCGTGAAAGGCCGCGAACGGCACTTGTTGCGGCGTGATGATCCGGCCCGTCGCGCCGATCAGCGAGGGCACATACGCGAGGTCGATCGGCGGGGGCGGGAGGTTCCAGTAGGGAAAGGTCCAGGCCGAGTAGCCGTCCACGCCCAGCCGGACCGAGCAGGTGGCCGGACGCGGCGAGAGGTAGCGCTGCTGAAAGACGGTGCGGATGTCGCCGTTGAAGGCGGAGTCGAGGTCCAAGCATTCCCAGCGGGCGTCAGGCGATGCCGCGTGCGGCGTCTGGGCGGCGTGGCGGCGGGCGGTTTCCGGATCGGTGACGTGCACCTTGCAGACCTGCCAGCGCGGCAATTCGCCGGCCCGGACAGCGATGAGGATGAGGTGGTGCCCCGGCTTGGCGGTCAACCGGCCGCACAGGATGGGTCCGTCTATGCGAACCTGTTCGAGCACGCCGTGCAAATCGCGCCACTCGGCAATCTCTCCGTGGGCGAGTCGCAGGCTGATCTCTTCGCCGACCACGCCTGCAACCGAAATCGCTTTGCTCCCGGGCAGACGGTGGCCGAGCTCGATCACGAGTTCCACCGAGGTTGCCGCCGGGATTTGCACCGACAGCAGCGCGTGGCCGAATCCAGGCGCTATCTGCCAGTCGAGTTCGCGGCCCTCGAGGGTAACACGATGGATTTTATCGGCCCGCACCGGCAGTTGCATATGTAGGGCCGCCGGCCGTGTCAGGCTCACCTGGTAGCGGTCGCAGCTGTCGGCTTGTGCGAAAGTCAGGGCAAAATCAGGTGTCTTGACCGAGGCGCTCGGCCAGGTGGACGGAAACGCCGGCCGCAGGTGCACGATCCCATTGGGGTAGTCCGGGTCGTAGCCAAACAGTCCCTCCACCACGGTGCGCGCGAACATGTGGACATTGTCTCCGAAATCTGTCGCTGCCCCAATGTGGCTGAACCCACCCGGCACGGCGCTGGCGTAGGCGCTTTCATGCAACACGCCCTGCAACAGCTCATAGCCGTCGTCGCCGAGCCCGGTCTGGAAATAGGCCAGCGCGAGGGCGCAGAGGTCGCCGCCGAACATGTCGCGCACCGACCATTTCCACGGCACCCAGTTGGAGAGCTGGCAGAGCACGCCGCCGTAGGGCAGTCGGATGCGCTCGAGCGCCCACTCGGTGTAGTAGAGCGACTGCAGGGCCTCCTCCGCGGAGCACAGGCCGGCATCGATCGGCAGGAACACACTGTAGGTCCATGCATCGTCATGGACGCGGTGCGGTGGGAGTTGCTCGCGGTAGAGTCCGAAGTGTCCGCGCTCCGGCAGCCACAGCAGTGTGCGCATCGCGTGCTGGATTTTATCGCAACGCCGCCGGTGCCGTTCCGCCGCCACTAGGTCACCGGCCCGGCGGGCCAGATCCATCGCGGCGCGATGAGCGGTGTAGGCATAGGCCGTTTCCTCGGCGCTGCCGCCGCCGTCATACCAGACCGAATCGGTCGGCAGCGTGTTGATGTAGCTCTCGTAGAGGCCGTCGTCGTCCGGATCGAAACACTCCTGCATCCACTCCAGATGCAGCTCCAGCGCCGGGCGCAGCAGGCGTTCCATCGCCGGATCGGCCGTCGCCCGCCAGTCCTTGATGGTCTGGTCGAAGAACTGCGACTGCACATCGTACATCGGAAAATCGCGATCGAGCGCGCCGCGGCCGTACAGGCGCGAGCCATTGCCCTCGTGGCAGAGCAGCCGCTCGGTGCTGGCCGACGGCTGGAGGCGCACGGGGTCGGATGTTTTCTGCAAGCCGATGGTGTAGACGGCGTTTCCCAACACCCGCTCGTGCCAGCCCAGCGCCGTGGCACCGCAGATGACGCGCCAGCCGACGAACCGGCAGCTGAAAGCCATGCAGCCGTGACGGAAGATGTACGGGTCGCGTTCGCAGCTGGCATCCACGGCATGGCACACGGCCGCGACCGCCGCATCCAGCCGGGCATCGGACGAGTTGGTCTGGACGCGTTCGGTCTCAGCCAGGCCGGCCAGACCGTCGGCGAAGGCGGCGGCGGGGTCGGCAAGGCACGGTGAGCCAACCGCTGCGGCAACGGCCCCGACCTCCACGGCGCAGAACCAGAGGTCTTCGCCGGCCGTGAACCGCACCGTGCCTGCAATCATCGGGGCGGCACCGCCGGTGGACGCCAGCAGCGACAGAGGATCGGTCCATTGGGATGCATCAACGACCTTTAACTCATCGGCCCGACTTACCCGGCCGTGCGCGACATGGGTGGCCGATGGCGAAGCCGACAGGGTGAACCCCGCAGGCAGCCCGCTCGCGGGCACGGCTTTGAAGGACGAAGCGCCTGCGAGCGGGCCGCCTACCATGGCGATGTTGCCTGTGCAGAACTCCGGCACCACGC
>CAZFHG010000208.1:682-3246 GCA_964518665.1 uncultured Opitutaceae bacterium | reverse complement strand
CCGCGCATCACCGGATCCCAGTTCAACCTCGGATCGCCTTCCTCCCAGCGGGCGCCGCCATAACTCCAGATGAGCCGGTCACCGGTCTGGGCACCGGTGACTTGCAGACGCGCGGCGAATCCGGCGGATTCACGCAGCGGCACCACAGTGAGCGTGACCGTCAGACCGGGGAACGCAGGATCCTTGCACCGCCAGGTCATCCGGCCGCAGCGGTAGCGCGATTCGATGTCCGCCCAGTCATGCAACCAGGACGCGCGGGACCCGCGGTGCACAGCCAGCCCGAGGGCACCATGCAGAAACGGCTTAGCGATCAGCCTTACCAGCGGCCGGTCGCCCGTGAGCACGGCGCCATCGGTGTTCAACCGGCAGTAAAGGGGCCGGTTGTTGAAATACCGTCCGTTGTGCCCGACGATTTCATATTCATCGGCTGCATAGCGCAGGGTGCCGTCGCGCTGGTAGGCGGCGCTGACCGACTGGCCCGGTTCGCGGGGCAGGGAATCGGAGGAGGAGGCGCGGGTAGGGGAGGGCATGGGCAGGCAGCCGGCGGTGGTGGAACATGGCGATCATCTACCCGGCAGATGGGAGCAAGACAGAATTCGGCCGACCGCTTTGGTCACCAGGTGCATTGCGGATGAAAGGTGCGATGTGCGACGCAGCGCTCTTTTCATCAAGGTAGGTAAACATCCCATAGGCCCGGAGGCATGGGTGGAATAGAATTCCATGAAGGGCATCCGCCCCCTCAACGGGAGAATCCAAATATGAAATCCAGTACACAGGACAAAGTCGCAGGCACCGCCAAAACGATTGCCGGCAAGGTCAAGGAAACCACGGGCAAACTGGTCGGAAACGACCGGCTGCGGGCCGAGGGCCTGGCTCAAAAAGTTGCAGGCAAGACCCAGAAGAAAGTCGGCGAAATCAAACAGGTGCTGGGAGCCTGAAAGGTCCACCCGCTGTTTAAAAATGCGGCAAGATATGCGTGGCATTCGCGCTGGCTCCGCCGCCGTGGGCGCGTTTCCCTTTTCACTGCGAGTCTGCAGTAAAGGCATACCATGAAGATACTATTGGTCAGTCCAAGAACGCCGGACACATTCTGGAGCTTCGCGCATGTTTTGCGCTTCGTGGCGAAGAAGGCCGCCTTTCCGCCGCTCGGCCTGCTGACCGTCGCCGCCATGCTGCCGCGCGATTGGGAACTCCGGCTGGTGGACCTCAACGTCCGCCGCCTGACCGATGCCGACGTGCGGTGGGCGGACTGGATTTTCCTGAGCGCGATGATCGTGCACCAGGAGTCGGTCCGGGATATCGTCCAACGCTGCACCAGTCTCGGCCGGCCAATCATCGCCGGCGGGCCGCTTTTCACCACCGGGCATGAAGGATTTCCGGAGATTCCACACTTCGTCCTCGGGGAGGCCGAGGAGATCATGCCGCAGGTGGTGGCGGATCTGCAGGCTGGGACGCTTGCGCCGGTTTACCGGGCGCCCAGCTTTCCCGCCCTCGCGCAAACCCCGGTGCCGCGCTGGGATCTCATCCGCGTCCGCGACTACGTCACGATGGCCGCGCAGTTTTCCCGCGGCTGTCCCTTCGACTGCGAGTTCTGTGACATCATCGTGATGAACGGACGGGTGCCGCGCACGAAGTCGCCGGAGCAGTTTGTCGGCGAGCTGGAGGCCCTGCGCCTGCGGGGCTGGAAGGACATGGTGTTCGTGGTGGACGACAATTTCATCGGCAACAAGGCCCGCACCCGCGCCCTCCTGCACGCGCTGATCGCCTGGCGCGAACGCACGAAGCCGCAGATGGGGTTTCTCACCGAGGCCTCCATCAATCTCGCCGATGACGCCGACCTGCTCGAGCTCATGGTCCGGGCCGGATTCCGCAAGGTGTTCGTCGGCATCGAAACCCCCTCGGCCGCCTCGCTCGAGGAGTGCCGCAAGCTCCAGAACCGCGGACGCGATCTCGTCGCCGCGGTCCAGGTCCTGCAGCGCGCCGGGCTCGAGGTCATGGGCGGGTTCATTGTCGGTTTCGACAGCGACACCGGCGACATCTTCAAGCAGCAGTTCGATTTCATCCAGCGCTCCGGCGTCGTCACGGCCATGGTCGGCCTGCTCACCGCGCTGCCGCAGACGCGCCTCTACCAGCGGCTTAAGCAGGAGAACCGTCTCCTCGCCGCATCCGGCGGCGACAACACCGCCGCGACCCTCAACTTCCGGCCGAAACTCAACCGCGAATACCTTGAGTCCGGCTACCGCGAGCTCATGCGCCGGCTTTACGAACCGCGTAATTACTACCGGCGCATCCGCGTGTTTCTGAAGAACTACGAGGTGAACGGCGGACGCCTTCATCTGTCGCAGTCGGACATCGCAGCCTTCATCAAATCATTCTGGCTGCTCGGGGTGTGGCACCGCGGCCGTCTCGCGTATTGGTGGTTTTCCGTGACCACGTTGCTCCGCCGGCCCCGCCAGTTCCGCGTGGCGATCGAGCTCGCGATCATCGGCCACCATTTCCGCTGCGTGGCGGCGCGGCTTTGAGAGTGGGCCTAGCCGGCACTGGTTCGGGGCGCGCCAACATAC
>CAZFHG010000208.1:0-672 GCA_964518665.1 uncultured Opitutaceae bacterium | reverse complement strand
ACTGGTTCGGACAAGCCAACATACCAGCAATTTGACCGAAGCGCGGGCTGAAGCACCGCGCTACGAAATCGGCGAGCTAGAGGGTCAATCTTCCGTTGTGGACCGAAGAAGAAGGAAGATCAGACCTGACATTGGGTATGCATTTCACAGGCTCGGAAGCCGATCTCTTATCCGTTAAAATCGACGATCTTCATGTACCCTAGAAAGTGGCTAACCAAGCGGCACAGACAATTCCGGGGAGCTGCGCTCCCCTCCGTGTCTGACCTCTAACGCTCTGCAAAATGGAAGAGCGTGTGTCACTCCGCCCTGTTAAGACAGACGATCTCCCGATCTTCTTCGTTCATCAGCTCGATCCCGTTGCCACCAAGCTCGCCGCATTCCCCTCGCGGGATCGCGACGCGTTTTTTACCCATTGGACCACCAATATCCTTGGCAATCCCACGGCCTTGAACTGCGCCATTCTCACGGGCAACCAGGTTGCCGGATACATCAGTGCATATACCGATGCCGCATCCAACGATCGGCTCGTATGCTATTGGCTCGGTCGTGAATTCTGGGGCCGCGGCATCGCCTCCGCTGCCATGTCGCAGTTCCTTCGCTTGGAGTCGACGCGGCCGCTGAGTGCCCGCGTCGTGAAGCACAATCACGGTTCGATTCGCGTGCTTGAGAAAG
>CAZFHG010000207.1:3189-6272 GCA_964518665.1 uncultured Opitutaceae bacterium | reverse complement strand
ACGGAGGAAACACCGTGTTCGGTGTAACTACTATCCGTTTTCGTCAATAAAGCCGGACCTTTGAATTCCGCTAGGCCGGCCTAAACCTGATACTCCTGCCCGGGCACGGGATCGAACACCTTGCTCTTGGGCAGATTGGCCTGGAGCTGC
The DNA here is from genome assembly GCA_964518665.1 of uncultured Opitutaceae bacterium. Taxonomy (GTDB): domain Bacteria; phylum Verrucomicrobiota; class Verrucomicrobiia; order Opitutales; family Opitutaceae; genus UBA2377. The sequence goes on along the minus strand of CAZFHG010000207.1, from coordinate 6,122 downwards.
TGGGCGAACCAATCGCGGGCCGGCTGGTCGCCGTGCGTGAGCACGATGCTGCGCGGTGTCGCCTGGAGGGCAAATTCAAGCAGGTCATCGCGCTCGGCGTGTCCGCTGAGGCTGTAGCGCTCGACGTGGGCCTTCACCTTGGTCTTCACGTTGACCTTGCTGAACAGGAAAGTTTCACCGGTCTTGGTCGCGAGCAATTTGCCGCCCGGCGTCTCCGGATCGCAATACCCCACGAAGCCGATGCTGTTGCGGGCATGGCCAAGGAGGCATGAAGCCATGGCATAGCTTGGCGTCTTTTCGACCATCATGCCCGATCCGAGCAGGTAGAGTCCGTTCTGCTGCGGGTCTTCGCCAGGGGTGAATTTTCGAGGAGACGGCTTGATGTGCAGTTCCTTGATGAGCGAGCGGCTGAACTGGATGTGCTTGGTCTTGCGGGTGATCTCGTCGAAGTAATCGCACAGGTCCATGCCGAGGCCCGAGGCGAAAATGGGGCACTCGGTCAGGCGGCCGAATTTGCGGGCGTCGTGCAGGATCGTCAGGAGTTCCTGCAGCCGGCCCAGGGCGAACACGGGGATGAGGAAGGAGCCGCCACGCTTGATGGTCTGGTTGATGGACTCCACCAGGCGGGCCAGCTCGCTGGTGCGGTTGCGATCCAGGTGGCGCTCGGTCGCACCCCGGGTCGTTTCCATGATGAGGGTATCGAAGTGCCCGGCCGGAAACTTGGCGGCGGGCAGGATTCGCTGGTCCTCGAACAGGCAGTCACCGGTGATGAAGATGTGGCGGTGCTTGTGCTTGAGCTCGACGCCGGCGGCGCCGGCCACGTGGCCCGCCGGGTGGAACGTGATTTCAACCTCGTCGCGCGTGCCGCGGAATTTCTTGGCATGGCGGAAGGGCACGCCCGTGAGGCGGCCGGCGATGCGGTCCACCTCGTCATGGGTGTAAAGCGGCAGGTCCGGCGCGTCGCCCTCGGCTTTCTGGCGCATCATCACGCTCGCGGAGTTGTGCAGCATGCGCTCAATCAGCATCCGGCTGGACGTGGACATCAGCACGGGCGTGTTGGGTTGGTCCCGCATGGCCAGCGGCAGGCTGCCGATATGGTCGAGATGGCAGTGGGTGATGATGATCAGGTCGAGGGTCGTGCCCCGCAGCCGGGCGAGATTGGGCGTGGCCGCGCGGCCGCTCAGCTTCGGATGCATGCCGCAGTCCACGAGAATCGACAGATCGCCGAGCCGGAGATAGTGCGAGTTGGCGCCAATGCCGCCGGTTCGGTTCAGATCAATGAGCTTCATCTATGGGACGGAGGGGAGCAGATGCGCCCGCGAACGGAAATGTTAATCTTCGCCCGGCGGGATGCGCAGTTCGAATGGAGCGAGGTTCACGTGGATTTTCCGGCCGGAATCATCGACGCCATGGAAGCAGCCGCGCACGACGGCATCGTCGCCGGTGACATGGTAGCTGTTGTAGGAGAACTGCTCGCCGGGCGTGAGTCGCGGGGTTTCGCCCACGATCTTGTCGCCCTCGACCACCAGATGCGTGCCATCGCCGTGCGTGATGACCCACTTGCGCCCAAGCAGGGTGACCGTCTGGTCGGACCCGTTGTGGATGGTCACGAAATAGACGAAGGCATGCGGCTTGTCCGGCGGCAGGCTGCTGCCGCCGTGGTGGTAGCAGAGTTTGTCGAGCCGGGCGGTCAGGCCGGGAAGTGCGGTGGAACAGGTCACGCTGCACAAGAAGCCGAGAATTGACCTGCGCGCAAGCTGCACGGCGAAGGGCTTTCGGACTTGCCGCGTTTTCGCCATGTCAACACAAACGGTCATCCTATGGCAAAACTGGCCCTTCTTTCCGTCAGCGACAAAACCGGCCTCGTCGAATTTGCCTCCGCCCTGGTGCGCGATCACGGCTATCAACTGCTCTCCACGGGCGGCACGGCCAAACTGCTCGCCGGGCAGGGGCTTCCCGTCACCGAGGTCAGCCAGCATACCGGGTTCCCTGAGATGATGGAGGGACGCGTCAAGACCCTGCACCCGAAGATCCACGGTGGACTGCTCTGCCGGCGCGACAAACCCGACCACCTCGCCGCGGCCGAAAAACACGGGATCAGCCTCATCGATCTCGTGGTGGTCAACCTCTATCCCTTCGAGGAAACCGTCGCCAAGCCGCATGTGGAATTCGAGGAGGCGATAGAGAATATCGACATCGGCGGACCCTCCATGCTGCGGAGCGCAGCCAAGAATCACGCCAGCGTTACGGTGGTCTGCGATCCAGCCGACTACGGCGCGGTGCTGGCCGCGATGAAGGATCCGGCAGCCCTGACCGGACTGCGCCGCCAACTGGCCCTGAAGGTCTTTCAACGCACGGGCAGCTACGACACCGCGATCGCCGCCTATCTCGCCCAGCAGGCGGAGGCGCCCGATCTGGCAGCACTCAGCGGCTTCCCGGAGAAACTGACACTCAGCTACAAGAAGGCGCAGAGCCTGCGCTACGGCGAGAATCCGCACCAGCAGGCCGCCCTTTACGGTACGTTCCACGAGCACTTCGAACAGCTTCAAGGCAAGGAACTCTCGTATAACAACATCCTCGATATCACCTCGGCAACCTACCTGATCGGCGAGTTCGAGCGGCCAACCGTGGCCATCCTCAAGCACACCAATCCCTGCGGCGTGGCCAGCGCCGAGACCCTGGAGGAAGCCTGGGAGCAGGCCTATGCGACCGACCGGCAGGCGCCTTTTGGCGGCATCATCATCGTCAATCAGACGATGGGCGAGGCCCTGGCGCGGACGATCTCCGAGATTTTCACCGAGGTCATCATCGCCCCGCGGTTCAGTCCCGAGGCACTCAAGGTGCTGGGCGCGAAAAAGAATTTGCGGCTTATGGTCGCGAAACGCGGCCTCGGGGCCGAATCACTCCAGGAAATGCGTTCGGTGATCGGCGGC
>CAZFHG010000207.1:0-3179 GCA_964518665.1 uncultured Opitutaceae bacterium | reverse complement strand
GTCGTTGATGAGCGCTCCAAAAATCGCGTTGCCGGCAATCGCGCCGAATTCAAAGTTGTCACCAAGCGCCAACCGACATCGGAGGAATGGGCGGCGATGATCTTTGGCTGGAAGGTCTGCAAGCATGTGAAATCGAACGCCATCGTCTATGTCCGTGGCGAGCAGACGCTCGGGGTCGGCGCCGGTCAGATGGCGCGGGTGGACAGCTCGCGCATCGCCGTGTGGAAGGCCGGCGAGGCCAAGCTCGATCTCAAGGGTTCCGTCGTGGCCAGCGAGGCACTGTTTCCATTTGCCGACGGCCTGGTCGCCGCGGCCGACGCCGGTGCCACCTGCGCGATCCAGCCCGGCGGCTCCCTGCGCGACGCCGAGGTCATCGCCGCCGCGGACGCGCGCGGCATGGCGATGGTCTTCACTGGAATCAGGCATTTCAAACACTAGGACAAGGTCGTAGCCACTTGCCTGGCTTTCAGGTAGCGCCCGGCCTCCGGACGGGCGGAGCGAAGCTCTCAGGCGCTCGCGCGGCGGTCCGTCCGGAGGCCGGACCCTACCCAAATGCTGGGAATAGCATGCCAGATTGCCACGATCAGGGCTGACATCGTTGTGATCATTTTCCAGATTAGATCCATGAAACGAATCTCCCTCCTCGTTTTCCTTGCGGCGTTCTCCCTCGGCCTCGGCGGTTGCTACACGGTGCCGGAGACGGGTCGCAGTTCCTTCATCCTGCCCGTGGACGATGTGGGGCAGGGCGCCGCGGCCTTTGCTGAGATCAAGGCCAAGGAAAAGATTTCCAACGATCCCGCGGCCAACCAGCGTGTGCGCCGGATCGGCGGGCGGATTGCGCTCGCCGTGGGCAATGCGCTGCCAGGTGCGATGTGGGAGTTCGTGGTCTTTGATGCACCGGATACGGTCAACGCCTTTGCCCTGCCCGGGGGCAAGGTGGGTGTGTATACGGGTCTGCTCAAACTTGCCTCTTCGGATGACGAGGTGGCCACGGTCATAGGCCATGAAATTGCCCACGTGACCGCCCGGCACGGAGCCGAGCGCATGTCGCAAGGCATCCTCGTTGCCGCCGGCGGACTGGTGCTCGATTCGAGCACACAGGGCCGCAAGAACCACGACCTGATGCTGGCAGGCTACGGTCTGCTCGCGGGCGGCGGCATGCTCGCCTTCTCGCGATCGCATGAAAGCGAAGCCGACTACATCGGCATACGGTATGCCGCCAAGGCCGGCTACGATCCACGGGCGGCCATCACCTTCTGGCAAAAGATGGAAAAGCAGGCCTCGGGTGGAAAGCTGCCCGTCTTCCTGTCCACGCACCCGAGACACGAGAGGCGCATCTCCGATTTGCAGCGCTGGATGCCGGAAGTGCTGCCAATTTATGAGGCGTCGCGGCAGCGGTGAGGCGGGGAATTATGGATTAAGCGCGAAGATGCTAAGGCGCAAAGGTGACGCGAAGATTTGGATTATAGAGTGCGAGCGAGTTGCTGGCTACCGCGGAGGGACATGAAAGCCGCCTTACAAAAATAACCTGTCCCTTGCGCAGGCATTGCGACTTTGCGCTTCAAGTCAGTTCAAACTTCGGACTAGCCGCGCCCGCGGTCTTGGGCCAAGTTGCGGCATGTTTGATCCTGTCGAAAAACTAAAGGAATATATCCGTCAGCCCAGCGTTTCCGCCGATCCCGCCTACGCGGACGGCATGAAAGGCGCCCGCGAACTGGTCGGCGGTCTGCTGCGGCAAATCGGGCTGAACGTTGAATACGTACCCACGCCCGGTCATCCGGTTATCGTGGCCAAGCGCGAGGGCGACCCGAAGTGGCCGCACGTCATCATCTACGGTCACTACGATGTGCAGCCGCCGGATCCGCTCGAATTGTGGACGACCCCGCCGTTTGATCCGGTGGAGCGCGACGGCCGCCTCTGGGGCCGGGGCACGGCGGACAACAAGGGTCCGCTGATGGCCCATATCGCCGGGGTGGGGCGCCTGCTCGAGAGCGACCCGCAACTGCCGTTGCGCCTGACCTTCGTGGTCGAGGGCGAGGAGGAAGTGGGCAGCAAGCACTTCAAGGATTTCCTGCGCGAACACCGGGCCAAGCTTGCCGGCGCGGATTTTGTTTTTCTTTCCGACACCGGGATTCCCAACGCGGACCAGATGGTCATCACCGTCGGCCTGCGCGGCATGGTCTGCTTCGAGATCGAACTGAGCAACGCCCGCATGGACCTTCACTCCGGCATGAACGGCGGTGTGCTGCTGAATCCCATCCAGGGACTCGCCGAGCTCTGCGCCTCGCTGCATACCCCCGACGGCCGAGTGAACATTCCCGGCTTCTATGATGATGTGATCGAGGTTGAGCAGTGGGAGCGCGACCAGTTGGTCAAACTCGGCCTGAAGGAGAAGGACTACGCGGAATTCCTCGGCATCGAGCGTTTCCACACCCCGCCGGGATATACGCCCTTCGAGGCGATCCGGTTCCTGCCGACACTGGAATTCAACGGCTTTGGCGGCGGCTACCAGGGCGAGGGCAGCAAGACCGTCATCCCGAGCAAGGCCCGGGTGAAGATCAGTTGCCGGCTCGTGGCCAACCAGACGCCGGAGAAAATGAAGCCGATCATCTTCAAGGCGATTCGCGATCGGGCGCCGCAGGGACTCAAGTTGAAGATCACCGACCAGCATGATGCCATGCCTTACGTCGTGATTCCGCCCGACCGCAGCAACACGCCCAAGGATCAGCCGGCCGTGCTCGCCCGCGCCTTCCGCGCCACCGAGAAAGCCGTCACGGAAGTGTGGGGCAAGCCGCCCCTGTATCTCCGCGAGGGCGGCAGCGTGGGTTTGATCGCCGACCTCAAGAAGGAACTGAATCTTGACGCGATCATGCTCGGCCTGTTCCTGCCCGAGGACAACCTGCATGCACCGAACGAGAGCTTTAAGCTGTCCTTGCTGCACAAGGGCATCGACACCGTGCAGCGCATCCTGCGGGCCGTGGCCCGCGGGTGAGCGGGAACTGAACTTATTGTAAGTCTGGGATTCCGACGTGTCCTCCTAAGCTTTGGCGAAGGAGGCACGCCGACCTTTTCTCCCTAGACGCGCTGCAATCCTAATCCTTCCCGTTCTCCTAATCTTTCTCTTTCCCGGATCGAAAGGATTTCTGATGATTGCGACCGAGGGCGGTCGCGCTCCCAGG
>CAZFHG010000206.1:0-6321 GCA_964518665.1 uncultured Opitutaceae bacterium | reverse complement strand
CGACGGGAGTGAACCGCAGGGTCTGGGTTGCGGTACCCATACGGCCACGGCCGCTGACCAAAATTGAAAGTTTGGGGTTTTGCACGTGGCAAGTCAGGCGGGACTTATTAAGTATACAGAATGTATTTAAATGTGCCGTTAACTGTCAATGTTACATTTAGCCCGCCAGGCAGCAGAAACTGGAAAGCTAGGCGATCAACTGGGTGTGACTACAGTTAATACATTAAAAGCAATTGGTTATGATTTAATAAATGTCGCAAAAGTTTTATTTGATTCGGCGTCCTTGTCGCTGTTTAATACATTAGTAAGTATACGTTACCAGTTAAAACTACTGCTTCTGCTCGTGAACCGCTTGTCGATCACCTACCGCGCCCTCCTCCTGTTGTGGGGGATTCCAGGCCTTTTTTCCTCGGTGAAGGCGGCATCAGGGCTGGAGGCGGTTTGGAACTCGATTGCAGACAGTCAGCCCGCAGAGGCCCAGGCGGCACTGCGGCAGGTGGATTTGATCGATACGCGCGAGCGTGCACTGGCCGGAGTAGTCGTGGCTCTGACCCGGCTGCCGCTCACGGGAGATCGCTTGCGGGAGTTGGATCTGGTCCTCGCCGACCTGACGGCGGAGGTCGACGACCTATCAGCGCGGGCGCTTTATTTGAGGGCGCGATTGCACCAGGTGCACTCGACTCCCGCCAACTATGCGCGGGCGGGTGAACTATACCGGGAGCTGGCGCAACGCCATCCCGCCAGCCATTGGGCCCAGCTCGGCCTCGTCAAGCTGGGCTTGATTTCACTCTTTGCTCTGCCGGAACCGGCCGACCCGGCGGACCGGCTGGCCAAGGTGGCCGCCTTACTGGGGGCCATCACGGAACCGGCCTTGCGGCGCGATTTGCAAATGCAAATCGGCTGGGCGGGATTGTTCTACAATCGTCCGCTCGATGAAGTGCTGCCGCATTTGATCGCGGCAGAACGCACGGGCGGGCTGTTCGCCCTCGTCCCCGAGGATCTGGTGCTGCAAATTGGGGAACTCTCGCTGCGCGCGGGCCAATATGAGCAGGCCCGCACCTACTTCGACCGGTTTCTGCGGGAGTATCCGGTTTCCCTCCGCCGCTACAACGTGCAGCAGCGGATGCTTGAGCTCGAGCGCCGCGAAAAGGAGGGTGGTTCATGAAACTGCCCAGGATCCAACCCCGGATCGCGGGCTTGGCTGCGCTGGTGCTCTGGGTGGCGCTGGCGGCCTGGGTGCATCTCCAGATCGCCGGTCCCCCGAGGGCCCGGACGGTGACGATCCGCCTCGCGCACTGGCAAAATGAGGTAGGTCCGGCCGACGGACTCGATGACGTGATTGCGCGCTACGAGGAACTCAATCCCCACGTGCGGGTGAAGCAGATGGTCATCCCGCCGTCGATCTACCGGCAATGGCTGCGGACAAATTTCGTCGCCGAGAACTCGGCGGACATCGTCGAATACGGCGCGTGGCTGCAGGGGATGTCCGATATTCCCGTGCGCTACTTCGCGCCGATCACCGCGCAGCTGCAGGAGCCGAATCCCTACAACCGCGGCACATCGCTCGAGGGTGTGCCCTGGCTGAAAACGTTTTCCGACGAACTGCTGGAGCAGCGGCTGAACTCGCCCGAGCCCGGCCAGTATTACGCCGTGACGCTGGCGCGCGGGTCATTCCGGCTGTTCAGCAATCGGCAGTTGTTGCGGGAGGTGACCGGCTCGGATCACGTGCCGACCACCCTGATCGAATTGCGGGCGGTGGCGGAGCGCTTGTCCGCCTACGGCCGGGCGCGGCAAAGACCGATCGCGCTTTTTGCCGGCAGCAAGGACACGGCCACGCTCCTGATGGGCATGTATCTGATGGGCACGACCTCGCGCCTGGTGCCCGAACTCGACCGCGACGGGCTCCTTTCACTCTCCGCGCCCCATGTGCTGGGCGGCTATCTCCAGGGGAAATGGGATTTCCAACGGCCGGCCCTGCTGGCCGGGCTCACGCTGGTGGGGGAATTCAGCGCGCAGATGAAACCGGGTTTCCAGCAGCTCTCGCGCGATGAGGCCATGCGCGAGTTCCTGCACGGCGACGCTCTGTTCATTTTCGCGCAGTCGGGCGCGGCGCGGACGCTGCACGAACAGGCGTCATTTGACGTGGATGCGTTGCGCGCGCCGCAGCCGACCAGGGACGATCCGGTGGTCGGCCCCTACATCCTGGGGCCTTTTGCCGACGGCAATGACATGACCTCGTTCGGGTTTTATCTCAACAAGCGCAGCCCCCTGAAAGCCGAGGCCATCGACTTCATGCGCTTTCTGGCGAGCCAGGAGGGCAACGCGCTTTTTTCCGCGCAGAGCGGCTGGCCGCCCAGCATTCACGGCGTGCCAATGAGCCCGGAGGTCGCCGCCTTTGTGTCGCCGGCCGATGGCTACATGCTGGGCATCAGCTATTTTTCCGCCGGCGGCAACAGCCGCGATCTACTGCCGCGCAATCTCTACCGGCTGACCGGTCCGCAGGGCAGTCCCGCCAAGCTGGCGGCGGCGCTGGACGAACAGATGCCGGAGGCGGCCTGGGCGGATTTGGCGGCGCTGACCCGGGACGCATGGCTGGCGGCCCTGCCCCAGGATGCGCGCATTGCTGCGCTCGGCGGCCTGGTGCACGCCCGGCCCGATCAACCGGCGCACGGGCTGGCGCGCGAACAGCTGGAGGCAGCGCAAAATCAAAGCGAGGCCCGGGCGCTGATGTTCGCGCGGCAGTTGCAATCGTCCGGGACCAATGGGAGGGAGCGAACCGGGGCTGAGCAGAAAGTCCGTTAGCCTGCGTTTACGATGCAGGGCGGGGATTCCGATCCCCGCCTTGGGAGCGCGAACGCCCTCGGTCGCAATCGTCCGCCAACCCCCAAGGCAGGAGAAAGAGAACGATAAAGATTAAGAGAAAGATTGGATTCCAGCGCGGCGAAGGAGTGAAGGCGAGAATCGGAGTCCCCGCCCAACATTCCGGCATCCGGCAGGTGCAACGCCTCAGGACATGTATTCGAGTTCCTCTTCGCTCGGCTCACTGGCCGGCGTGGCATCCTTCAACCGGGCCATGGCCAGCAGGCTGAGATCGATTACCTCCTGGATGTGCTGCTCCATCGCGCTCTTCGCGGCCGTGGCGTCGCCCTTGCGGATGGCTTCGTAAATTTTGCGATGACTGGCCAGGCTTTCGGCCCGGCGCGCATCGCGCTTGGCCTTCTCACTGGTCGAAGGCTGGATCCTGGCCATGTCGGGATGGAGGCATGAGACCACCCGCTTGATGAGGTGCAGGCGCAGGATTTCCTTTTTCATCAGGTCATTTCCGGCGGCGTTCAGAATGGCCAGATGAAAACGGATGTCCTCGTTCGTTACTTCCTTCAGCAGGGTATAGGGCTCGGTGTCCTGTTTGGCGATTGCCTGCACGGCCGTCTCCATTTTTTGGAAGGCAGCCGTGATGGCCTCGAGATCAGCATCGGTGCGTTGCAAGGCGGCGAACCCGGCGGCGCTGCTCTCAAGGGCCTGCCGCACTTCGCTCATTTCCCGATATTCCTTCATCGTCATCGATTTGACCGTTGCGCCGATGTTCGCCCGCATGGTGATCAAACCTTCAGACTCGAGTTGACGCAGGGCCTCCCGCACAGGTGTGCGGCTTACCCCGGTTTTCTTGGCGAGTTCAGCTTCCAGAAGTGGTTGGCCAGGAGAATATTCCCCGCTCAGGATGGCCTTACGAATGTAATCATACGCGACATTGGAGTGAGCGGGCTTCTTCATGACTTTTTCAGCAATGTATACCGTCTGAATTTTAAAGCAAGCAAGCTTACTGGCCGGTTTTCCAAGCGCTCGCCAATGGGCGGCGGATTTTGCAGCACCTTCCAACTGCCCAAGTCGGACTAGTCAGGCCTGTTCAGTAGAGTTGGCTGGCGGAATTGATCCACGCATGCCCCGGCCTGCAGGGTGTGTCCCCATGGAATCAATCAATTGGGGTCATGTTGTTTCGTCTTTTCGGACACCAACTCAAATCATTAAGAATACAATATAAGCTTTAATAGTATACATTATGTTCTTGACCGAGCTCAAATGGTATGCGGCCCTGTGCGTTGTCAGAACCGATCCACAAGTTCCCTCATCCCAGGGCCCATCCCACACCATGAAAAACAACGTAAGCCATCAAGGGCGCGCAGCCGTTCAGTGCTTCGGCGTCCTTTGTCTCATCTTGGCGTATGCGCCAATATCAGCCCAAGAAGCCCCAAAGACAGAAGATCCCGGTCCATCGGCCGTGGAGACAAAACAGAGTGACGATAATGTGGTTGAGCTGTCACATTTCGAGGTGACGACGACCCAGGACAAGGGCTACGTGACGACGAACGCCGCCACGGGCTTCAAGACCAACCAGCCGTTGCTGAGCATACCCCAGGCCATCACCGTCGTGACGCGCGACTTGATCGAGGACATCGGTTATGCCCAGTCTTCGGACGCGCTGCAATTTGCGGGCGTTGGCCGTCTGTCGGTCGGCACCGAAGGCGTCATGCTGCGCGGCAACCGCATCAACAATCCGCTCATCGATGAATTCCCCAACGGCGGTCCGCCGTACCTGGACAACATCAACATCGACTCCTACGAGGTGATTCGCGGACCGGCCGCGGTTTTCTACATCAATGCTTCCCTGGGCGGCGCCATCCTCAAGACCACGCGCAAGCCGCTGCCCTACCAGTCGACCACGGTCGGCCTGAGCGCCGACCAGCACGGGACCTACCGGGCCACACTTGATACCACGGGACCGCTGGGCTCGATCGGCGAGGGCAAGTTTAGCTACCGCGTCGACGCCGTCTACAAGGGCGGCGACCAGTTCTTCCGGAACCGTTCGGAAAAAACCCACGGCATCTTTCCCACCCTGCAGTTCAATTACAAGGACACCACGGTGCGCTTGGCCGTTGATTACACGCGCCTGGAACATTATCCGCAGGCCCATTCCTTCCTGACGCCGGACGGACAGGTCTACACGGGTGCCGGGCGGGAGGAAAACTACCAGGCGCCGAACAACCTGGAGGATTTCATCGCCTCGCAGATCCGGTTCTCGTTCCTGCACCGCTTCTCCGAGAACTGGGAGATGAAGCTCAACGCGGCCAACAACCGCTACAAGCGCGGGCCGACCGGCATCATTCTGCCGGGTGGCGGCGTGAACTGGGTCACCAACACGATCACGTTCACCGCCCGCCGCAATTACCAGGACTTCAACAATAATTACGCCATGGGCGACATAAGCGGGAAATACGAACTCTGGGGTCACAAGAGCCAGACGATCGCCGGCTTCCAGTTCGCGGAGGAAACCTCCAAGGCCGGGTTCTGGGGTTTCTCGACGTTCGGCGGCACGGGCAGCATCACGCGGCCGATCGCCAATCCCAGCATGGACACGATCGTGATCCCGACCGTGAAGGATTACGTGACGCCGGCGAATCCGGGCAACAAGAGCATGCGCAACAACATCCTGGCGTATGTGCAACAGCAGGTTGACATCATCCCCGAGCGCCTGTCCGCGGTGGCCGGCTGGTCGCGCTGGGACCGGCAGGAGACGAGTGTGCCAAACGTGGCCGCCCCCATCCCGACGGCCTCTACCTTTCGCAAGGATGCGGGCAATCTCCACCGTTACGGCTTGGTGGGCTATGTCACGAAGGAGATCTCCATTTACGCCCTTGAATCGACCGTCCTGCAGCCGAACACCTTTGGCAAGCTGGCGGACGGGTCCCTGTTGCCGAACCAGATCGGCAAGGGACAGGAAGTGGGTATCAAGACGGCACTCTTTGGCGGCCGGGTTTCGGGCACGCTTTCATTCTTCGACATCGAGCTCTCCAACCAGACCAGCTTTGGTGGCGTGCTGCCTTCCGGTGAAAATTACTTCAACCTGATCGGCTCCACCTTGCAGAAGGGCTGGGACATGGACATCGAGGTCAAGCTTCTGCCCAACTGGCAGGTGGTGGGCACGTATTTCAATGGCGACAACAAGACTGCGACCGGAGCACCGGTTTCCCTGAGCTACGAGTCTTCTTGGAGCGTATTCACCCGGTATGATTTCGTCACGGACGGACTCAAGGGCTTGTCCATCGGCGGCGGCGCCACGTCCAAGGGCGGCTGGATTGTAGGCAGCGGCGGGCTTACCCTGCCCACCCCCAAGGCCTTCATCGAGATGAAGGATCCCACCGTGGTGAACGCGTTCATCAACTATGCCGTCAACAGGCACTGGTCCGTGCGCGTGAACGTGGAAAACGTCATGGACAAGGTCTTTCCGGCGGGCTTGCAGGCCGCCTGGCTGATTGATCCCAGCAA
>CAZFHG010000205.1:0-6341 GCA_964518665.1 uncultured Opitutaceae bacterium | reverse complement strand
GAGTGTCACCCATGTCCTGAATATGCCCTGTCACCCATGTCCTGAACTCATACCGGTTATGTTCAGAACAGGCAGGTAGCTACGAGCGTGAGCGAGTGGAGGTTTGTGTATTTGTGCCCTGGGTAGGGTCCGGCCTCCGGACGGACCGGTTCGGCGTGCGCATGACCAACCGGCCCGTCCGGAGGCCGGGACCTACCCATAAAAAGGCGGGCACAGTTACGTGCCCGCCTGGTGAAACCGTTTGCGCTTCGACTTACGGGAACAACCCGCGGGCGATCTTGGCGTCGGCGACGCGCTGGATGCCGAGGGTGAGGGCGGCGAGGCGGCGGCTGAACTTGAATTTTCGCTTCTGGAACTCCACCGACTCCTTGGCCCGGTCCAGGATGGCGTACATTTTTGTCAGCACCTCGTCGCGGGTCCAATAGAAGTTCTGCAGATTCTGGCACCATTCGAAGTAGGAGACGATGACACCGCCCGAATTGCAGAGCACGTCGGGGATGATCTCGATGTCCTCGCGGGCATCGATGATCTTGTCGGCCTGGTTGGTGGTCGGGCCGTTCGCACCTTCCGCCAGAATGCGGCATTTCAGCCGGGAGGCGTTTTGATCCGTGATCACGCGTTCCAGGGCGCAGGGCGCCAGCACGGTGCATTTCAATTCGAGCAGGTCTGCACTGCTGATTTCCTCACCACCATCGAAGTCCTTCAGCACGCGCTGCGATTGGACATAGTTGAGGGCCTTCTTGATGTTGATGCCCTTGGGATTGTAGAAGGACGCCGTGTGGTCGCCGATGCCGATGATCTTGGCACCATAGTTGTCGAGGGCGGCGGCGGTTTCGCTGCCGACGTTGCCGAAGCCCTGGATGACCACGGTGGCCTTTTTCACCGGAATCTTGAGGTCGGCCAGGTATTTCGTGACGAGGTAGGCGACGCCCGCGCCAGTGGCCTCGCGCCGGCCCTGCGAACCGCCGATCGAGATGGGCTTGCCGGTGACGATGCCGGGCTCGATGTGGCCGACATGGTTGGAATAGGTATCCATCATCCACGCCATCACCTTTTCATTGGTGCCCACGTCAGGCGCCGGGACGTCCACATGGGGTCCGATGAAGGGAATGAGCTCCTGCATGTAGCGGCGGGAAAGCCGTTCCAACTCGCCGAGTGAAAGCTGGTTGGGATCCACGATGACGCCGCCCTTGGCTCCGCCGTAGGGCAGGCCGACAAGCGAGGTCTTCCAGCTCATCCACATGGCCAGCGCGGCGACCTCGCCGAGCGTGACGTTCTGGTGGAACCGAACGCCGCCCTTGGCCGGGCCGGTCGTCAGGTTGTGCTGAACGCGGTAACCCTCGAACACCGTGATGCTGCCGTCATCGCGCTTGATCGGCAGGGCGACCGCGAAGGTGCGCCGGGGATACTTGGTGCGATCGCGGATGTGCTCCGGGAGATTGATGGCGTCGGCCGCCTTGTCGAACTGGCGGCAGGCCATCTTGAATACATCCGAGTCATAGAGGGATGAAATGATGACTTTAGACATGGAACAATTTCTAGGGGTGAGGTTTTCGGGATTTAACCCTGTCTTTGATTGCGTTCAGCTTGGTTGAAGCCCCCGGCATTAGCAATTGGCTTCCAGGTGGGAACGGCCTTGAATGAAGCCGGCTTATCCTCCTGACGTTGCGTATTCATACATGGCTGTGCTACTTAAATTTGCTCGCTGGGTGCTCGCCAAGGGCGCAGTGGCACTTGGCATCATCATATTAGGCCTTTCGGCGTATGGCCTTTGGCTGTTTTTGCGGGACAACGTGGACTTCGACCTGCGGCACAATGAGTTTGTGAGGGCGCTGACCGGCGAGCGCGCGCAAGTGCAGGCGGCGCTTGGCGATGTGCAGAAACGAATCGACCAGACCACGGCCGCCATCGCAGCTACGAAGGAGCGGATCAGCCAGATTGACAGCGTGCGGGAGCGGCTGAAGGCCTTGGAGAGCACCTGGGACCGGGTGGTCGGGAACCCCGAGCAGCAGGAATCGAATGCCGCGCAATTGAAGCGTTTGGAAGAGATGCGGGCGGAAGCGGTGGCCACGCTGGAACAGCGCCAGACGGAGTTGACCCGTACCACCTGGGAAAAGGATGGGCTGGGCATTGCCCTGGGGCGGCTGGATACCCAGCTGAAAGTGGCCGAAGCGAAGCGGTCCAAGGCCGCGCACTACCTGCTTGATGCCTGGGAACGCTCCAAGGTCTGGATCATCACTGCGCTGGTGCTTTATTTCTTCGGGCCCACGGCCGGCAAGCTGCTGATGTTTTATGGTTTTGCCCCGCTGGTCATGCGCGGCAAGCCGGTGCGGCTGGCCGCTGGGATGGATGCGATCCCCGAGATTGCCGAAAGCCGGGTCGCGCTCAACCTGGCCCTGCCACCGGGCGCAAAATTGTGGATCAAGGAGCGCTTCCTGCAGACCTCCGATGAGGGCATGCCGCGGAAAACGCGGTTCCTCCTCGACTGGCGCATTCCGTTCACGTGCCTCGCCAGCGGGTTGATCGAACTCATCGAAATGCGCAATGCGGGCACGGAGATCACGCGCCGCGTCACCCTCTCGAACGAGGCCAACCCGAACATCGAGCTTTCCACCATCACGCTGCCGGCGGGCAGCGCGCTGATCCTGCGACCGAGTTTTCTCGTGGGCGTTGTGGCCGGGGCGGGGGAGCGGCTGGTCATCCGCCGGCGCTGGCAGCTGTTCCGCTGGCAGGCCTGGGTGACGCTGCAGTTCCGTTTCTTTGAATTCGCCGGTCCCTGCCGGCTGATCATCGCCGGAAACCGCGGCATCCGCGCCGAGCACCTGACCGAGGTGGGCACGGCGCGGCGGACGAACCAGGACTCGACCATTGGCTTCACGCCGAACCTCGACTACCTGCCCGTGCGGGCGGAGACGTTCTGGGGTTACTACCGCGACATGAACCCGCTGTTCGACGACCTGTTTTCGGGCCAGGGAATATTCCTTTGCCAGCAGGTCTCCGCGACGGGTGACGCCAGCGCGGCCCGCAAATTCTGGGCTGGCATGTGGGGTGGCACGCTCAAAGCCTTCGGGCTTTGAACATGACGAAAATCAATCCGGGCATCCTGTTCGACTGGGATGGGGTCATCATCGATTCGGCGACGCAGCATGAGGAGAGCTGGGAACGGCTCGCAGCCGAGGAGCGGAAGCTGCTGCCGGCCGATCACTTCAAGCGTGGCTTTGGTCGCAAAAACGAGTGGATCATCCCGAATCTGCTCGGCTGGACCGCGGATGTGGCGGAGGTGGGCCGGCTTTCCCTGCGCAAGGAGGCCCTTTATCGCGATATCATCGTTGAGCGCGGACTCCAGGCCCTGCCCGGGGTGCAGGTGTTTCTCGAACGCCTGCGGGCGGAGCAGGTGCCCTGTTGCATCGGCTCATCCACCCATCGCGAAAACATCGAGACCATTTTGGGCGTGCTGGACTGGCCGGACTATTTCGCCGACATGGTGACGGCGGAGGATGTCAGCCACGGCAAACCGCATCCCGAGGTGTTCCTCAAGGCGGCGGCGAAAATCAACAAGCAGCCGAAGGACTGCATCGTGTTCGAGGACGCCCACGCCGGCATCGAAGCCGCCCGTGCCGGCGGCATGAAGGTCGTCGGCGTGGCCACGACCCATCCGCTGAGCGCACTGGAGGAAAACGTGGATCGCGTCGTGCACCAACTGGACGAGCTCACGGTCGAGGATTTGAGAAAGATTATCGGGACTGTTTAACCACGGATTTCACGGATGGCACGGATCAGAGGATGGCCACATGAGGCGCATAAGGCCAAAGAATCCGAAAACTTGGCAGAATGATTCTTCCGACGCTGAACTGCCCTGAGGATTGCGAGACCGAAAAGTGCTCCCGGTAGGCCGCCGCCTTGCTGGCGCTTCCGGAGCGGGAGCAAGCTCCCGGCCTACTCGCATACGGCATCGTTTCAGCTTGGTATTGGGTAGCGCACGGCCTCCGGACGGGCGGTTCGGCGTACGCTTGCCTTATCCGGCCAGTCCGGAGGCCGGGCCCTACCATCCCTCTAAGAATTGAATCCTCATGAGCATGCTTTGCCTTTTGTGGCCATCGCCTCGGCTCCCATATGTGTCATCCGTGAAATCCGTGGCCAAAAATCCCACGTCTGTTTCCGTTGTTTGCATCACGCGACCAGGCTGTGCATCTTCCCGCTCCCATGCCCTTCCAGCTCAAGTCCGACTACCAGCCGACCGGTGATCAGCCCCAGGCGATCACGCAGCTGGTGGCTTCGATCAAGGCGGGAAACCGGCACCAGACCCTCCTCGGGGTCACCGGCTCCGGCAAGACCTTCACCATGGCGAACGTGATCGCACAGTGCGACCGGCCGACGCTCATCATTTCACACAACAAGACCCTGGCGGCGCAGCTCTATTCGGAGTTCAAGAACTTCTTCCCGGAAAACGCCGTCGAATACTTCGTCAGCTACTACGACTACTACCAGCCCGAGGCCTACATCCCGTCGAGCGACACGTTCATCGAGAAGGACTCCTCCATCAACGAGGAGATCGAACGCCTCCGCATCGCCACGACCAGTTCGCTGGTCTCGCGGCGGGACGTGATCGTCGTCGCCAGCGTGTCCTGTATCTACGGCCTGGGCTCGCCCGAGGATTTCACCGGGATGCGCATCGCGCTGCGGAAACATGATCCGCTGGGGCGCAACGTCCTGCTCGAGAAGCTCGTGGACAATCTCTACGAACGGAACGACTACGAGCTGAAGCGCGGCCGCTTCCGCGTGCGCGGCGACGTGGTGGACATCATGCCCGCGTATTCGGAGCTGGGCCTGCGCGTGGAGTTCTTCGGCGAGGAAGTGGATGCAATCAGCGAATTCGATCCGCTGACCGGCAAGGTTTTGCGCCAGCTCGACCAATTCGACCTCTATCCCGCCAACCAGTACGTCACCACCCGCGGCAAGCTCGAGCCCGCGATCGCGGCGATCAAGGCCGAGTTGGAGCAGCGGGTCGCGGACTTCGAGAAAAACGGCCAGCTGCTGGAGGCTCAGCGCATCCGCATGCGGACCAACTACGACCTCGAGATGCTGCAGAAAATGGGTTTCTGCAACGGCATTGAGAATTACTCACGGCACCTTACAGGGCGGAAGGCGGGCGACCGGCCGTTCTGCCTCCTCGATTTCTTTCCGAAGGATTACCTGCTCATGATTGACGAGAGCCACGCCACCGTGCCGCAGATCGGCGGCATGTACAACGGCGACCGGGCGCGGAAGCAGACCCTCGTGAACTTTGGCTTCCGCCTGCCCTCGGCCCTCGACAACCGGCCGCAGAGTTTCGAGGAATTCCAGCAGGTCACCGGCCAGACACTCTATGTCTCGGCCACACCTTCGGAATTCGAGCTGAAAGCCTCGGCCGTCGTGGCCGAGCAGCTCATCCGCCCGACGGGGTTGCTCGATCCCGAGATCGCGATCCGGCCCATCAAGGGTCAGGTCGAGGACCTTATCGGCGAGATCAACCGCGCGGTCGAGGCCGGGGAGCGCGTGCTCGTCACCACGCTCACCAAGCGGCTCTCCGAGGACCTCACCACGTTCCTGCGCGAGGCGAAAATCCGCGTGGAGTACCTGCACAGCGACATCGATGCCATCGAGCGCGTCGAGATCCTGCGCAATCTCCGGTTGGGCAACTTCGATGTCCTCGTGGGCATCAATCTCCTCCGCGAAGGTCTCGACCTCCCGGAGGTCGCGCTCGTGGCCATCCTCGACGCCGACAAGGAAGGCTTCCTCCGCAGCGAGACCAGCCTCGTGCAGACCTCGGGCCGCGCGGCCCGCCATGAGAAGGGCCGGGTGATATTCTATGCCGACCGGATCACCAACTCCATCCGCCGCACCATGGAGATCGTGAATTACCGCCGCGAGAAGCAGGTCGCCTACAACACCGAGCACGGGATCACCCCGCGCAGTGTGAAGCGTTCCGCGCAGGCCAGCCTGCATGTCTACGACGGTTCAGGTGAAAAGGAGGAAGAGGTGGCGGTGGCGGAGAGCGCCGATGACGTCGCCGCCGTCATCGCCGAATTGGAGGACGAGATGCAGGAGGCCGCCGGGCGCCTCGAGTTCGAGCGCGCGGCATTGTTGCGCGACCAGATCAACGCCCTGAAGTCGGGCGATTTCCGCAAGCCCGCGAAAAACGGCCGCAATTCAAACTACGGCCGGAGAAGCCGGAAAGTTTAACCACGGATCACACGGATGGCACGGATCAGAGGATGGCCACATGAGGCTCAATAGGTTCAACAGGATCCGAATGCGTGAAATTGGGTAGCGCCCGGCCTCCGGACGGGCGGTTCGTCATA
>CAZFHG010000204.1:0-6376 GCA_964518665.1 uncultured Opitutaceae bacterium | reverse complement strand
AGCAGGTCGCCGACGTGCTCACCTACGTCTTCAACACCTGGGGCAACACCGGCGAGGCCTTCAAGTCCGACCACGTGAAGACCATCCGCAACGAAACCCGGTAAGGCATTTTTAACCACGGATCACACGGATGACACGGATTGGGAAAACAAACCCAAGGCAATGGCCGCAAGAGGCTCATAAGGCACAAAATGGATCAGATCATTATGAGCCTTTTGCGCCTTATGCGGCCATCTCTCGGGCTCCGCTCCCATCCGTGTCATCCGTGAAATCCGTGGTTAAAAAATAACGCCCCATGCGCCTCCTCGTCCCACGCGTCGCCCTCCTCTTCCTCACCCTGGCCGTCGGCCTCGGTGCGGCGGAGGACGTGCGCATGGTCACGATCCCCGCCGGGGTCTACGTGCCGCTCCAGCGTTCCACCAAGGATGCGCCCGAGGTGCGCGTCGCCGCCTTTCTGCTCGATGCGCGCCCGGTAACCAATGGTGAGTTCCTCGCCTTCGTCACCGCCCACCCCAAGTGGCGGCGCTCGCAGGTGAGCCGGCTGTTCGCCGATTCCTCCTACCTGGAACACTGGGCCGGCGACCTCGAGCCCGGACCCACGGCCCCGGCCGATGCCCCGGTGGTGCGCATCTCCTGGTTCGCCGCCCGCGCCTATGCCCGGGCGATCGGGAAGCGCCTGCCTACCACCGCCGAGTGGGAACTCGCCGCCGCCGCCGGCTACACGCGCCCCGACGGCCGGAACGACGAGGCCCTCAACCGCGACCTCTACGCGTGGCTCGCCCGTCCGGTGCCCGCCGTGCAGCGCGCCGTCGCCTCGGGCCGTCCCAATTTCCACGGGGCCTACGATCTCCACGGGCTCGTGTGGGAATGGGTGGACGATTTCAACACCGCCATGGTCACCGGCGAATCCCGCGCCGACTCCGGCCTCGAGCGCGATCTCTTCTGCGGCGCCGGTTCCGTCGGCGCCAAGGACACCACCGACTACGCCGCCTTCATGCGCCAGGCCCTGCGCACCTCCCTCAAGGCCAACAACACCACGACCGCCCTCGGCTTCCGCTGCGCGCAGAGCCCATAAATCTTTCTCTTTCCTCTTCATCTTTCTCTTTCTCCCCCTTCCGCCCTCACGCAATCCCAGTGAAACGCGAGGACGCGCAGACCGCGGAGATAATTAAATAAACAAACTCCGCGCCCTCCGCGGTGCAAAAGACAATCCCTCCCATGAGCCCATCCCGCTTGTACCTCGCCGCGGCCCTCCTCGCCCTCGCCTCAGCCACCGCCGCTCTGGCCGGCACCTGCTGCCAGCCCGCCCCCAAGGCCGCGTGCTGCGCCGCCAAGGCCGAACCCAAGCCCGCCGCCTGCTGCAGCACTGCCGCCCCCGCTGTAGCCGCCGCACCATTCACCTCCGATTCCCTCTACCAGCTCGAGGCGACGTTCACCGATGACACCGGCAAGCCCTTCTCGCTGGGCGAACTCCGCGGCCGCCCGATCGCCCTGAACCTGTTCTTCGCCTCCTGCGGCTACGCCTGCCCGCTCACGGTCACCGACCTCCTCGCCATCCAGTCCAGCCTGCCCGCGGAACTGCGCGCCCGCACTGCCTTCGTGCTTGTCTCCTTCGACACCGCCCGCGACACCACGGCGGTCCTCGCCCAATACCGCGCCCAGCGCCAGCTCGATGCGAACTGGATCATCCTCCGCGGCTCCGACGACGCCGTGCGCGAACTCGCCGCGCTCGTCGGCGTGAAATACAAGCAGGAAGCCGACGGCTCCTTCGCCCACTCCAATCTCGTCACCATTCTCAATGCCCAGGGCGAGATCGTCCACCAGCGCCAGGGTCTCAAGGGCGGCCTCGAGGAAGCCGCCGCCGCACTCACCGCGGTGAAGTAAGTAGCCTGGCGCTACTCCGTTAGATCTTGTCTGCGTCACGTCTCGCTGGCGGGGACTCGGCGAATACTTTCCCGCGGATAACGCGGATTAACGCGGATAATTTTCCGGCATCCGCGTCGATCTGTGTGATCCGCGGGAAGGACTTAACTCAGGGCGACTGTCCAGAAACCTAACGGAGAAACGCTCCCTCATCCAGCGAGTCTTGATGTGCATCATGGAGCCACCGTCAGCGGAGTGCTATACTACGGCACGAATCCGTTAATCCCATGAAAACAACAAGCACTTGCTTCATCGCCGGACTGGCCTTGGCCATGTTTTTCACCTCCTCGACGGTTCAGGCCCACTGCGACAGTCTTGACGGTCCGGTCATCGCGGCCGCCCGGGCCGCGCTGGCCAAGGGCGACGTCACGCCGGTCCTCATGTGGGTCAAGGCCGATGATGAGCCCGCCATCCGCGCCCTCTTCGCGGAAACGCTTGGCGTGCGCCAGCTCTCCCCCGCCGCCGCCGCTCTCGCCGACCGGTATTTCTTCGAGAACCTGGTCCGCATCCATCGCGCCGGTGAAGGCGAACCCTTCACGGGTCTCAAGCCCGCCGGGAGTGCCGAACCCGCCCTGGTCGCCGCCGATCGGGCCCTGGAGTCCGGCAGCGTGTCCGGTTTGACCCAGGACCTGCAAAAACTCGTCGCGGCCGGTCTCAAGCAACGCTTTGACCGGGCGCAGGAGGCGAAGCCTCACGCCGCGCACAACACCGAGGCCGGGCGCGCCTACGTCGCGGCTTACGTCGATTTCATCCATTACTTTGAAGGCCTCCACGCCACGGCCGCGCGTTCGGCCGCCCACGGCTCCGGGCACCAGCACTGACCGGCGCCGCTCAGCGGGCATCTGCCGCGCAGTGCTGCTCCGGTGAATTTATTCACCCAGGGGCAACCTTGTCGCCGCGTGGAAAGCCCCTTTTCCCACCCGGCGCATCGCGGGGTTTGTTGATTCAAATCAAGGCACGCCGGACCGCTTCGGCCTAGACTGCCTCAGCACACCGGCAGTGTGCCCAACCAATACCGGTCCGACCCCCCCCCATGAAAAAATTGCTTCTGGCGCTCGGCGTCATTGCCGCCGCGCTGTCCGTCACCGCCCCCGTCCACGCCTGTGAAGCCTGCAACAACCTGCTCGCCCGGCGCCTGCTGGGCGGCAGCAACCCGTCCGTGCACGCGGCCGAGCTGACCGAACTGGTGCGCAAGTCCGGCTGGAGCGGGTCTGAAAACCTGCTCGCCTTCGCCGCCGGCGCGCCGCTGCAGTTCGGCGCCGAAGCCGGCGGTGGCGGCGGTGCGGCCGCGGGCGCCGTCCCTCCGCCCCATCCCTTTCAGGCGGTCATCGACCGCGACCGGCAGTTGGGCATGTGGCAGACCAGCTATGTCGCACCCGGCACCAAGGCGGACAAAAAGTTCAACCTGGAAATGCGCGAGAACGACGTGTTCATCGGCAACGGCGTGGTCTACAGCGGCTTCACGGTCAACGGCACCATCCCCGGCCCGACGCTGATTGCCGAGGAAGGTGACGTGATCGAAATGACCGTCGTGAACAAGGGCGACATCCAGCACGGCGTTTCCATCCACGCCGCCTACACCCAGACCTCGAAGTATTTCGGCAAGATCCCCGCCGGCGGCACCAAGACCCTCCTCTTCCGCGTCAATCATCCCGGCGTCTACATGTACCACTGCGCCCCGGGCGGCCACGCCATCCCGATGCACACCCTGCTCGGCCAGTACGGCATGCTCGTGGTCAAGCCGAAGACGGTGAAGTTCAAGGCCGAGGAAATCATCGGCCATGCCCCCGATGTGGAACTCTACATCGTGCAGCACGAGCTCTACGCCAGCGGCAAGGAGGCGGTCGAGGGCCACGCCGCCTACGTGATGTTCAACGGCAAACTCTTCCGCTATGTCGAGAGCCCGATCAAGGTGCGCCCGGGCGATTTCGTCCGCATCAATTTCCTCAACGTCGGGCCCAATCTCGTCTCCACCTTTCACATCGTCGGCATCATCTGGGACTACGCCTACTGGCAGGGCACGCCGACCCCCGAGAACACGCTCGTCGGCGGCCAGACGGTCACCGCCGGCCCGTCCGATTCCTGGGTGGTCGACTTCCGCGTGCCGCCCGACGAGGGCAACTACCTGATCGTCACCCACGCCTTCGGCTCGACCACGCGCGGCGCCATCGGCGTGCTCGCCGCCACCAAGGACGCCGTCCGCACGCCCACGGTCCTCGCCGACGGCCCCGTCTACACCGCGGAGGAACTCGCCCGGCACACCGCCCAGGCCGTCCGGGTCATCTCACCGTTCAAACCCACCACGGAAGAATTGGAGAACCCCTACGTCCTCGCCCCGGGCCAGAAAAAGCTCCGCGTGCAGATCATCGGCAATTCCTTCTGGCCCAAGGTCGCCTCCGTGCCGCCCGGCACGACCGTCGAATGGACCAACGAGGACATCTTTGCCTTCGCCAGCGGCGAGTTCGCCGGCATTCACGACGCCGTCACCAGCGAGTCGCCGGAAGGGGCCGGCTTCTCCTCGAAGCTGCTCGGTCATGCCGAAAAGTGGAGCACGGTTCTGACGGCCAAGGGCGAATACAAATACTACTGCACCCCGCATCCCTATATGGAGGGAATCATCCGGGTGGAGTGATCCGCCCCCTTCGCTCCTGCGCGCCAGCACCATTCACGATGAAGTCCATTGCCGTCTGCCTTCTCCTCCTCGCCACCACCGCGTTCGCGGCCGAGCCGGCGTCCTTCGCCGACGCCCTCGGCCGCGGCAAGGTGTCGCTCAACGCCCGGCTCCGTTACGAAGGCGTCGAGCAGACCGGCCTGCGCGATGCCGACGCCCTGACGCTCCGCACCCGGCTCGGCTTCGCGCCGGCACCGTTCCGCGGCTGGAGTTTCCTGATCGAGGCCGAGAACATCACCGCCGCCGATGGCGACAGCTACAGCCAGTCGGGCCTCAACGCCGGCGGCGCCGGCAAGGCCGTCGTCGCCGATCCCGAGTCCACGGAACTCAATCAACTCTTCGCCGCATACACCCGCGCCAAGACCACGGTGACGCTCGGGCGGCAGCGCCTCGTCCTCGACAACTTCCGCTTCATCGGCGACGTCGGCTGGCGCCAGAACATGCAGACCTTCGACGCCCTCGCCGTGCAGGACAAGTCGCTGGCGCAAACCACGCTCACCTACGCCTACCTTGATCAGATCAACCGCGTCTTCAGCCGCCGCCATGCGCAGGGACGCTGGGATTCCGCGTCCCATGTGTTCAACGCCAGCTACGCCGGCTGGGCCGCCGGCACACTGACCGGCTACGCCTACCTGCTGGATTTTGACAACGCCGCCGCCAACTCCTGCGCCACCTGGGGCGCGAGCTTCGCCGGCACCCGTCCGCTCAACTCCGAGCTCAAGTTCGCCTACCGCCTCGAGCTCGCGACCCAGTCGGATTACGGGTCCAGCACCCTGAACTACTCCGCCGCCTACACGGCGCTGGAGGCCGGGCTCACCGCGAAAGCCGGCGGCCTGATGCTCGGCCACGAGATCCTCGGCTCGGACCACAACGTCGGCTTCAAGACTCCGCTCGCCACGCTCCACGCGTGGAATGGCTGGGCGGACCTCTTTCTCGCCACACCCGCCGCCGGCCTGCGTGACACCTACCTCAAGGCCACGGCGAATCTGCCGGCCGCCATCGCCCTGACCGCCTTCTATCACCAATTCGACGCCGACGCCGGCGGCGCGGAATTCGGCCACGAGACCGACGTCATGCTCACCCGGAAGTTCGGCCGGCAATTCACCGGCCTCGTGAAGCTCGCCGACTTCCGCCGCGACTCGACCGCCTACCCCGACGTGAAAAAAGTTTGGGCCCAGGTGGAATTCGTCTACTGATCCTCCCACTCCCATGGCTGCGCCCAAATTCAAAATCTTCGACGTCCGTCCCTATCTTGCCCGCGGCGAGGAACCCCTGCCGCTCATCCGCGCGCGCGTGGACGCCCTGACCGCCGGCCACGGTGTGACTATTGTCGCACCCTTCATGCCCGCCCCGTTGATCGAAATGCTCAAGAGCGAGGGTTTCCAATCCACCATGGAGCACCGGTCCGACGGCTGCTGGGCCGTGAATTTCTGGCGGGAGTGAGCCGTGGATCGGCGTAGGGGCGCAGCTTGACTGCGCCCTCAGCCTGCAGGGTTGGTTCTACGGCCGCGGAGAAACCAGGTGTGCAGGCGGCCCTTGCCCTTGATCTCCAACTCGCCGCGCTCCTCGCAGACAAACTGGTCCAGCAGCAACTGGCGCGTGGCCCCCGTCATCTGGATCGTGTCGGGCAGGCTGTTTGACGCCATGCGGCTCGCGGTGTTCACGGTGTCGCCCCAAAGATCGTAGATGAACTTGCTGCGGCCATATTTGCCGCCCGGACCGGCCCTGCCGAAACATGACCTGGATCAAGGCGGCGGACCCCTTTCGGGTGTACCTTCCGGT
>CAZFHG010000203.1:0-6384 GCA_964518665.1 uncultured Opitutaceae bacterium | reverse complement strand
CTCGACCTTCATTTTGGCCGGGGTCCTCTCAACCTTTCTCTTCCTTGGCCGCAGCGGCGCCAACATGCAGAATTACACCGACATGGAGACCCAGGCCCGGCGCGGTCTGGAAATCTTCGCGGAGGACGTCCGCCAGGCCAGCTCCATCACCTGGAACACCGCCCATTCGGCCACCATCGTGGTGAACTCCGCCAGCGTCACCTATGCCTACGACAGCAGCACGCGCATTTTTTCCCGCAATGGATCCGCACTCATCACGGGTATCACCGCGGGCAGTTTCGACTTTTCGGCCTTCAATGTCGCCGGCACGGAGATGCCGCTGTCCACCGCCGCGGAACGCACGGCCGCCAGTTCCAGCACCAAGCAACTTCAGATCACCCTCGAGGCCACGCGCACCAACACGACTGTCGTCGCCGCGACGAACACCGTGCTCTCCGCCCGCTTCATCCTTCGCAACAAGATCGTCACCGCTTGAGAAGCGCCCCCATGAATACCCACCCTTCGCCCAGTCCTCTCCAGCTCCGGAACCTGCCCCGGACCCAGTCGAGGGGTTCCGTACTGATCGTCTCCATGATCCTGTGCGCGGTCATCGGCATTTCGCTCGCGAGTTACCTGCAGCTCGGACGCACCAGCCTGGTCATCTCCAACCGCGCCCTTTACAGCAACGCCGCCATGAACCTCGCCGAGAACGGACTCGAGGAGGCGATGTATGCCATCAACAAGACCGTGGCCGACAGCAGTTACAACTGGGCCGACCATGGCTGGACCACCACCAGCCCTTTGCCCGTCGGCGATGCCCGGCGGGTGCTGCCCGCGAGCGGCACTTACACCTTTGACCAGGGCGTCACCGGCACTGTGCGCGTCTATGTCATCGGCTATGCCGGCACGGCCCCCCGCGCCCTGGCCCGTTCCACCGTCAACCTCGGCTCCGGCCGGACCCTTGAAAAGTGGGTCGAAATCCGGATGCGCAAGACTTCCAAGTTCGCCAACGGACTCGTGGCCAAGGACTCCATCCGGTTCAGCGGCAACAATGCCTCGGTAGACAGTTGGCACTCCAAGAAAAACGACGACGGCACCCTGCGGGGCTCGCCCGTGCCCTACAGTTCTGCAGTCGATCATGACAAGGGCTCGGTCGGTTCCGTCTCCGTTTCCGTGGACGCCGTCCTCGTCCAAAATGCCGACATCTGGGGCTATGCCGCCACCGGCGGCGCGGTTCCGGCCGTCGGCAGCAACGGTCTGGTCGGTCCCTACGGCACCCTCAGTGGACAAATGGACATGACCCGCGTCTCCACGGACTTTTCCGCCAGTTTCGATCCGGTTTCGCCGCCCAATACCATCGGCTACACGGACATCACGAACATTACGGCCAATACGACCCTGCCCCGGGCCACCGATTCTCCCTCCTCGGATGGAAAGTACTACTACACCACGGGGCAGATCAACTTCACCAACAAGTATCTCAACATTCAGAAAAAGACGGTGGGCTCACCGGCGGTGCAGGTCGTGATCACCCTGACCAACACGACGACCTCGATCGACATCGGTGGCGGTTCTGGCGCCCTCAATATCGAGACCGGCTCCCAGCTCGAGCTCTATGCTCCGGGCAGCATCAAGATCGCCGGCCAAGGGGTGATGAATGGCGGCACCACCGCAGTAACGGCCAACCTGCCGGAAAAGTTGCAAATCTGGGGCACCAAGACCTCCGGCGTACAGGATATCCAGATAGCAGGCAATGGCGTGCTGAGCGCCGTGGTCTACGCCCCGCAGGGTTCGGTCAAAATCAACGGCAACGGCGACGTCTGCGGATCGGTCGTGGCGAACGACATCACCGTCGTCGGCAATGCCTTTTTCCACTACGACGAGTCCCTCGGCGATTTCGGTGGCAACAATCCCTACCGTGTCTCCCTTTGGCGCGAGATCACTTCGGCCGCCGGCCGCAGTGCCATCACCGTGCTGAGCTGGTGATCCGGTCAATCTGCGAATGGCGCTGTCAACCGACAGCTTTCGACGTGCTCAAGCCAAACACCCATTAGGACCTTCTCCAGCGCGACGTACTCGTCGCTCCCGACCGAAAGCACCTTCATCACGCGTCTGTCACCGTCCATCACCCCGGGACCGGAAGCATTCGTCGCAGGCCTCCCTTTACCAGGATGGATTCCCAAATCCCTGTCATTCGCTCCCGTTCGCTGCCCGTGATTTTTGCGGCGACGCGGGGCTCTGTCTTGATCGTCGCGATGATCATTTCCGCCGTCATCAGCGTCTCGCTGGTCAGCTACCTGCAGATGAGCCGGACCAGTCTGGAGATCTCCAACGGCGCCTTCTACCGGAATGCAGCCATGAATCTGGCCGAGAATGGCCTGGAGGAGGCCATGTATGCCATCAACAAGACGGTGGCCGACAGCAGTTACAGTTGGAGTGAACATGGCTGGGACACCGCCTACCCTGTGCCGGTGGGCGATGCGCGACGCCGCCTGCCCTCGGAGTCCACGACCTACAACTTCGACCAGAACGTCACCGGCATCGTGCGCGTGTACGTATTTGGCTACAACAGCAGCGCCCCCCGGGCCGTGGCCCGCTCCATCATCACGCTCAGCACCGGTCAGACCATTCAGAAATGGGTCGAGATCCGTTTGCGCAAATCCTCCCGCTTCGCCAACGGCCTCGTCGCGAAGGACTCCATCCGCTTTTCCGGCAGCAACGCCTCGGTCGATAGCTGGCACTCGAAGAAAAACGACGACGGCACCCCGCGCACCACCCCGGTCTCCTACAGCTCCGCGGTGGATCATGACAAAGGTTCCATCGGTTCAATCTCCATCGGCGTGGATGCCGTGCTGGTACAAAACGCCGACATCTGGGGTTATGCCGCCACCGGCGGCGCCCTGCCCAATGTCGGCGCCAACGGCCTCATCGGTCCCTTCGGCACGCCGGCCAACACCATGGACATGAGCCGGGTTTCCACGAATTTCACCACGAGCTTTGACCCCGTAGGACCGCCCGCCAATGGCGGCGACATCATCGGCGACATTTCGACCAACCTCAACCTGCCCCGGGCGGCGGATACCCTGACCGACGGTAAATATTACTACACCGTCGGCCAGATCGCCTATAACAACAAGACGCTCGCCATTAAGAAAAAGACGCCGACCTCGCCCGCCGTGCACGTCGTCATCACCCTGACCAATCCAACCACGAGCATCAATATCGGCGGCGGCAGCGGCGCCCTTAACATCGAGAGCGGCTCACAACTTGAGCTGTATGCCCCGGGTGACATCCGGATCGCCGGCCAGGGCATCATGAACGGCGGCACCACCGCCGGCACGGCCAATCTGCCGGAATCCCTGCTGATCTGGGGCACCAAGACTTCGGGCGTCCAGGACATCCAGATCGCCGGCAATGGTGCGCTCAGCGCCGTGGTGTACGCGCCCCAGGGATCGGTCAAGATCAACGGCAACGGCGATGTCTGCGGCTCGGTCGTCGCGAACGACATCACCCTGGTCGGCAACGCCGCCTTCCACTACGACGAATCCCTCGGTGACTTTGGCGGCAACAACCCCTTCCGGGTCGCGCTCTGGCACGAGATCAGTTCGGCGGCGGAACGCAGCGCCATCACCGTGCTGGACTGGTAAGCAGGCCCGGATAGGAGCGGCTTTGCGGTGCCACGTTGCCCGCGATCGTAGCAGTAGGCAGCCCGCTTGCGGGCACATGCCGAGCGAGCGCCCGCCAGCGGGCTGCCTGCAGGGGCCAATCCCAATCGAAATAAGCTAGTTTTGGGGCCGGTAAGCCGGATTATGTTCCACCCGCTTGCGCGGGATTTGGCCGTCATTTCTCTCAACGCCCGCCTTGCGGCGGACCTGCCCTCCGTAGCTTCGCTTGCGCGAAGCGCAGGAGGATGCGGCATACCCGTGGCTATGGGACGGGCCGTCCAGCCACCTATTTTGCCTTGCACCGGAAGGGGTTTTTCGTGCCGCCAACGTCGCCGTTGGCGCGGTGGGCTCTTACCCCACCTTTTCACCCTTACCCTGAACGAGCCGCCTTGCGGCGAATCGAACCGGGCGGTTTGTTCTCTGTGACACTGTCCGTCACCAAGCCTTGACGCTTGGCGCCCGCACTTGCGGTGAAGCTCGTGCGGCATCCTGCCCTGCGGTGTCCGGACTTTCCTCTCCGAACTTCTAAAACGGGCGCGGCGTTACCCGCGCCTTGGGATCAAAGAACTCGGAGCGACGACCAGGCCCCAAAACTAGGATTCCCAATAAACCAAGCGCCCGCACTGGTCGCAAGCCGCGAGTTGCCCGTCAGTGGACTTACCCCGCGCGGCTGATTCGACCTCCGAGGATACCTTCAGGTGGCAGCCGCTGCATTTGCCGCCGCGGATGGGCACGCAAACCGGCAGCGCCCGGGCCGCCTGACGGTCGTAAAGGCGCAAGGTGGGGGCATCGAGCCCACTGCGGGCCGCGTTGAATTCCGCCGTCGCGCCCTCCAATTCCGCCTGCAGGCTCGTCGCCCGTTCGCCAAGCATCGCGATGCGCGCCTGATGGCCGGAAATGTTCTGTTTTAGCACCGCTTCGGCCGCCGCAAATTTCTTTTTGGCCTCATCGATGGCGTACATGACCTCCAGTTCACGTCCCTCCATCTCGCTGATGGCCGTCTCCGTAGTCTCAATTTCGTGCCCGAGAGCCTGATATTCGTCGTTTTTGCGCACCTGCGACTGCTGGGTCTTGTATTTCCCGAGCTTGTCCTCCGCGGACCCGATCTCGGTTTCCAGCATCTTCTTCTTGGTTTCCAACTCTTTAACCTCGGTCTTGGCCGACTCGATGGCGGCCTTCTCGGTCGCGATCTTCTGCTCCACCAAGGCGATTTCACCGGGAACGGCCTTGAATTGGGCCTCCAAACCCCTTCGCCGGGCATCGCGATCTTGCAAAATCAGCACCTTTTCGAGCACGGGTGTCAGCATGGACCGAGCACCTTGCCGGTATCCCCCCAGCGGTCAATTGAAACCCTCGTTTTAAAGGCAAAGGAACGCCTTTTCCATGCCGCTTTTTTCTCAAAAAAACCCTCGCGTGCAGAGCGGTTTTTCCAAAGAATTTTTCTTTCCCTATTCCAACCTAAATTTCGCTGCATGTCCGATCAATCCGCCTCCGAAAAACCCACGCAAAACCCAGCGAATCCCCACGCTTACAACGCCGACCAACTCGGTCAGCTCAAGGGACTTGAAGCGGTACGCAAGAAGCCCGGCATGTACATCGGCGGCACCGATGAACGCGCCCTTCACCACTGCGTCTCGGAGGTGCTTGATAATTCGGTCGACGAGCACTTGGCGGGCCATTGTTCCCGCATCGAGGTCACCATCCACGTGGATGGCTCCATCAGCATCCGGGACAACGGCCGCGGCATCCCGGTGGATCTCAACAAGGACAGCGGACTTCCCGGCGTGGAACTGGTGCTCACCACCCTCCACTCCGGCGGCAAATACGGCCAGGGCGGCTACAAGTTCTCCGGCGGCACCCACGGCGTCGGCGCCAAGTGCGTGAACGCGGTCTCGGAATGGTTCGAAGTCGAGGTCTCGCGCGGCGGCCAGGTCCACCACATGAAGTTCGAGCGCGGCAAGACCGTCAAAAAACTCGAGGTCATCGGCAAGGCCCGCGGCACCGGTACGCTCATCACCTTCAAGCCGGACTCGGAGATTTTCCGCGAGACCACCGTCTTCCAGACCGGGCGCATCGGCCAGCGCCTGCGCGAGCTCGCGTTCCTCAACTCCGGCCTGGAAATCGTCTTCCTCGACGAGCGCCCTGCCGGCGCCAAGCCCGAGACCTATTACTACAAGGACGGCGTCGAGGAATTCGTGAAGCAGATCAACCAGGGCAAGACGCCCCTGCACCCCAAGCCCATCCGCTTCACCAAGGAGACCAAACTGCAGCTCGACGACAAGGCCGCCGAGATCCACTGCGAGGTCGTGCTCCAGTACAACGACACGTACAACGACCAGGTCCTCTGCTACACCAACACGATTCACAATCCCGACGGCGGCACGCACCTCTCGGGTTTCCGCGGCGCCCTCACCCGCGCCATCAACCAGTTCGCCAAGGGCAACAATCTCCTGAAGGAAAAGGATCCGCAGATCACCGGTGATGACGTCCGCGAGGGTCTCGCCGCGGTCGTCTCCATCAAGCACAGCGATCCGAAGTTCGAGTCGCAGACCAAGGTCAAGCTGCTCTCCCCCGAAGTTGAAGGCGTGGTCGGCTCCGTCACCTACGAGGGCCTCATGATGTACTTCGAGTCCAACCCCGGTGTCGCCAAGCGCATCGTGGACAAGGGTCTCACCGCCGCCCGCGCCCGTGAAGCGGCCCGCAAGGCCCGCGAGACGGTCCGCAAGGGCGCCCTTTCCGG
>CAZFHG010000202.1:0-6388 GCA_964518665.1 uncultured Opitutaceae bacterium | reverse complement strand
GCGGTGTAGAGCAGGTTGCGCTGCAGCATCATGAAGTGCGCCTTGAGCAGCGGCACGATGACCACAGGGTACTCGCTGCCCTGGCTCTTGTGGATGCTGATGGTGTAGGCGAGGGCGAGGTCGTTGAATTCGCCGCGGTCAAAGGTGTGCTTTTCGCCGTCGAAATCCGCCGTGAGGGTGCCGTTGACGCCGTCGGTGCTGACGACACTGCCGATATCACCGTTGAACAGGTTCTTGTCGTAGTTGTTGCGCAGCTGGATGACCTTGTCGCCGGGACGATATTCGCCGCTGGGCGTGCGCAGGCCCTGGGCGCGGGGGTTGAGCGCGGCCTGCAGCTGGGTGTTGAAATTGGCCACGCCGGCCACGCCCTTGTGCATGGGGGCGAGCACCTGGACGTCGTTGATGGGATGCGGCCACTTGAGCCGTTGCGGGATGAACTCGGTGCAGAGCTGGATCACCTTGCGCAGGCAGTCCTCGGCGTCGGTCGCCACGATGAAGTTGAGATCGCTCCACACCTGGGCGCCGGCGACCTCGGTCACCACGGGCGGAGGCGAGGCCTCGCCGGCGTTGATGGCGTGGGCGGTCGTCACGATCAGGCTCTGGCCCTGCTGGCGGTAGATGACGGACAACCGCGTCACCGGAATCCCTGCTACGGAAATCGGAGATCGGAGGTCGGAGTTCGAAATCCGACCGGGAATTTCCGGGCTTTCGATCTCCGATCTGCGATCTCCGATCTCCGTCCTGATCGCCGCGCTCGCGGCGATCAGGTCTTTCAGCACGTTGCCGGCGCCGACGCTGGGCAACTGGTCGGTGTCGCCCACCAGCAGCAGGTGGGCGCGCGACGGCACGGCCTGCAAAAGCGCGGAGGCCAGCCGCGTGTCGAGCATCGAGGCCTCGTCGACGACGAGAAAGTCAGTGGCGAGGGGTGAGTTCTCGTTGGCGACGAACCCGCCCTTGCCGGCGTCGTACTTGAGCAGGCGGTGAATGGTGGAGGCGTAGCCGCCGGTCGTCTCGGCGAGCCGCTGGGCGGCGCGGCCGGTGGGGGCGGCGAGATGCACGCGGACTTTCTTGGCCTTCAGAATGTCCACGAGGGCGCGCAAGATCGTGGTCTTGCCCGTGCCTGGTCCACCGGTGAGGACGGTAACCTTGTGCTGAAGCGCGTTGACCACGGCACTGCGCTGGAGGGGATGAAACTCGAAGCCGGCCTTGGTCTCCGCCCATTTGACCGCGGCATCGGCCTTGATGGGCGGCAGCCCGCTGCCGGTCTTGCCGAGGCGGGTGACGGTGGCGGCGATCTTCTGCTCGAAGCGGTCGTTATGCGGAAGCTGGATCAAGCCGGAGCCTGGGAGAGGCTCCGGTTTGATCGGAGATCGGAGTTGGGAGATCGGAGATCGAAGGGAGCGAGCGGTTGTAGCCGGGCTCGCTGAGCCCGATCCGGGGGCAGCGAACTCGGGGGCTTCGGGCCAGTGGCGGACGAGGGCCTTGGCCTCCACGAGTGCCTCGATGCGGGCGGTGACGAGCTTTGAGTCGGTTTCGAGCAGGTTGGCCGTGTAGTCGCCGAGGTCGGCTTCGCGGAAGGCGGTGTGGCCTTCCTCCTGCAGGGTCTCGAGGGCGAAGATGATTCCGGCGTCGATGCGAGGCGGGGCGTCGTTGGCGAAGCCGAGGTTGATGGCGATGCGGTCGGCGGTCTTGAAGCCGATGCCGTCGATCTCCCGGGCCACGCGGTACGGCTCGTGGGTGAGGATGCGCTTGGCCTCCGCTCCGAAGTGATGGACGAGCTTCACACACTGGCCGGGTGTGACGCCGTAGGTCTGGAGAAAGATGTAGAGTTCGCGCTCCGTGCGCTTGGCGTCCCAGGCTTCCTTGATGGCGGCGGCGCGCTTCTTGCCGATGCCGGCCACATGGCGCAGCCGGGCGGATTCCTCGCTGAGGATGCGAAAGGTGTCGGTGCCGAAGGCATCGACGATCTTGTTTGCATAGACCTTGCCGATGCCCGGGACGAGTCCGCTGCCGAGGTACTTGCGGATGCCGTAGACCGAGGCGGGCAGCTCGGACTTGAAACCGAGCACCTTGAACTGGGCGCCGTGCTGCGCGTGCTTGGTCCACTCGCCGGAGAGGTGCAGCGTCTCGCCGCACTCCACGCCAGGCAGCGGGCCGACGATGGTGACAACCGCCGGCCGATTGATTTCCGCGGCCCTGCCCTCCGAAGCCTTGGCGGAGGAGGGATCCGGGCGGAACTCCGCGATCGTATAGTGGTTCTCCTCGTTGAAGAAGATGATGCGCTCGAGGACGCCGGTCAGGGTACTGGGTGCGGAGGATGCCACGGGATGCGGCGACAAAAAGCCCGGAAGGGCGGGGAGGCAACTGCGCGTACATTGGACATTCGACGCGAGACGGCCATGCTCCGGCCATGCGTTATTTTGAGGACGTCAAGGTGGGCGACCGGTTTCACACCGCCGAGCACGAGATGACGGTGGAGGAAATCACCGCCTTCGGCCGGCAATATGATCCGCAGCCGTTTCATACGGACCCGGGGGCCGCCGCCGGCACGCTGTTTGGCCGACTGGTGGCCAGCGGCTGGCACACAGCGGCGGTCAGCATGCGACTCATGGTCCTGAGCGACATGCAGCTCGACGGCGGTGTGATCGGACAGGGCGTGGAAGCGCTGCGCTGGCCGCGGCCCGTGCTGCCCGGGGACAAGCTGCGGGTGATCATGGAAGTGGCGGAACTCCGGCCGGTGGCCCATCGGCCGGACCGCGGTACGATCCGGTTGCATTGCCGGACGCTCAATCAGCACGGGAAGATTGTGCAGGACATGACGGCGAGCCTCGTGATCGCCCGCCGGCCGGCCGGGCCGTGAATGGCCAGCGCATTCCGAACCGCCCGTCCGGAGGCCGGGCGCTACCCGGGAAGCATCGCTTCTTTGGAAATTCACAAAAGGCGGTCAGTCCGGATGCTACCCCCAAGCAGTGTTTCTTCTTTGCGCCTCGTCCGGACAGGTGCGCGTTGCGTGTTCGCGGCCGGCTGTTTTTGAATCTATGGCATGCAACTCCTGGCTGACATTCTGGTCGCCTTGGTGGCGGTCCTGCACCTCTGGTTTTTGGTCCTGGAAATGTTCCTTTGGACCAAGCCCTACGGGAGGCGCGCCTTCGGCCTGACGCCGGAGCGGGCGGAGGCGACGAAGTCCCTCGCGGCCAATCAGGGGCTCTACAACGGATTCCTCGCGGCCGGTTTGGCCTGGGGCCTGATGGCCGGGGCCGACGTTTATGTGCCCAAGGTGTTTTTCCTCGGCTGCGTGATCGTGGCCGGAGTCTTCGGTGCCGCCACCGCGAGCCGGAAAATCCTTTGGGTGCAGGCCCTGCCTGGTGCGGTCGCGCTTGCCCTGGTCTGCCTTGCCCAACGTTGAATGCCAACCGGCGATCCGTGAACGCGAAGTCAATAGCTCCCATGATGTCATCCGCTTCAGGTGTCTCGCGCATGCGCGCCCTGCAATATGCCCGCATCGGCCGGGCTGGAATCGCCCGCGAATGGCCGCATGCGTACCAGCACCTGGCGCACAACGCGGCCGAGGTGCGCACGCCGCAGGAGCTCCATCCGGCCTTCTTCGGCTGCTACGACTGGCATTCGGCCGTGCACACGCACTGGATGCTGGCGCGCTTGCGCCGGCTTTTCCCCAAACTGCCCGTGGCCCGCGCGATCGAGGCCGCGCTGGATCGGCATCTCACCGCCGCCAACATCGCCGTGGAGCTGGCCTATTTTCAGGTGCCTGGCCGCGGCACCTTTGAGCGTCCCTACGGTTGGGGCTGGCTGCTGGCGCTGGCCGCTGAAGTCCGGGCCAACGAGGATGCGGCGTCGCGGCGCTGGGCCGCCGCCTTGCAGCCGCTGGAAAAGTATCTCGCCGGCGCGGTGATGGACTGGCTGCCGCGCCTGAGCCAGCCGGTTCGCACCGGCATGCACGGCAACACCGCCTTCTCCCTGGCCATGATGCTGGATTACGCCCGGGCGGTGAAGGACCGGCCGTTGGAGCAGATCATCACCACCTGCAGCCGGAAGTGGTTTGCTGCGGATGCCCTGATTCCCGCGAGTTGGGAACCGGGCGGGGCGGATTTCATCTCGCCGGCGCTGGCCGAGGCGGACCTGATGCGCCGGGTGCTGCCCTGGGCGGAATTTGAGATCTGGTGGCAACGATTTATGCCGGTGCTGCCGGAGACACTGCTGAATCCGGCGCGACCGCAGGACCGGAATGACGCCCAGTTCGTGCACCTGGACGGACTGAACCTCAGCCGGGCCTGGATGCTGCGCGGCATTGCCTCGAGCCTGTCGCGCACGGCCCCGGCACGCGTGGATCTGCTGGCGGCGGCCCAGCGCCATGCGGCGGTCGGACTCGGCCGGGTGGCGAGCGGCAGTTATCTGGGCGAGCACTGGCTCGCGACCTTTGCGGTGCGGCTGCTGACGTGACCGCTGGATTCGGTTGGATGATCGACGCTGGGTAGGCCGCCCGCTCGCGGGCGCTTGTTTGGCGTTCGCCTGCGAACCGAGCGCCTGCAAGCAGGCCGCCTACGGTGAAAACCAATGCTAGGACGCGGTCCTAAGGCTGATCCTTGGTGGCGTGGTCTCGCTGCAGCGAGACCATCATGGTCAGGATTTCGCGGCCGGCCTTGAGGCCGACGTAGAAGACGAGGAATCCATACCAGAAGACCGAGGAAAGGATCAGCACGGCCCAGAAGATGACGAAGGGGTCTTTCATGGGTTCAGTTTTTTGTAGCCGGGCGGGAGGTGAGGAGCGAGCCGACAATCATGCCCAGGGCCGCGAGTCCGAAGGCGGCGGCGCCGGCCACCTCGGGGGGAATGGCGTATTTCTTGCCGATAAACAGGAAGGTGATGGGCCCGATGGCGCCCATGATCAGCGCGGCGTAGGCGCCGTACGCATTGGCCCGCGGCCAGTACAGGCCGCCGACCAGCAGGGAGAAAACGCTGGCGAGGTAGATGTTGCCCGTGACGGCAAGATAGTCCCACGCGTTGCCGGGCAGCTCATACCAGAGACCGTAGAACAAAAGGAAGATGCCGATGCCGAGGACGAGCAGGCGGGTGAGCAGCAAACGCCCCCGGGAGGAAAGCGGCTGGCGCAGGCACGGCGAGATCAGGTCGTTGTAGATGACCGTGGCCCATGTGAGCAGATAGCCGCTGTCCGTGGACATTTCGGCCGCCAGCATGGCCGCGATGACCAGGCCGATGATGCCGACGGGCAGGAGTGTGCCCAGGTATTGCGGCATGGCGGTGAGCGAGGTCGTGCCCTCGGGCAGGCCGCCCTGCTTGGCGAAATAGACAAAGGCGGCCGCGCCCCAAAGGCCCGGCAGGAGGAAGCGGCCGACAAAGTAGAACGACGTGCGGCGGAACATGCTCTTCGCCGTGGCCGCGTCCTTGGCTGCGAGCACGCGGCTGATCACCGTCTGCCACGTGGTGGCCGCGGCGACCTGCAGCAGCATCATCCAGAGCAGGTAGCCCCAGCCCAGGCTGGAGCTGTGGAAGGGATTGAACGGATGGGCGTTGAGTTTCATTCCCGACTGGCCCTGCCACGCGGCCTGGAGCGATGTGACGAGGTCGAAGCCGCCGACATTGATGAGCACGAGCACGGAGGTGATGACGATGCCCACGCCCATCACCAGGAATTGCAGGTAGTCTGTCACCAGCACCGAAAGCATGCCGCCGAGTGCGGTGTAGAGCAGCACGAGGCCCAGGAGGATCGTCATCACCCACTCGAGCCAGGAAGGCGGCATGCCCGTGGCCCAGACCAGGAACTCGCCGCCCAGGCGCAAGAAGATGCCCATGTTGAGCAAACCGCCCAGCACCACGAAAAGTCCCGCCAGCCAGCGCACGCGCACATTGAAGCGTTTTTCGAACAGCTCCGGTATCGTCATCACCCCGGCGTTGCGGAGCGGCCCAATGATGAAGCCGGTGCGACCGACCACCCAGAAGGCCAGGGCCATGATCACACCCACGCTGGCGCCGGCCAATCCCTTCTCGAAGCCAAGCTGCGCCGTGTACATGATGGTCACGAGGCCGAGTTCCGTGGCGGCGAGCGAGGCGATGCCGAGGTTCACATCCATCTCGCGCCCCGCGATGGCGAACTCCTCGACGTTGCGCACATAGCGCCGCATCCACAGACCGGCGAACATGCAGCCGGCCAGATAGAGGATGATGATCAGCCAGTCGAACAGGGTAAGCGTCATGGGAGGATGCGCGGGGGGCGTGGCCGTCGAGGCTGGAGCATCAACGTCGCGAATAAAGCGCATTCTGGGCGAATATTCGCAGTGGGGGGGGGGTGGACTGGGAGCGCGACCGCCCTCGGTCGCAATGGAGCGCCATCGCATACCTATCCAAAGCGCAT
>CAZFHG010000201.1:0-6401 GCA_964518665.1 uncultured Opitutaceae bacterium | reverse complement strand
AGGACTGCTGCGCGGCCTCCATCACCGCGGCGCGTCCGATGATGGCGGCCATCGGAAAACCGTTGGAGATCGCCTTGGCGAAGACGGCGATGTCGGGGTTGACTCCGAGAGTCAGGTGAATGCCGCCGTGGTGGCTGCGCCAGCCGGCGGTGATCTCATCGAAGATGAGGACTGCGCCATGCCGGTCGGCGAGCTGCCGGACGCGGACGAGAAAATCCCCGCGGGGCGCCTCGAGACGCATGGGTTCCATGACGATGGCGGCGATGCCGCCGGGGTGGGCGGCGAGGATCGCCTCCAGTTCCTCGATGTGCTGGTAGCGGAACGGCAGGGCCGAGCCGCCGAGACCGGGCGGCACGCCGGCGGGGTCGAGTCCGCTGAGCAGGTGGCCGTTGAGTGCAGTGCGCGCGCCGACGTTGGCGGCGAGGTACCAGTCGGACCAGCCGTGGTAGCCGCAAAAGGCGACTGTGCTCCGGCCGGTGGCGGCGCGCGCGATGCGCACGGCGACGGCCATGGCCTCGCCGCCGCAGCGGGTGTAGCGCACCTGCTCCGCCCACGGGTGCAACCGGCACAGCAGGTCGGCGAGTTCCACCTCGTCGGGCGAGTTGAGCGTGCACATGCTGCCGTCGGCGATGCGCCGCGTGACGGCCGCGTTCACGGTTTCATCCGCGAAGCCCAGCAGGCAGCAGCCGATCCCGCACGAGGTGAAATCGACGTAGGCGCGGTCATCGAGGTCCCAGACCGTGCAGCCCTTCGCCCGGCGGTAGTACGCGGGCCAGTTGTCGGGCAGGAACATTTCGGGACGTTTGCTCAGCAACTGCGTGCCGCCGGGAATGCGGCGCTTGGCGCGGAGATAGAGATCCGGGCCGGTGCGGGACGGCGTGGCTGGCTTGGACGGCATGGCGGCGGCAGCGGGCAGGTTCAGAGGGCGAGGCGGAAACCGATGGACTCGTGCCGCAGATCGGGCGGGTCCTCGTGACGGTAGGCGATCCAGAGATTCAGATAGTGGCAGGTCATGTAGGAGCCGCCGCGCAACACGCGGTTTCCGGCCGGATCGAGCCCGGTGGGCTTGTTGCTCGCCTTCAGGCCGGCGCTCACCTCCTCGAACTTTTCGCTGCACCAGGCCCACACATTGCCGACCATGTCATGCAGGCCGAACCCGTTGGCCGGATAGCTGCCCACCGGTCTGGGCGCCGCGTGGCCGCCGAAACAGGCGAAGCGCGGATCGAGCGCATCGCCCCACGGGAAGATCGTGCCGCTGCGTCCGCCGCGCGCCGCGTACTCGTACTCGGCGTCGCGCGGGAGGCGGTAGGGCCGGCCGGTTTTGGCCGCGAGCCAGGCACAGTAGGCGGTGGCGTCATCCCACGAGATGCCGATCACGGGCTGGCGGTCGGCGTTGAAGCCTTCGCGGTCAATGTGGCTCGGTTTTGGCGCGCCGGTGTCCGCGAGAAATACGCGGTACTCCGCGTTGGTGACATGCGTGCGGGCCAGGGAAAATCGCGGAACCCTGACGGACTTGCCGGAATGCCAGATCCAGACGAGACCGGGACGGGGCGGACACTTCGGCCGTCCCATCAGCAGGCGCCCACCGGGGATGGTCGCCAGGTCGGGCAAAATCACGGGAGAGCGGGGCAGTCGCTTGAGTGGGATTCGTTTCATGACGGAAAGAGGTCCGCCCGGAAGCCACGGCCGTCGGCTCCGCTGACCGCGGCATGGATTTGGGCGCGATAGGTTTCGCTCAGGGGATACTGGAGCAGGTTGGAGGAACTTGAAAACACTCCCATCTGCACGAGAAGTTCCTTCAGTCCGGTGAGCCAGCACTCGATCTTCGGTCCGCCGTACACGCGGTACATCAGGTCATTCATGCGCTCCTGCAGGCGGCCGGCCTCCGCGAGGTCCCCGCGCTGCACGGCGGCGATGATGCGATGGGCCAGGGCCGCATTGAAGATGGCACCGCCCAGCATGAGTCCGTCATAGCCGGCCGCGAGGAACTCATCGCACTTGAACTCATTGCCGTTCAACAGCAGCCAGCCCGGACGGCGGCGCCGGGCGGCCAGGAGCACCTCGCGCCGGGTGGCCTGGGCGGAGCTGTCCTTGACGAGGACGATGTTCGGTTCGTCGAGCAGTTCGGCCAGGTGGGATTCGTCCAGTTGGTAGCGACCGGCCGAACCTCGTTCGTAAATCCCCACCGGGAGCGGGCTGCGCCGGACCACTTCCTGGAAATGCGCGAGAAGCCGGGCCGAGGTGAAGTTCATGAAGTAATGCGGCTCGGCCACGACCACGAGTCCGGCGCCCCAGGCTGCGGCGCTCCCGATGTTGTCGAGCACGCGTCCGGCGGAGTTGTCGGTGACCTGCAGCGCGACCCGCAGCCGGCCCCGCGCCGCCTCGGCCGCGGTGCGCGTCAGCGCCTCACGGTCGCGCTCCCGCAGCCAGGCGCCCTCGCCGCAGGTGCCGGCCAGCATGACGCCGGCAACCTTGAGCGCGACATGGTGGTCGATCATGCGTCGGACGGATGCGGCGTCCAGGCGTCCATCGGCGGCAAACGGGGTTGGGGTGGCGGACCAAACGCCTCCGGCGAAAACAGGTTGGCTCATGCAGGAGCCGAGGCTGGGGCGGCGGGGTGGGATGGAAAGAACGGGACACCTGTCTATTTAAAGCACACCAAAAACGCGGCGCAGCCTGGCGAAGTAGGATGCCAATTGTAGGGCGGAGTCTCCGAGCCCCGCCACCGTAGGCAGCCCGCTTGCGGGCGCTCATTCGGCGGACGAACGCAATTCAAGCGCGAGCAAGCTCGCTGCCTACGGGAACGTCGATGGCAGGCGTGGTTCGGACCTGTCCTCCGTCTTGTCCGCCATAGCCTTGGCGAAGGCGGAAGGCCCGGCGAAGGAGAAGACCCCGCCCTACAATCCAATCCGCGGCCGCCAGCAGATCCAATTCGTCCGGGTTGAAGCCGGGGTCGCCGACCCCGGGGATCGAAAAACCGTGCTCAGCGAGCCCGGCTACAACGCATCGGCGCCGCCGGCTCGCGGCGGTCGGCGAGGGTGCGGCCGGCGATGAAGGTCGGAATGAAGAGTTTTGGCTTCGGCGGAATGCCATGGCCGGCCAGCAGGGTTTCGGCGAAACGCACCGCCCGGTCGCTGTGCAGCAGGCCGGAGCCGTGATAGCGCGAAATCTCGGGCAGGGCCGAGTCGATCAACGGATGGGAGTCCCGGGACAGCAGCGAAACATCCTCGGGAATCCGGAGGCCGGACCGGTGGAGGTGCACCATGGCGGTGAGCGCGAAGTCGGGTCGCAGGGAGAAGATGGCCGTGGGGCGGTGGCGCAGCTTCATCAGCTGATCAAGCTTGGGCCGGAGGTTCGACTGGTCGGCGTTGACGAACACGCGCGTCACCGTCGCACCGGCCGCGCTCTTGGCGAGGTAGCCGAGGAAGCCCTTGCAGGTCTCGAGATCCCCGGCGAGGAGCCGGTGGGATTGCAGCAGCGCGATGTGGCGGTGCCGGTGCTGGATGAGGGCGCCGGCGGCATGCCAGCCGGTCGCATGGAAATCGAAGTCGATCGAAGGCAGGGCCACCCCGGGCTGGCACGAGCCGAGGAGGAAGGTCGGCACGCCGGCACGCGCGAACCAATGCTGGATCGGGGCCGAGCAGGCGAGGAGGATCCAGCAGACATGGGTGCGGCCGGTGACCAGGGCCCGCAACTGGCGCTCGGGCCGGGCGACGTCGAGTTTCGCGTCGAACGCCTCTTCCCAACGCATGCCCTTGGCGGCGCAGGCGGCATGCAGTTCGAGGATGAGTTCGTTCGCGAGCAGGGCCTTCCGGGACATCGGGCAGACCACGCAGACGGTCGGCGGGACCGGATTCGAACGGGGTGCCTTGGACGGATTCACGCGGGAGCGCCGGCCATTGCTGCGGCTGATGAGGCCTTCGCGGACCAACTGGGCCACGGCGCTGCGGAGGGACACCCGGCTGATCCCCAGAAGGCGGGCCAAATGATGTTCCCCGGGGAGGGGATCCGGCAGGGTCCGCTGCCGGAGGGCTTCGCGCAGGGCGTTGGCTGCCTGGTCGGCCACCGTCACGCGGCGAAAGGCGGCAAGGGGATCCCCGGATAGCTTGGCAGGCATTCCGTCCACCTATCCATTCCTAAGACAGGAGGCCAGACCTTTAACCCGCCCGTCCGTCCGCCAGCCTTGGCGCCCATGCCCCATCCAACCCCGCAGGTCCGCGGCCCCGCGCCAACCCTCAAGCCGTGAAGACAACCGCGGAGATCCGGTACGCGCTTTCGGGTCCGGTCGCGTCGGTCAACACCCCATTCACTCGCGAGGGTGCCATCGACTACCGGAGCCTGCAGAACTTCGTGGATTACGTCATCGCCGCGGGCAGTCGGACGGTGCTGCTGACTTATGGCGACAGCCTCTACTCGATTCTCACGGACCAGGAGGTCGCCGAGGTGACCCGGGCGGTCGTGGAATTCACGCGCCGGCGTGCGATGGTGGTGGCGGCCGACCGCATGTGGTGGACCGGCAAGACCGTGGAGTTCGCGGCCTACTGCCGGAATGTCGGCGCGGATGTGCTGATGGTGCTGCCGCCGGACTGGTGCCAGTCCTGCACGGTGCAGACCCTGGTGGACCATTACGCGCAGGCCGCCCGGGAGCTGCCCGTCATGCTGGTCACGAATTTCGCCGCCAAGTGGCCGATGGCGCGC
Organism: uncultured Opitutaceae bacterium; assembly: GCA_964518665.1. GTDB lineage: Bacteria > Verrucomicrobiota > Verrucomicrobiia > Opitutales > Opitutaceae > UBA2377. The sequence goes on along the minus strand of CAZFHG010000201.1, from coordinate 1,703 downwards.
AGCCTGGAGCTTTTCCGCCGGCTGCGGGATGAGGTCCCGGGCGTGAGGGCGGTCAAGGATGACGTCTGCGGGGAAATGGGCCGGCACCTTGGGTTGATGGTGTACGAGCAGTGGGCGATTCTCGCCAGCGGCTCGAAGCGCATGATCCTGAACAATGTGCCCTACGGCTGCGACGGCTACCTGTCCTCCTTCATTTATTTCAAGCCCGAGATCGCGGCCGCCTTCTGGCAGGCGGTGCTGAGCAAGGATGACGCGGGCGTCCGGCGCATCATTGCCGAGGTCGATATTCCCTTCTGGGAGTTCATGGAATCGATGCCCGGCAGCTTCGACGCGATCGTCCACGGCATCCAGGAATTGAAAGGAATCGCCCCGCGCTGGCGCCGGCCGCCGTATTACAGTCTCAACGATGCCGAAATGGCGACGTTGTCCGCGTTTCTGGCCGCCAGGAAATGGCTATGAATCGAGGGCGGAATCGGGAAGAATCCGCCGCGTGGCAGATATTCCGCCCTGATGAGCAACCCAACGACCAGCCCGTAACCGACCAGGCCCACCGTGTCTTCAAATAGAAATATCCGCCGCGAGATTTTCGTACCCTCCCCCCGGCCGGGTGTGACGGTGATCGCCTCGAGCTTTTATACGCGGCCCAAGGGTTTCGATCTCGTCTCCATCCACGAGCTCATGATGCGTTCCGACACCGTGGAGGTCGCCGACTTCCGGTATTCGAACGACAACGGCCGCACCTGGACCAACGGCGAGCAGGTGGCGACCTTCGGGGTGCGGCCGTCGGGCAAGCTGCGCCGGTGCATGCGGGGTTGCGTGGTGGACCCGGTCACCGGCCGGCTGCTGAATTTTTATCTGGAGGCGATTTTGCCCACCGACGATCCGCTGGAGGGCTTCCGGCAGTGGGTGGCCTATTGCCGGGTATCGGAGGATGGCGGGATGACCTGGTACGCCAATGACCAGATCATCCATCGGGGCGCAGAATTCAACGCCGACCATCCGCTGCCCGGTGTGCGGCGGGGCCGCACGGGATTCATGATCGGCGACCATGCGTCGCGACCGATTTTCCTGGCGGATGGCACGCTGCTCGTCCCGGTGATAGTTGCCCCCGCAGGTCCAGATGGAAATTACTTCAATCCGGGCGGCGGCTACACCTACAGCGATGCCGCCGTGTTGCGCGGCCGGTGGGGGGCCGATGGCCGCCACCTGGAGTGGGAGCTGTCGCAGCTCGTCAAAGTGGACCCCAACCTCTCGACCCGCGGGATGGACGAGCCCACTCTGGGCGTCCTCGCCGACGGTCGCATTTTGATGGTGCTGCGCGGATCGAATGACCGGAAGCCCGGGCTGCCCGGACATCGCTGGGCGGCGTATTCGAGCGACGACGGGCGGACATGGACCAAACCCGAGCCTTGGACGTACACGAATGGCGAAAGCTTTTTTTCACCGGCAGCTTCGTCCCAGTTGTTCGCGCATTCTTCCGGCCGGCTTTTCTGGTTCGGCAATATTTCACCCGTCAATCCAACCGGCAACCGGCCGCGTTTTCCCTTCATCATGGGAGAGGTGGACCGGCGGTCCGGCTTGCTGGACCAGGCGAGCATCCGCGTGGTTGATGATCGGGCCGCGCATGAAACCTCGGCGCTTCAGCTCTCAAGTCCATCCACGCGGGAAGACCGAGAGACCGGCGAAATCCTTTTGAACCTCAC
>CAZFHG010000200.1:0-6419 GCA_964518665.1 uncultured Opitutaceae bacterium | reverse complement strand
GCCGTGGCTCGCCTCACGCCTCATCCGGCGGATGAAGTTCGTGACGAAGTAGGTCATGCCGGGAGCGCGGGCGGCTCGCCCGCATTTGAGAGCGCAACGATGCGGGCGGGCCGCCCGCGCTCCCAATGGAATCGAACTCGCTCGGTTATTCGTTCTCTTTTTCGAAGACCGCAGTTTGCCGGACAATTGCGACCGAGGGCGGTCGCGCTCCCAGGAAATACCAAGGCCGGCGGAAATCCGCCGGCCTTGGTGATGAATCTATCGCTGGCTTCGGCTTTACGCGAAGCTGCCGCCGCGGGTGATGCCCATGGCCTTGCGGCGGGCGCGGCGGTCGGCGGCGGCCTTCTTCTCGTAGCCCTGGCGACGGTGCTCGGCGAGCGGGTCGGCAGGGAGCTTGTTCGCCTTGCGCCACTTGGTCAGAGCCGGGGTCACGTCGGTGAAGAACGCCTTCTTGAGCAGGAGCTCGGCATCGATGACGTTGTTTTTCGCCTGCGCCTTGCGGAGGGCATCGTGGTCCACGATCGCGGCCTTGGCGTATAATTCCTGCGCCATGACGACGGTCTGGATCATCGCCTCGACCTTGGCCTTCTCATTGTGGGACTGGTCCACCATGTAGGCGATCTTGGGCATCTTGCCGCGGTCGGCCGCAAAGGTGTGGATCTCGTGGAAGATGCGGAAGATCTGGTACGGATCAATGGAGCCGAGGGTAAGGTCGTCGTCGGCGTATTTGCGGTCGTTGAAGTGGAAACCGCCGAGCATGTCCTCATCCAGCAGCCAGGCGACGATCTGTTCGATGTTGGTGGCGTTGTAATGATGACCGGTGTCGACGAGAACCTTGGCGCGCGGGCCGGCCTTCTTGGCGTACAGCAGGGCCATGCCCCAGTCGGCGATGTCGGTGGCGTAGAACGCGGGCTCGAAAGGCTTGTACTCGACCAGCATGGTCTGGCCGGGCTTCAGGCGGTTGTGCAGGGACTTGAGGCAGGACTCGAAGTAGCCCTTGCGCTCGCGGATGCTGTTCTGGCCGGGATAGTTGGTGCCGTCAGCGAACCAGAGCGAAAGGTATTCGCTGCCCGTGGCCTTCATGATGTCGACGGAATCATAGCAGTGCTTGAGCGCGCGACGGCGGACGGCGGGATCGTTGTGGCCAAAGGAGCCCCACTTGTATTCCTGGTCCTGGAAGAGGTTCGGATTGATGGCGCCGATCTTCACCCCGTGCTTGCGCGCGAGACGCCCAACCTTGGCGGGATCCTCGCCCTTCACGAAATCCCACAGCACGTGCACGGCGACCGTCGGGCAGCAACCGGTGAGGGCGTGCACCTGGCCGGCGTCGGCGAGCTTGTCGTTCATGTCAATCGCGGCGGCGTCCTGGAAGAATTTGCCGAAACGCGTGCCGGTGTCGGCGAAACCCCAACTCGGGGTTTCGACATTGAAAGAGTCGAGCGCCTCGACGGCGCGGCGGAGGGTTTTGGGAGTCATGGCTCGGTCTTTATGGCGCAGCGCGGCAGGGGAAGTCAGTCCCAAAGATGCGAACATTCACCTGCGGGCTTGCGGACCGTCCGGCACGTGCCGAGCGTGGCAGCATGTGCGACGCCTGCCTGAGACTCGGTTCCCCCTGGCTCCCCGCCCTGCATGAGGGCGAGGCACGCCCACGGTCGCGGCCAAAAGCCAAGCTGCAATTGAAGCGGCACAAAGTGACGCGGGTCACAGCAAAACCCGTGGCCACGAAAACCCGGAAGTCACGGAGTTTTTAACCACGGATCACACGGATTTCACGGATGCTTCGCAGTGCAGGATGGCCACAAGAAGCTCAAGAAACTCAAAATCGGAAATTCTGATCAGCGCATTTTGAGATCCTTGAGCCTTCTGTGGCCAAGGCATTGATCCGTGAAATCCGTGTGATCCGTGGTAAGAATTCATCCCGCCCGGGATTACTGGCAGCGCGGAAACATCGGTATGCCAACGGGCGGGATTGGTGCGCCGGCTGCATTGGGCACCTCGGGTGGCGACATGGCGACGATCTGATCGCCGCGCCAGTCGATCGTGAAAGCCTGGCCTGCCATGGTCTCGACGGTGCGTTCCTCGCGGAGCGGAAATTGCATGACTACGGACTGTGCGGCCCCGGTACCGCCAACTTGCAGGCAGGAATCCGCCAACCGCGTTGCGGTGACCGCGCCGTTGACCTGCACGCTGACCTCGGATGCCGACACCCATCCCGGGAGGCGCACTTGCAGGGCGCGGCCGGAGCGGTCGTCCACCACGACACGACCCTCGCGGGAAAGCTCGCTGCGAACGGTAACACCGTCGCGCTCGGCGCTAAACAGCAAATGCACGCGAACCTCCCCAGCTCCGGTTTGCAACGCGGCACGCCAGGTCTCGCACAGCGCATCCACGGCACCGGACGTGATGTCGTAGATGCACAGCGGCGCAGTGGGCTCGACCTGGAGATCGTTGGGCGTCGGGATGCCAAAGCCGCCGCGCACACGGGAAGCAAGGCTGCGCAGTCGGTCCTCGGCGGCTAGGGCGTTGTTTGAGAAAGCGTCAACGCGGCGCAATTGCGACGGCAGCAGGTGTCCGCGCAGGATGCGTTCTGCGCGGCCGAAGTATTCGGGAAAACCTGCCTGCCCAAGCAGGAGCGCACCGCGGAGCAGGTCGCCGGTGTTGTTGGCCTCACCGCGCAGCACGTTGCGATGCAAGCCCTCCATAGACCAACCGAAGCTGCTGTTGAATCGTGCGAGACCGACATCGAAAGCGCGACGGGCACGCATGAGCATGACGGCATCCCGGGTCTCCATCGCCAAGTCGATCATGCCCGTCACGAGGACATTGATGGAATGCCCATGCGTGCCGGCCAGTTCGGTCAGTTCGCCCTTCTCCGTGAAACACTGTTTGAACGCAAAGTCTGTGATGAGTCGGGCGGTCTCCAAGGCGACATCATCGCCACTCACGCGGTAATAGCGCACCAGGGCATCAACCGTGCGGCCCTCCATGTGCGGAGGTTGGGTGTAGGCGCCTACATAGGGCGGCAGCCGGTCGGTGTGCAGCCGTCCCTCGTCATCAAGGCTGCCGCGCAACGTGCGCACCATCAGACGGGCGGGAGCGACGGCACGGTCGTCACCGCGCTTGAGCAGGGCGGTCAGCCCGTTGAGGGCCTCGCGCATATTGTGCAGGCTGACCACGCGCTTGCCGGTCGGAGTATCGGAGTCGCCCGGGAGTCCGTCTCCGGCGCTGAAGAGTCCGAGCAAAAAGCGACTGAGATTGGCAATGATGACCGGATCAACTCTCTCGCCCGTCACTGCTTCCGCCATGGTCAGGCCGTGCAGCGCGCGACCGGAGTTGTGCAAGCGATCCCAGACCGCCTCGCCGTCGTAGGGTGCGTGCTTGAACGTAGTCAGGTCGCCACCGGCGATATCGCAGTTCCAATAGGGCAGATGGCCGCGACTGGCGTCGAGGCAACCGAGCAACGCACCTTGTCCGAGACGAATGCGACTGAGCAGGTCCACGGAGTCGAGCAGGTCGAACTCCGGTGCAGGGACGGAAGTGGCGGCTGAAAACCGCAGCGGCGGCAGCCCGGCGGCGGCGAGGAGTCCGCCCACTTTCACGAATTCCCGGCGATTCATGTGGCGGCAATAGAGCGGTGCGGCAAATGGCTCGCGAGATTATTTAAGGCCAAAGCATCCTACCGGATGATTTGTAGGGCGGGAATTCCGCCCCCCCATTCGGAACCTCCAAGCCGGAGAAAGAGAAAGATTAAGAGAACGAGAAAGATAGGATTCCAGCCTTTGCCGGGAAGGTGGGGAATGGAATCTCAGCCCCACATCAGTCCGCGATTAGCGGGCCCCCAACCCACCGCAGAGGCGATGAGCCGGCGCTGCACAAACTAGATTTCACCCGTTGGTGAAATCTTATTAGCGGTTAAACCGAGATTGAAAACATCCACCCTCAATCAACTCTCCGGTACCACCGGCTGGGGTACGGCCGGTTTGCCGGCCCTGAGGGCGGCGAAACCGAGCAGCACGAATCCCGCACACAGGGCGACAAACCAGTCGCCATGCTCGGTGTAGTAGCTGTTGCGGCCGATCCATCGGGCGTCGCGACTGACCACGACGCTGCGCGTGCCGCGGAAATAGACACTGCCCTCGTTGTTGGTGAGGACCGTCCGGACATTGCCAAACTCGTCGAACCAGCCGCTCCAGCCGCCATTGCCGACACGGATGACGGGGCGCCGCGTCTCGACCGCCCGCAGCGCGGAATGCGCCGCGTGCTGGTAAGCCGCCCCACCCTCGCCGAACCAGCCGTTGTTCGTCATCACCGTCAGGACTTCCGCCCCGGCCAATGCACTGGAGCGCGCAAGCTGCGGATAAATATCCTCATAGCAGATCAGCGGGCCCACGACGATCGGACCGCGGGCCAGCCTGATGACCAGCGGGTGCGCATCTTCGCCGGCCTGAAAATCGTCACCGATCTCGACGAACTTGCGGAGCCAGCCGAAGACGGGGCGCAGCGGCACGAATTCGCCGAACGGCACGAGCCGGCGCTTGGCGTAGTAGCCGGGCTCGAGGCCGAAGTCGGGCGTGACCACGAAGGCGCCGTTGTACCAGGCCTCGGCGGAAGTGCCGTGGCCCTCGATGGCAATCGAACCCAGCAGGAGCGGAGTCTGCGCCCGCTGCGCCAGATCCTCGACAAACCGGCGTGCCGTATCGTCGCCGCGCACGGCCCAGGGTGTGACCGCCTCGGGCCAGAGAATGAGGTCGGGCTGACTGACCGCAGAGTTCACCGTGAGGGTTTCCAGCACCTCGAGGATGCCGGGACCCTTCGATGAATCCCATTTCACCTGCTGAGGAATGTACGGCTGCACCAGCGCTACCCGGGCAAATTCAGCACGCTGCTGGCCAAAGATTTCGCTCAACAGCAGAAACGACGGAAACATCAGCACGAGCAGGGCGGCCATGAACTCGGGACTGCGCTTGCGCAGGCCGATCTCTTTTTCCCGCAGCAACCGGTGGGCATACGCGGCAAAGCCGCAGTTGAAAAACACCAGGATGAACGAAACGGCATAGCCACCGGTATAGGAGGCGATCTGCAGCAGAATGGGCCGCTGCCACTGGCTCACGGAAAGCGGCAGCCAGGGAAACCCGCCGAACAGCCAGGAACGCGTCCACTCCACCAGCACCCACAGGGCCGCCAGTCCGAAGACCGCCAGCACCCGGATGCCCGGTTCGCGTCCACGCAGCCGCGGCATCACCCACCAGACGGCGAGATACCACACGCCCACCCAGGCGCCGACCAGCGGGCCGAGCACCAGCAGGCCGCCGATCGTGACATGGTGCAGCCAGCCGAGCAAAATCGTCCAGGCCACCGCCTGCGCGGCGAACATCGTGCCGGCATAGAGCCTGAAACCCGGCCTCAGGTAGGCCCAGAAAATCGCCGGCGCGGCAAAGGCATACGCGAACTCCGGCGCATGAAATGGCGGGAAGCACGCGACCGTGAGCACAACGGTGCAGACAAAGACGCCGATTGCCCACAAGGCGTTGGCATTGCGCCGCCAGAAGGACGGGCGATCGGCGTAGGGATCGTCGGCCGGCGGAAGCGGATGGGCAGTGGTGGTGGAATCGGAGGACACGGGTTGAAAGGCAGGAGCCTGCTTGCAGGCGATGGTTAGCGATACGTCAGCAAGCGAGCGAATCGCACGTCGCCGTTCCCTGCAAGCCGTCAGCCGCAAAGTAGTGCGGCGCTTCAGCCCGCACTGGTTGGGAGGAAGGGCACGGCAAAGCGGCGGGGCTCTTCGATCCAGTGCCGGCTGAAGACTGGCACTACGATTCGAGTCTCACGCTCCGTGGCAGTTTTTGTACTTCTTGCCGCTGCCGCAGGGGCAGGGATCGTTGCGGCCGACCTTGGGAGTTTCGCGGCGGACGGTAACCTTGGGGAGCTTGAGCTCCGGCTCGCCGGCGACGGGCTCGTCCCCCATCTGCGCGGCCGCGGGGGCGGGTCGCGCCGCGGGTGCCGGCGCATCGGTCGGGCCGACCGCACGGGCGGTGCGGCTGAGGAGGGCGAGCATGTTCTCGAACGCCTGCAGGTTGGAAGCGCTGCGGAACAGGCCCGTGCAGATCTGCAGGCGGACATTGTTCATCAGCTCCTCGAAATACTTGTAGGCCTCGCCCTTGTACTCGACGAGCGGGTCCTTCTGCCCGTAGCTGCGCAGGCCGATGGAACGGCGAAGTTCCTCCATCTCGGTGAGATGCTCCTGCCAGTGGTGGTCAATGGCGTTGATGACCACGTAGCGCTCCAGCGAACCAAGCGCCTCGGGAATCTCAACAGACTCCTTCACGGCATAGGCCCGCTTGATGCGCTCGATCACGGCACGGGCCAGCGCCTCGATGTCGTCACCGGCGAGCTCCGCGGCGGGCAGGCTGATCGGGAAA
>CAZFHG010000199.1:0-6521 GCA_964518665.1 uncultured Opitutaceae bacterium | reverse complement strand
ACTCGTCGAAGTAGACGATGAAGCGCTGCGGCTTCGAGAAGAGGTTGATGCTGCCGAAGGACAGCAAGGCGATGATGCCCAGCGCAAACGCGCCGATCACGAAGGCGCCGACCACGGCGGGACTGACCTTGGTTTTCATGCTCGGATGGGTGTGGAAGGTAGAAGACGGCGGGGCTTCCGGATTCGCCCTATTGCATTCCGGACCTGGGCGGCGATGACAAAGCAATAAATGCCGACGAGGGCCGCGAAGCTGGCGGCGCTTGGTGTCATGGCTTTGCCTCCACCCGGTCGCCCCGGTGCAGGAACTCGGTCACCCGCGGGTCGCGGCTGTGCAGGGCCAGTTCCTTGGGAGCGCCCTGAGCGATGATGCCCTTCTGCTGCTTGTCCAGCATGATGACCCGGTCGGCGATGCTGAAGATCGAGGCCAGTTCATGCGACACAACCACGAGGGTGGTGCCGAACATCTCCCGGATCTCAAGCACGAGCTCATCGAGTTTGCGCGAGGTGATGGGGTCGAGACCGGCCGACGGCTCGTCGAGGAACACGATGGCCGGGTCCAGGGCAAGCGCCCGGGCCAGGCCGGCGCGCTTCTTCATGCCGCCGCTGATCTCCGAGGGGTAGTAGTCCTCGAATCCCGACAGGCCAACCTGCGCGAGCTTGAGCGTGGCGATCTCCTGGATCTCCCGCTTCTTGAGCGTGGTGTATTCCTCCAGCGGCAGGGACACGTTTTCGCGCAGGGTCAGCGAGCTCCACAACGCCGCACTCTGGTAAAGCACACCGAAGGTCTTGAGCAGTTCACGCCGATGCGCCGTGTCGGCATGGTTGAACGGCGCCCCCAGGAAACGCACTTCGCCGGCGATCGGGCGGTGGATGCCGATGAGGTTGCGCAGGAGCGTGCTCTTGCCGCAGCCCGATCCGCCAATGATGAAAAAGATCTCCCCGGGCGACACCTGGAAGGTGATGTCGCGCAGCACGACCAGGTCCGCATAGCCGCAGCTGACGGCATCGACCTCAATGGCGGGGATATTCGTAGGAACGCTCATGGTCAGCGTGTCATTTCAGCCCCCGGATGAGAGGCGGCACAAACGCTTGGCTCGATGTAGGGGCGCACCTCGTGTGCGCCCGCGAACGTGTCATCCGCCGTGCGGCCTGTGAAGGGCGCAGACGAGCTGCGCCCCTACACACTGCCCAATGGATCAGAATGACAAAGGGGAGGTGCATGGTGCTCAGATGCCAAGGATGTCAAAGGCGACCGCATAGATGGCGTCCGCCACGATGATGAAGAGGATGGCGGTGACCACCGCGGAGGTCGCGGCGCGGCCCACGCCGGCAGCGCTCCGCTCCGCCTGCAGGCCGCGCAGGCAGCCTGCCAGGCCCACGATGGCGCCGAAGGTCACGGCCTTGATCAGTCCCGAGGCCACGTCGGACAAATCAACGATGGTCAGCATCTCGACCCAGTAGGCGGTCGGGGAAATTTCCAGCACCATCGAGGCCACGGCCATGCCGCCGGCGATGCCGAGGCAGTTGGCGTAAAGGGAGAGCAGTGGCATCATCACGCCGAGCGCGAGCAGCCGTGGCGCCACGAGGAAATCCACTGGCGAGATGCCCAGCGTCTCCAGCGCATCGATCTCCTCGTTAGCCTTCATGTTGCCGAGATGCGCCGCAAAGGCCGCGCCGGTGCGGCCGGCCAGCACGATACCAGTCATCAGCGCGCCCATTTCGCGGACCATCGAGAGGCCGACGAGGTCCGCCACGTAGATGTCGCCGCCATACTGGCGCAGCACCAGCGCGCCGGTGTAGGCCAGGGTGAGACCGACGAGGAAGCTGATGAGGCTCACAATGGGCAGCGCCATGGCGCCGCACTGCTGCATCTCATGCAGGCAGTCGCGCCAGCGAAACTTGTGCGGCAGCTTGGCCAGTTTGATGGCGCTGTAGGTGCACTCGCCCACGAAGTGGGAGATTTCACTTCCCCGTTTCCAAACCTCCAGGGTGGACTGACCCACCGCACTGATGAAACTTTCCGTGCGGTCGAACGGCACGCTCGTCTCGTGCGAGCGCGACAGCTGCGCCAGCAGCGCGCTCAATTTCTCCGGCAGGGCCTCGGTGTCGCAGTGAGCGCCGGTCATCCGGCACCATTGCTGCACCTCGAACAGGAAGAGCAGCAGGGAACTGTCCCATTTTTCGACCTGGTCCACCCCCACCCGCACGAACTTGGGCGTACGCCCGTCCAGGACGGTCGCCCACACCGGCCGGGGCTGCGTGATGCGCCACCGTCCCGTCGGGGTCACCTCCAGCACGTCGCCCGCCAGTCGGGTCGAAACACTGGCGGTGCTGGGGGTGGGCGAATCGGACATGCGGCACGGTTGTAGCGGGACGACCGGAAAGCAAAACCCCAAAATTTGGCGTGTTTTCTCCCCGGCCCGCCGGCAACGTTGGTAGCGTCATGCCTTTTCGCACCGTTCTGCTCGATCTCGACGGCACGTTGGTGGATGCGTTCATCACCATCCACCGCAGCTATGTGCACACCCTGCCGCAATTTGGCCGCCCGGTGCCGACGATGGCCCAGGTGCGCGCCGCCGTCGGCGGTGGCCTGGCGAATGCCATGGGGCACTTCCTGCCGCCCGAACTTATCCCGGACGCAATGAAGGTCCACCTCGCCTACTCCCAAGGCATTCTGCTCGAGGACGTGAAACTGATGCCCGGCGGACTTGAGCTCGTGCAGGCCCTGCACGCCCGCAGCGTCACGCTGGCGGTCTTCACGAACAAACATGGACCCTCGTCCCGCCGCGTCTGCACCCACCTCGGCCTCGATCCCTACCTGGCCGGCAACTTTGCCGCCGGCGACACCCCTTGGTTCAAGCCCCAGCCCGAGTTCGCCGCGCACACCCTGACGGCGTTGAAAGCCGAGGCCGCCACCACGCTGCTGATCGGCGACTCGCCCTTCGACGTGCAGGCCGCGCACAACGGCGGTTTCGCCTGCTGGTGCGTGACGACCGGGACGCACAGCGCGGATGAATTGAAGGCCGCGGGAGCCGAGCGCGTGTTTGCGGATTTGCCGACGCTCGGACGCGACCTGCTCGTGGCGGTCTAGTCGGCAAAGGTAGCGCCCGGCCTCCGGAGGGGCGGCTCGGTAGGCGCATGAATCTCGGCCCGTCCGGAGGCCGGGCCCTACCCAAAGACGCAGTGTGACGTTTATTTGGCAGGTCGACCTGACCTGCTTTTGGCTCCGTCACAAATGCTGTAATCCTCCATCGGCCGCAGTGGCCGGACGTTTCGCCAGGATCGCAAGTTTGCCCTTTTCGCGTCCGCCGCGGGGCGGATCGACCATCTCGGCGGCCAGGGCCCTGAAATCCACGGCCCTAACCAACACGATCATTTCGTCGGGTGGGTGCGGTCGTTAGTCTGTATCCCGGGCATGTTGATCAATCCTCCAGCATTTCCCTGATCGCATTGATGATCTTCTCTTCCGTACCCGATTCGAACGGACCTGTCCGTCCCATGTACATATTGCTGCCGATGACCTCGTAGCCGCCCTCCGGTATCTGCCGCTCGGAGGGCACGTAGCCGAGGATTTCGTTGGCGTAGCCGACCGGCCAGACCTGCGCAAAACGGCCGCCCAGTTCCCTCTGCAGGCGCAGGCCATACTCCACATTGATCTCTCCGGCCATCGCGATCAGCACCCACGATCCGCCGAGGGAAATCGTCTGGATTTCAAAGGGCAGCGCAGTCGGTGGATGCTCGCCGCGGTCGAGGTAAGCGAGGTTGAGCCTCGCCCAATGGTCGAAGAATTTATTCTCCGAGCCGCGCATGGCCTCGTAGTCGGCGCGGGGGAGTACGACGGTGTGCAGTTCCATGGTGCGGCTGCGCACCCGGAGCGGACCGGTCACCGCCTGCCACCGGCCAAACTGGAGTTCCCGCTGCACCGCTCCGGCCAGATCACGGCCCAACTCGGCAATTTCGGACAGGGGATAGCATGGGAACGTCGGCTCACCCGCCACGGGGCGCCACGGTTTCTGGTCACCGGCGCAACCGAGCAGAAACGTCGCGGGACCATTGAGGTTTTTCTCCAACTCAGTGCGGGCGAAGCCCGGATAGTCGCCGCCGATCTCAAGGATGGGGCCGCTGGAGGTCGGGTGGCACGCGTAACCGAAGAAGAGCTGCTTCACCTTGCCACTCATATCGTCGCACCGCAGCAGCGGCACGGCGTGGTCGTGCGGCGCGTCGAGGGTCGGCGCCCAGGTGATCCCGCCCTTGCCGTCGGGCTTGCGGCGCGAATAGGCGAATCCGCACCAACTGGTCGCGCTGTGCAGAGTCACCGGCTCACGGCCGGCCAGCGCGGCTTGGGCGGTTTCGGCCAGCCGGGCAAAGGCTGCGGCGAGAAACTTTTCATCCGTATCTTCCCAGCAATCACCTGCGGTGCGACGGGCTACAGCCGGACCGCAATGCGTGTGTGTGCCGAGGAGCAGGATATGATCGGCCGGCACACCGGTGGCGGCCGCGAGTAGGGCGCGCACTCCGGCGGTACGGTTGTAGAAACCGAGCCACTCGACGCTCACGATCAACGCGGTCACGCCCGTTGCACGATTGGTCAGAGCTGTGACGCTGCCCCGCAAAGGGAGGTAGCAGCCGGTGGAGGGCGTCCGGCGGGAACCGAAGCCCGAGAGCATGGTGCCCACGGGCGGCGTCACGTCGCAGGTCGCGACACCGAGCAGATAGGTGGCGGCAGGAGCGGTGCTCATCGACGAGTCAACCTATTGCGAGCCCGCTACCTTACGAGCCTGTGTTTTGTCACCTGCCACGGATCGCAGAAGATGGATGATAAAGCGGATGAGATAGGCCTGAAGACGCGCCCTAGTCGGCAAAGGCCGCGAGTTTGCGCTTCCAATCGCGGCATAAAGCCGCTCCTACAGTTGGCCACCCTCACGCCGTCGGCACCAGCACCTTGCGCGCAGGAAAATCCAGGTCGAAGGGCTCGTCGGCCGCGGGGGCGTGGTAGGTGCTGATGATGGCGTAGCGGTCCTTGCCGGCGGTGTTGGCGGTGGATCCGTGCACGAGGCGGTCGGAGAAAATGATGGCCGTGCCGCGTTTGATCGAACAGGTCACCACGTCGCCCTCGCGCCACTCGCCGCCGTCGATCTCGTATTGGAAATCGCCGCTCGGGAGGCCCATCTTGACCATGCGCCAGTCCTTCTTGTGGCTGCCCGGCACGACCGTGAGCGTGCCGTTCTCGGCCGACGCGTCATCGAGCGGGATCCAGACCGAGAGCTTCGGGCGGGTGTTGCGCCAGTAGAAACAGTCGATGTGCCACGGCGTCGGGAAGGTCTTGTCGGGCGCCTTGTAGACGATCTTGTCGCTGAGGAACATCACCCCCTGCGGCATGACCTTCTGCAACGCCTCCACGATGCGGGGATCCTCGGCCAACGCGCGGAAGGCCGGGTTCACCACGGCGACATGCACGTAGACGGACGAGCCCGGCTTGGCGTGATGGTCGAGCACGTCGCGGGCCTCGCGCTTGAGCCTGTCGCATTCCTCGGCACTGAGCAGATCGGGGATGACGACGAAGCCGTCACGTTCATAGCGGGCGGACAGCGGGGCGGAAGCGGGGCTTTTCATAGGTGTGTGGAGCCAGCCTAGCAGGCCGTCGCCGATTCGTCTTTAGCTGGCAGCCGGTAATGTTTAGCAATTCTCGCCATGCCCATCCTCCCGGCCGCCGGTCCGTCCCCCATCGAGAGCATCCGGCTGGTCGAACGCTTTGAACGCCGGCCGCAGGGGTTTGCCTTCACGGCCACTTCCCTGCCCGGCCATCTGCTCCACCTCGTGGTCGCCGGCGAAGTGGAGCAGACCTGCAACGGCCGCCGCCAGCACCTGACGCCCGGCACCGCGGTCTGGTACCATGAGGACGAATGGGTCGAGGGCCGGGTCCTGCGCGCGCCGTGGATTTACTACTCGGTGAACTTTGCCGCGCCGACCCTGTGTCCGCCTGATTTCGCCCAGCGGTTGGTGCCGGGCCTGAAGTCGTTGCAAAAGACCTTCGCCGAATTGCACGCCGCCTGGTCCCGGCCGCCTTCCTGGCAGCGCGACTGCCTTTGCCAGGCACACTTGCTCACGCTCATCGCCGGGCTCGACGCCCACGGAGCCAACCGGCCGCCCTCCACCCCTGCCGGCAAACTGTGGTGGGAAGTGGAGTCATGGGCCCGGCAGAATATCGAACGCACCCTCACGCTGGATGAACTCTGCACCCATTCCGGCCGCAGCCCCAACACCCTGGCGCGTGCCTGCCGCGAAGCCGTGGGGCTGGCCCCCATGAAGCGCTTGAAGCAGATCCGACTGAGCCTCGCCCGCGGCCTGGTGCTGTATTCCGAACTGAACATGACCGAAATCGCTTGGCGTGTAGGCTACGGCCGCGTGCACGAATTTTCGCGCGACTATCGCAAGGCCTACGGCCGTCCGCCCACGGCGGAGCGCGGAGCGCGCTGAGGCTGGGCGTTGGGAGCGCGACCGCCCTCGGTCGCAATCGTTCG
>CAZFHG010000198.1:0-6524 GCA_964518665.1 uncultured Opitutaceae bacterium | reverse complement strand
CTGCTGGCCGAAGCCAGCGTGCCGTACGAGCAATTGATCGAGATGGACGCGATCAACCCGGTGATGCCCACGATGGACGTCGCCATCGTCATCGGTGCCAACGACGTGGTGAATCCCGCCGCCGCGCGCGACCAGACTTCGCCCATCTACGGCATGCCCATCATCAACGCGCACGAGGCCCGCACCGTCATCTGTCTCAAGCGCGGCAAGGGTACCGGCTTCTCCGGCCTGGAGAACCAGCTCTTTCTGCTGCCCAACACCCGCATGCTCTACGGTGATGCCAAGGCTTCGTTGCAGGGGGTCGTGGCCGAGTTCAAGAGCCTTGCGGCGTAGTCGGCAGTTTTCTTTCTCTTTCCTCTTTATCTTTCTCTTTCGTCAGGAGGATCGGGTCCATCCCCATCGTGCTCGTTCTCGTAATCGTTCTCGAACCGATGGACGCGAGAACGAGAACGATTATTCCGGGCGCGCCTCCGGCGGGAGAAAGAGAAAGATAAAGAGGAAAGAGAAAGATTGGGATCTGGTCGTCGCGCGGGATGGGGCTAGCTAAGCCGGCGCCGGCAGTGCCTCAAGATACCGGTCGATCGCCTTGGCGGCCCGTTTGCCGTCGCCCATGGCCAGGATGACCGTGGCGGCGCCGCGCACGATGTCGCCGCCGGCAAACACGCCGAGCACGCTGGTCATGCCGGAGCGGTCGATGACGACATTGCCGCGTTTGTCCAAAATGAGATCGGGGCACGTGGCGGTGAGGAGCGGGTTGGCGCGCGTGCCGAGGGCGCTGACAACCATGTCGCACTCGATGACAAATTCCGATCCGGGGATGGGCACGGGACGGCGGCGGCCGGAATCGTCGGGTTCGCCCAGGCGCATGCGCACGCAGCGCAGGCCGCTGACCCACCGGCGGTCGGTGCCGAGAATCTCCAGCGGCGCAGCGAGCAACTCGAAGTCGATGCCCTCTTCCTCGGCATGGTGCAGTTCCTCCAGCCGGGCCGGCATCTCGGCCTTGGTACGGCGGTAAACAATTACAACCCTCTCGGCGCCCAGACGGCGGGCGGTGCGGGCGGCGTCCATCGCGACGTTGCCGCCGCCGACCACCACGGCGCAGCGCGGCCGCATCACGGGCGTGTCGGCGTCGGGGTTGAACGCGGCCATGAGATTCACGCGGGTCAGGTATTCGTTGGCGGTGTAGACGCCCTTCAGGTTTTCGCCCGGGATTCCCATGAACACCGGCAGGCCGGCGCCGTTGGCGATGAACACCGCGTCAAACCGCTCCTGCAACTCGGGCACCGTGTAGGTGCGTCCGATCACGACATTGCATTCGATCTTCACGCCCGAACGGCAGAGCCGCTCGACCTCCTGGTCGACGATCTGCTTCGGCAGGCGGAATTCCGGGATGCCATAGACCAGGACTCCGCCCGGCCGGTGCAGAGCCTCGTAAACCGTGACATCGTGGCCACGGCGCGCCAGTTCGCCGGCGGCGGTCAGGCCCGCGGGGCCGGAACCGACAATGGCGACCCGGCGTCCGGTCGGCGGTGCGACCTTGACCGGCACGGCTTCGGGATGATCTCGGGCCCAGTCGGCGACAAACCGCTCCAGGTGACCGACGGCGACCGACTCGCCCTTTTTGGCGCGCACACACACGCACTCGCATTGGATTTCCTGCGGGCAAACGCGGCCGGTGATGGCGGGCAGGGCGTTGTCACCGAGCAGTGACCGGGCGGCCTCGGGCAGGTTGCCCTGCGAGAGCAGGTCGAGGAAGCGCGGGATGTTGACGCCGACCGGGCAGCCTTCCATGCAGCGCGGATTTTTGCACTGCAGGCAGCGGTCAGCCTCGATGAGGGCGAACTTTTCCGGCAGGCCCAGGTTGACCTCCGAGAAATTGATCCGGCGCTGCTCGGCGTCCTGCGCGGGCATGGACTGCCGCGGCAGCTGGAGGCGTTCCTTGGGCGTGAGGCGTTTGGCGAGTGTGGGCACGGCGGGAAAGTCAGGCATGGGTGAGACCGACGCGGCAGCCAGCGGGACCGCAGGCGTTGGCCGCCTGTTCGAATTCGCGGTAGGAGGTCTGGCGGTCGGCCAGCAGATCAAAATCAACCTTGTGGCCGTCGAACTCCGGTCCGTCCACGCAGGCAAAGAAATCCTTGCCGCCGATGCTCACGCGGCAGCCGCCGCACATGCCGGTGCCGTCAACCATCAGCGGGTTCAGCGAGACGATCGTGCGCACGCCCAAGGGGAGCGTCAGGTTGACGACAGCTCGCATCATCGGGACCGGCCCGACGGCGTACACGATGTCGATGCCACCCGCGGCCAGCAGATCGGCCGCCGCCTGGGTCACGAAACCCTTGCGGCCATAGGAACCGTCATCGGTGCACACCACCACTTCGCCGAAGCGGCGCAGTTCCGGTTCAAAAATCACCCATTCCTTCGCGCGGCCGCCGATGATGCTGGTGACCCGCACCTTGTGGCGGGCGAGAGTCTGGACAATCGGATGGACGACTGCCGTACCCACGCCGCCACCGATACAGAGGGCATGACCCTGCCGGATGAGCTCCGTGGGATGGCCCAGGGGTCCGGCGATGTCCTGGATGGCCTGCCCCGGCTCCAAGGCCACCAACTCGCGCGTACTCTTGCCCACGGCCTGGATTACCAGAGCAATCGTGCCGGCGACCGGATCGGAGTCGGCGATGGTCAGGGGAATGCGTTCGGCCCCCTCGCCGCGACGCACAATGACAAACTGGCCGGCCTGGCGGATCTCGGCGATGCGGGGCGCCTGCACGTCGAGACGCGTCACATTCGGACTGAGCTGGGCTTTGGCGGTGATGACGTGCATGGCGATAGGTCTACAGCACACAACCAATCGCAGCACTTGAAACGACTCAACGTCCAACCCGGCAGTTCCAGCCGATGTGAGTCGGGCTTAGGCGGCGGGGAGACGGTCTAATACAGTGCGGCGGAGCATGCGGCGGCATGTAGGGGCGCAGCTTGACTGCGCCTTGCAGGCTACGTCCGCGAATGAGGCACGAGGGCGCACACGAGGTGCGCCCCTACAAAATCGGGACTTTCAATTTCAGCCGCCGAGGAATTGCCGCAGCATTTCCGGGCCGTTCTCCCAGAACACGAGCAGCACACCCATCAGCGAGCCGCCAGCCACGATGCCGGACGCGACCGGCCACGTATAGGCTTCGGACAGGGCGGGATTCCGTTTTTCGATGATGCGGCCGATGATCGAGCCCAGGCAAAACAGCATGCCGTAATACCAGTGGAAGGTCCAGGCCATGCCGAAGGCGGCGGGGGAGGGAATCCACTCCTTTTGTTTCGGCAGCCACTTGGGCAGCACGACAAGGACGATGCCAAGCAGGCCGCCGATGACGATCGACCAGACCTTGACCGGCTCAAGTGCTTCAATGCCCCGACTGAGGGCCACGGCCACGGCTCGCCACGTCTGGGCGGCGGGGGCGGGGAACTGGTCGGTCCCAAGCACCGAGGCATTGGGCACCAACACCCGGAAGGCGAGCACCGTGGCCGCCGTGCCCATGAAGATGCCGGCGAACTGGGCGAGGAACTGTTTGCGCGGATTGGCCCCCAACAGGTAGCCGCTTTTCAGGTCGGTCAGCAGGTCCGCCGAGGACGTGGCCGCGCTGGCCGTGATATTGGCGCTCATGAGGTTGACGTTCATGTTGCCGGGGCTGATCGCGCCGAAGAGCAGTTGCGTGACCTTGCCCATGGGGCCGATCGGGGTCGTATCGGTTTCACCGGTCACGCGACAGGCGACCAGGGCGAGGAAAAACGTGATGATGACCGCGAGGGCGCTTTGCCAGTAAGGCATCCCGAAGCTGACCTTGCCCAGCCAGCACACCACGACCAGTGAAAGGCCCTGCCCGATGAAAAACCACGACATCGGAGTCTCGATGGCGGCGAGGGGATCAACGGCTTCAGTCGCGTCCTTGCGCGCGAGCATCTTGCGCAGCGAACCCATGGCGGCGACGATGCTGCGCCATTGCATGAAGAAGGAAAGCAGGCCCGAAGTGACCATGCAACTGACCCCGCCCCAGAGCGTCCACTGCACGATCTCGCGAAACCCGGTGCCCGTGATGGTGCCGTTCGCCTGCATGATCGGCACAAACACGACCCAGCAGAGGGTGCCGCCCAGAAGCATGCTCGCCCCGGCCCGCAGTCCCATCAAGGCGCCGCCGGCGATGAAGATCGGGTCCCAATGGAAAAACACCGTGCGGCCGATCCACGCCGAGCCGAAGGTGGCGGCGTTGAGTTTGCCGAAAATCGCGCCGAGGCCGAAGGGCGCGAGCTTGGCGCTGACGAGGTGCAGGCCATCCGCCCAAAACTGGCTGACGGCGGCGGCCACGCCGCCGATGGTGAGGGCGCGGGCGGAATTGACGGCCTTTTTCCCTTCCGAATACAGGGTGCGCAATGTCACGGCGGCGGCGATGCCGGTGGGAAAGCGCAGTTGCTCGGTGTTGATCATCTGCCGCTTCATCGGGATCGCCATGGTGACACCGAGGACGGCCAGGATGAAGACCCAGGCCAGCATCTGCCAGACGGGCAGCGACTGGTTGTTAAGCATGATGTAGGCCGAAAATGCGGACACGAGGGTGCCGCCGGTCGAGTAACCCGCCGCGCTGGCGGTCGATTGCATGCAGTTGTTCTCGAGAATGGTCATCGGCGAACGGGCAATCCCGATCCTGCGCAACAGGTTCCAGGTGGTGAACGAGACGATGCACGCGGTGATGGCCACCCCGAAGGCCCAGCCGGCCTTGAGGCCGACGTAGAGGTTGGTGAGGGACAGGATGCCGCCAAGGATCGTGCCCATCATCACCGCGCGCAGGGTGAGCTGGGGCATGCGGTCGCCGCGGCCGAGGTAGACCTTTTCATACCACTGTCGCTCGATCTCGGCGGGAGTGCCCTTGAAGCCGTCCACGAAAATCGGGTGGTCGGCGGCGTTGTCATTGACCGGAGCGGGGGCTCCGGCAGGGGTCGGCTGGGTTTGAGCCATGAGGAAGAGCGGTCAGGCGAGAGTGCGGGTGCCGGCAGTGCAGGCAAGCGGCAAGGAGGGGCGACGGGCTCTGTCACCGTGGTTTAAGCCCTACGGCCTAAAGGACACCACGGGTCCGACCAGTGCCACGGTCGATGACGAGGATTCAGGTTCGTAGTGCCGGTCTTCAGCCGGCACTGGTTCGGGAGAGCTTGACGCCGGTGTGAGGTAAAAGCGCGGGCTAAAGCTCCGCGCTACGCAACTTCTCCAACTCCGCGATCCGCGGCTCGAGCTGTTTCCGGCCGGTCTGACGGTTGATGAACCATACAAACCCGATGCAAAGCACGTAGAAGCCGACGAAGCCCGCGCCGAAGACCGGATCGCGCAGCGGATTCCACGACGGGGTTTGCAACACGAAGGTGAAGTGGACGATCAGGATGGCGGCCAAAATGGGTCCGAGGTACCACACCCAGATCATGGCCAGCAGGCGGCGTTGCTGCCGCAGCACGGCGAGGTCGGCCTCGACCTGGGCGAGCATGGAGGCGCTCGCGTCATCCCAAAGCTTCCGGGACTGGAGGCGTTGGTAAATGTAAACCGCACTGATCCCAAGAATCAGCCCCATCGCCAGCCCGATGGGCCAGCCGGCCGCACCCAGCTTCCGCCAGATGATGCCCAGCACAATGCAGCCGAGCAGTCCGGCGCCGGCCTCGGCCCAGTCACGCACGAGGAGCGTGGTGGCCAACTGGCGATGCTGGGCGGCAAAGGTGGCTTGAAGATCGGCCAGGTTGGCTTCGGCCCCGAGGGGCGGCGGCTGGCGTTTCCAGAGGGGTTCAAAGTCGCGCCAGTTCACAGATGGAAAGTGATCACAATTCGCGCAGCGCCGCGGCGATCGGCAGCCGGGCGGCACGAAGGGCGGGCAGCAGGCCGCCGATCAGGCCGATACCCGTGGCCCAGAAGATGCCCTGCACCAGCAGCGCCGGCGTGACGGCAAAGGCGAAGGCGACCATGCTGAAGCTCTGCCAGTTGATCGTCGCGGCGTGGAAATTGTTGAAGGCGACATAGGCCAAACCGGCGCCGACGGCGCCACCGGCCAGTGCCAGGACCAGCGACTCCATCATCAAGGCGATGACCACGGCGGCGCGGCCGAAACCGAGGGCGCGCAGCGTGGCGATTTCCCGGGTGCGCGCCGCAACCGCGCTGTACATCGTGTTCAATGCCCCGAAGACCGCGCCGACGGCCATGAGGAAGGCGATGAGGTAGCCCAGCGTGGTGATCAACTGCATCATGGCTGTGGATTGCTCGGCGTAGTGGTCCGACTGGCGCAGAACCTTCACGCTGAGTTGCGGGTTGGCGGTGAGGGCATCCTTGAATTCCTGGAACGCCCCGGCCGAGTTCAGCCGCACATAGACGGACTGGAACGACTCGCCGCGGTTGTAGGCCGCCTGCAGGACCTTCGCGTCGCTCCAGACCTCCGACTCGGCGACACCCCCGCCGGCGGCAAACACGCCGACGACCGGCCAGGTCTCGCGTCCGACCTTGACGC
>CAZFHG010000197.1:0-6594 GCA_964518665.1 uncultured Opitutaceae bacterium | reverse complement strand
TGCGGTTGAGGAGCGTGGTCTTGCCGGCGCCGAGGAAGCCGGTGAGGACGGTGACAGGGATGGCGGACATGCGAGGGTCCAACTGAATCCGCCACGCGCGGTGACGCAAGCGCCGGGTGGGGATTGGGGTCAGGCCCAAAGCCGCGTCACAATTGGGTGATCTTCAGACGGAAATAAACGGTGGGCGAACCCAAGCTGACGGTTGCGCGCCAAGTCTCCGTGGCGCCGATGGCGGTGCGCGTATGCGATACGCCCGAGGACGACCAGTTCACCAGGTTGGTGGAAACCTCCACTGCGTAGGCAAGGTCCGCCCGGTCCGCCGGTCGCGTGTAATCGAAGTACCACTCGGTGGCCGTCGTGCCGACCACGGGCAGGCCGGTGGTCACGGGTTGCTTGGGCTCAAGCCCGAGAGCGTACTTGAGCAGGTTCGTCCAGCCGTCGTTCGCGTAGACGGCGCCGGGCCCGCTCTTATCCGGCTGGTTCAGCTCATCGGCGGTGAAATTTGACTGCTGCCATGCGGCATAGCCGGTCAGGGCCAATTCCAGCATGGCGGCGTTGGAAGTGATGCTGCCGGCTGCATTTCGCACCACCACCGTGTAGCTGCCGACATTGACTGCCTGCATGGCAGAGATTGCGTAACTTGAGGAAGAGGCACCACCGATGGTCAGGCCGTCCAGGTACCACTGATAGGTTAGAAACTCACCGGTCGCAGTTACACTGAGGGTCACATCTGCACCGCCAGGCACCGATTGGCTGCCGGGGTGGGCGGTGATGACTGGGGCGGTCACGTCGACGAACAAGCCCGGGTTGAGCAGCTTCAGGCTACGGTCGACAATCACCGCGCTGTTGCTGACCGCCATCAGGTCGATTTTTCCATCCAGGTCGTAGTCCGACGCGAGGAAGGCGACCGGAAACCCACCCGGCGTCGCATAGGCGGCCGACGCGTCAACAAACTGGATCGAATGGGCATCGCCTACATTCAGAAAGATCCGGGGCTTGGTCCCGGCATATGCCCCGTAGGAATCGGTTACCGAAACCGTCGCGATGATGTCCAGCCGGCCGTCGCCATTGAAATCCAGGATGCGCGACCAGATGACCGACTTGTCCTGGTTGGTCCAGGCGATGCCGGAAGTGGCGGTTTCATCGGTGAAGAGGCCGTTGCCGTGGTTGAGCAGGATCTGCATGCCGGCGGCGGTGTACTGGTCCGTCGTGGTCATGATGAGGTCGGGTTTCCCGTCACCATTGAAGTCGCCGCTCGTGATGTCGGTCGTCTGGCCGTTGGCGCCAAACAGCTTCGGGGGCAGTACATAGTTGGCATCGCGAACAAAGTGCCCCGTGCCGTCGTTTACGAGGATGGCGTTGATGGGTGCACCATTCCATCCCCCAAGCACGAGGTCAGGATGGGTGTCGCCGTTGACATCCTGCAGCAGGCACCAGAGGTAGATTTGGTTGAAGTCGCGATTGGAGATGTCCGCCGGAATGCGTGCCGTGTCATCCGTGAAATAACCCGAGCCGTTGTTGATGTAGAAACGGGGCCCGATGGCCGGGTCGCCGCCATTGGTGTTGCCCATGTAGATGTCGAGGTCGCCGTCGCCATCAATGTCCCCGGCCGTGATGCTGTGCGTGTAGGCAGAATGCTGCGGCAGCCGGATGGCGGTCTCGTCCAAGAGCCGACCGTCGTTGCTTTGGATGAGCAGTTTCGTCTGGCCACCGGGCAAGGGCCACAGGTCGGTGCCGGTATCTGCAATCAGCAGGTCCGCCTTGCCGTCGCCGTTAAAGTCCCCGACGTAGGAATGGCGCGGCCAGATCATATTGACGGTGCCCAGTACGGTGGCGGTCGCCTCTACCATGATGCCGTTGACGTTGCGGAAGGCGCGGAGCGGTTGGAGGTTGGGAGGATTGGTGTTTGGATCCAGCGGAGGGCCAATCTGCCAGATCACGAGGTCCTGATCTCCGTCCGAGTCGAAATCGATCAGCTGGGCATCCCGGAGGTAAGTAAGTGAGCCGTCAGTGACCGCGGTTGTGGTCGAGGCGAAGAAAGGCTGGGCATCAATGAACGCAGTCCGGACGGAGGCAATCGCGCCACTCGCCACGGTCAGGGCATAACCATGCCCGCTGATGTCCCGGGCGGTGGTGCCGCTCGATTCGTCCAGCGGCCAGGCGGCGACGAGTCCGGCGGCATCGGTCGGCAATGCTTCACCCATCGCAGCCTGGATTTGTTCGGCGGTGCGCGCCACATTCCAGAATCGCACCTGGCGCGCGTAGCCCGGGAACGGGATGTTGTTGGATGTGCCATTGGCGTAGTAGGCCAAGCCGAGCGCGAAGGGCACGTCTGGCTGATTGGGAGGCGCGCCTGGACTTGGATTCATGCCGCCCAGCACCCCGTTGACGTATATTTTGATCAAACCTCCTCCTGCCACGGCGGCAACGTGCGTCCAAGTCCGCGCGGGTATCACCGTCGGATGGGGCAAATAACGAAAACTGCCGGGCGTGCCGTCCGATATGTTCAGGGCAATCGTATTGCCCGGTGTCAGTTGCAGCGCAAAGGACTGATACGGGTCCGTGTTGGCAGGGTCAAAAGTCTTGCCCATCAGATGGGCGTAGGTGGTCGAGATGGCGGGCAAATAGATCCAACCTTCCATGGTGAACGCGTCGCCGGGGGCAAAAGCGACCGTCGCGGGCGCCTTCAAGGGTGAAGTGCCAATGGCGGCAACGTAGGGCTGTGCTGGTGGTGCGAAGACGGTCAACACGGCCCCGGCACTGCTCACGGAACCAGAGGCGTTGGTGGCGACGACCGTATAGATGCCGGCATCGTCCGGGATCGCCTGCGTGACGGTGTAGGTACCGCTGGTCGCGCCGACGATATCCACGCCGTTCTTCCTCCACTGGAAGGCCGGTGCCGGGTAACCGCTCACCGCCACCATGAAAGTGCATGCACTGCCGGCCCCGACTGTCCGCGATTCGGGTTGTTCGGTGAAGGCGGGCGGCTGGTTGCCTAAAGAGAAAACTTCCAGGCTGAGCGGTTGAATGTTCCGTGCCGACGCGATGGCGGTCTGGGTGGCCGTGATCAGGTCGATCCGGCCATCAAGGTCGAAATCCGCGGCGTCGACATAGCCCGCGTCGGATGGCACGCGGTAGGCCGCCGTGGCGTCAACGAACTGGCCGTTCCCGCGGTTGAGAAAAATACGGGCACCCACGGTCCGGGGGGGAGCCATGCCCACTTCCGGGAAAATGTCAGGGTGACCGTCGCCATTGATATCGACGATCCGCGGCCGGATCACCCAATACTCGTCGGCGGTCCACGTGAAGCCGGCCGTGGGCGTCGCGTCGGTGAAGGTGCCGTCACCGCGGTTAAGCAAAAGCTGCAGGCGGGCGGCGGAATAACCCACCGTGATCGATCCATCCGGCATCTGGTGTGACCCCCCCGTGGTGGCGAGGAGCAGGTCGGGTTTGCCGTCGCCGTTGAAGTCGGCGGATTCGATGGAAGTCGTGAGGGCAACCCCGCTGAACAGCCGGGGGGGCAGGACGAATTGTGGATCACGCACGAAATGACCCGTCCCATCGTTCATCAGCATTTCGTTCTGGGTGCCGCCGAGCACAAGGTCCGGAAAGCCATCGCCGTTCACATCGACAAGGTGGGACCCCGTGTAGACATGATTCGACTCGCGATTGGCGATATCCGCGGGAAGCCGGTCCGTTGCCTCGGCAAAATTACCTTGGCTGTCATTCAGCAAGATCAGAGGGCCGCCATTGGGAGCGCTCCCGCCGATGTTGCCCATGTAGATATCGAGGTCGCCGTCTCCATCAATGTCCGCGGCGGTGGTGCTGTGCGTGTTGCATGGATGCTGCGGCAGCCGGGTGGCCGACTCGTCCACGAGTTGTCCACCCGGCGTCCGGATGAGGATTTTCGCCTGCCCGCCTGGCCATGGGATGTGGTCGGTACCAAAGTCCGCGACAAATAGATCCGGCAGCGCGTCGCCATTGAAATCGGCCAAGATGGGATAGTTCGGCCCCACCATGGTCACATTGCCGAGGACCGAACCCGTGACCTCGATAAAATTGCCCGCATCGTTCCGGTAGGCCCGGACCGGCGTGCGTGTTTCCGGGATGGTGGATGGGGAGACATCAAAGACGACGAGGTCCTTGTCACCGTCGGAATCGAAGTCCGTGAGCACACTGTTGGTAAAGAACTGGAGCACGACCGGCGTGGGAGTTTGTTCAGCGAAAAACGGTCCCGCTGCCAGTACGGATGATTGCACGGCCACAATGCCGCTGGTCGAAAGAGCCCGGTTGGCGCCGCTGATGTCCCGCGCCGTGGTCCCGCTGCTCTCGTCCAGCGGCCAGGCGGCGACGAGCCCGGTCGCATCACCCGGGAGCGATTCAGTCATGGCCGCCGCAATCTGGGCCGCAGTGCGGGCGACGTTCCAGAAACGCACCTGCCGGGCATATCCGGGGAAACCCCGGAAGTACGTGCTGCCATCTGCCATATAGGCGATTCCGATTCCGAGCGGCACGTTCGGAGCGAACAAGGGTGTCCCGGCAGCCGTGCCGGTGGCGACCTCTGTGCCGTTGATCAGTAACCTCATCACCCCGTTATCCAGGACGGCGGCGACATGGGTCCACGTTTTGAGCGGAAAGACCGTCGGGCTCGTGATATCCCGCTTGCTTCCGGCCGCGCCGGTGGTGGTGCTGAAGTTCAATTGTGACCCGCTGGGATCAAGAAGGAGACTGAACGACAGGTAGGGATCGTCGCCGGTGGAGGCCAGGCCTTTGCCCATCAGCCAGATGGCGGGGGTGCGTGCGTTGAGATAGAACCAACCTTCCATTGTGAAGGTTGCTCCGGGGGCAAAGTCCGCGGTCAGCGGGGCCCTGAGCGGCGCGGCCCCGATGTCGGCGACGAAGGTCTGCGGGGGTGGGGCGGCCTGGGCGAGGGCGGTTGCAGCCCAGGTGGCCGACAGGCAAACCGCCAGCACTGACATTGCTCTTTGTTTCGCATGACCAAACAAGCCGGATTGAAGCGCGGGTGGTAACTTCACGTCGGATGGGGTGTGCCGGGGGCTGGCCCGCATATCTGGGATAGCGGCAAGCAGGCGTCAAGGGCCCTGTGCCATTGGCGGCCACGGCGGCGTGCACTGGCATCAAGAGGGAAGCTTACAAGGACGGATCAATGCTTCGTGCTGGCGAATGGGATGCCGGAGAACTTCGTGCCGTTGAAATCGAGCTCAGTGATGATGCCGGAAATCTCGCCGCTGGCCTTCAACCAATCGTCCTGGACTTCGTATTGCGACGTCGCGCCGACGGTTTCGCCGGTGGCGGGGTTGGCGACCGACTTTAGGGTGAGGGAACGAATCTGGCCGCCGGCGTGGAGGGTGACATCGATCGCCCTCATCGCGGTGCGGACGAAGTTCTCGGCGTGGGCGTCGAGCGTGTAGAGTGTGAGCGTGCCGTTCGCGGCATCGTGCAGGAGTTCGAGATTGAACTGATGCGAACCGACCTCGACGAGGACTCCGCCGTGCGGCGCGGTGTGGTGGTGGGTCGGTGCGACGTGCTCCGCCGGTGCTGGCGGGCGCTCACAACTGCTGAGGAGACCAGCGAGCAACAGACAGAGTGTGCACAAAAGAGAGCGCTTCATACGGCGAATTTGAGGAGTTCCATGGTATCGGGCGGAAACGATAGGTTCGCAACTCTGCAGATGCCAGGCGAGGAGACGCGAGGATGCGGTGGAGCGGTCTTCAAAACACTGAGTGGAACGCTAATCTTCGCAAATTCTGAACAGGTCTGGATTAGCGATGATTAGCGAAGATTAGCGTTCCAACCGGTTCGGTTCTGTGACCGGCAATGTCTTTCGATTTTTCCACGGATTCATTTTCACCGCCATCGCTTGCCGGGTTTGACAACCCCCGGCTCTGCGATTGCCTTGAACCAAGGCCGCCACGGCCAACCCCAGCTTAACAACCATCCCTATGAGCATACCCGTCCCCGCCGTCGTTGAAGCCATTGAAAAACAGCTCACGCACGAACTCTACGCCGCCAATTGCTACCTCGCCATGGCCTACTGGTGCCAGGTGAAGGATTGGGACGGCTTCGGCAAGTTCTTCCACCGTCAGGCGGGCGAGGAGCGGGAGCATGCGGGCAAGCTGCTCGCGCACCTCGTGGATCGTGGCGTGCTGCCGCGCATCGGCGCCCTGCCGGCCCCCCGGCACGAATTTCCCAGCCTGATCGACGTCGCCCGGACGGCCCTCGAACTCGAGCGGACCAACACCGCGGGCATCAATGCCGCCTATGCCGCCGCACTGCAGCACAACGATTACCCGGTGCAGATGATGCTCCAGTGGTTCATCAACGAGCAGGTGGAGGAAGAGGCCTGGGGCGAGAAGATGGTCGCCAAGGTCGAGCGTGCCTCATGTGGCGGCGGCAGCTTCTATCTCGACCATCACCTCGAGAAGGAATTGCTCGGGGAGAAATAACGCCGGGGGTTACGGCTAGCCGACGCGGCTGCCTTTAATTTGTAGGGCGGGGATTCCGATCCCCGCCTTTTTTGCGCGCACTGAATTCAAATCTTTCTCGTTCTCTTAATCTTTCTCTTTCTCCTGC
>CAZFHG010000196.1:0-6612 GCA_964518665.1 uncultured Opitutaceae bacterium | reverse complement strand
TTTGCCGGATGGTCGCCGTACACAGCGCAGCACAAAGGAGAAGGACCGGAAGGCTGCTATCTACAAGATCACCTATCGGTTGGCTGATCGCTTCGGACTTAAAAACCAGGCCGAAATGCATGGGCTTGTCTCCCGCCTAGGTCTGTTTGTCTACCACAACCGCACCGGCGATTTTGCGGCCCAGGTCGGACTGACGGTGACGCCGGCGGCCACAAACTACCTCGAACTTCCGAGTCGGATTCCGCCGCTTCACCGATGACAGCCAAAACCCGCTCCGTGCTTCTTGTGGAGGATGACGAATCCATCCGGGAGGTTACCGCACTGGCGCTGGAAACGGCCGGATACGAGGTGCTGCCATGCCCGGATGGGCTGGCCGCGCTCGATGAAATGAGGCGATGCGTTCCTGACCTGGTCCTGAGTGACGTGGTGATGCCGCGGGTGGATGGGCTCGAACTTCTGCGCACTGTGCGGCGTTCGCCAGTCTGGCACATGATGCCCTTTGTGGTGATGTCTGCCCGGACTGGTTCCGACGAACTGCGCATGGGCATGTCACTGGGTGCGGACGACTACCTGGCCAAGCCGTTCAAGACCGAGGACCTGTTGCGGACGCTGCAACTGCGCCTAGAGCGGGCTGAATTTGTCGATGAGATCACCCGCGGCAATCAGCGGTTCCTCTCGCGCGTGCTTCCGCACGAGCTCCGCACGCCCTTGACGGGCATCATCGGTTACGCCGACCTCCTCGTCCAAATCGCGGAGTCAGGCGAGGCTCTGTCGACTTGCGAACTCGCCGATTACGGACGCAATATCGGCAAGTCGGGACAGCGTCTGCTGCGATTGGCAGAGGACCTCAGCCTATGGGCGGAGTACGAACTCGTCGCCGGTCAGCGGCGGAACCAGGACGATCGGGGCTGGACCGAGTCGCTGGTCACCGAGGATGGGCTGGCGCGGCAGTTCCGCCTGATCGCGCAGGATTGCGGCCGCGGATCCGACCTGGACCTAAAACTGGCTTGCGGCTCGGTGGCGGTGCCGGGGCCGGGTCTGGAACGGGTGCTGCGGCATCTGGTGGAGAACGCCTTCCATTATTCGAGGCCGGGCGAGCCAGTCCGGGTGGAGGCCGGGGCGAACCAGAAGCAATTCCGCTTCCTGGTGGCCGATCAGGGCCGGGGCATGACCCCAGAGCAGATCAAGCGCATCGGACCGATGCGGCAGTTCGGGCGCGAGATCCACGAGCAGCAGGGCATGGGCCTGGGGCTGGCCCTCGCCAGCCGCCTGGCCGAACTGGCGGGCGGGGAACTCAATCTGGAACCGAATCAAATGTCGCCCGGCACAAAGGCGGAGCTGGTTCTGCCGCGGTGGACGGACCTAGCCGACCGGTCCCGGTCGCTCGGCGAAGTCCTCCTGGGAGGATCGGGGTGAGCACCTTAGCCACGGCGGTCTACCAAGAGGGCGGTTTCAGCAATCGGCCCGTTCGCCTGTGCACCCTGCTGACTTTCGTCGTCGCCCTCGGCGCAACGGCGTTATTTTTCCGCATGGAATGGCACACGGCCCGCGCAGTTGTTAAGGAAGACCTACTCAACGAAACCGAGACCATCGCCGTTGCGCTCAGCGAGCGCATGCGGGACCACAGGCAAATCCTCCGCTCCGGCGCTGCCATGATGATGGCATCCGAGCATGTTTCCCGGGAGGAATGGAAA
Organism: uncultured Opitutaceae bacterium; assembly: GCA_964518665.1. Classification (GTDB taxonomy): domain Bacteria; phylum Verrucomicrobiota; class Verrucomicrobiia; order Opitutales; family Opitutaceae; genus UBA2377. Next base: position 4,918 of record CAZFHG010000196.1, on the reverse strand, counting down.
ATCTTCGATCGACGGCAGCAACTGAGAATCACCTTGCCGGGTATCCAGGGATTCGGCTACGCGCTCAAAATACTGCCTGACCAGCTGGAGCGCCATATCCAGGACATCCGGGCCGAGGGTTATCCAGACTACCGCGTCTGGCCCGAGGGCAAGCGCCCGCTCTATAGCTCCATAGTCTATCTCGAGCCCTTCGCCGAGCGGAACCTGCGAGCCTTCGGCTACGACATGTTTTCGGAACCGGTGCGTCGCGCGGCCATGCAGGCGGCCTGTGACGAGGATATGGCCAAGCTCAGCGGCCCCGTCCTGCTTGTGCAGGAGGACGGGCATGATGTGCAGTTCGGGACGCTGATGTATGCGCCGGTCTACCGGAGGGGCACATCCATTGAGACAGTGGCGGAGCGCCGGGCTGCGCTGGTGGGCTGGGTCTACAGCCCTTACCGGATGAACGACCTCATCAACGGAACTCTTGGGGCGAACCAGAGTATTTCACTGAAAAAGCTCCGGGTGGCTATCTCAGATCAAGAGGACTCCGATCCGGAGCGCCATTTGTTTGACACTCATTCCGGGCATGGCCTGCAGGCCGAGAACGATGAAACGCTCGTGCAAAAAGTTGAAATCAGCGAGTCGGGCCGCAAGTGGCTGATCACTGTCTCGCGTACCAGTAGCGCCGACATTTCGGGCCATTTCACGATGGCTTGGTTAGAACTCGGCACCGGGACGCTACTGAGCTGCTTAATGACGGGATTGGTGTACTTTGCCATGAACACCCAGTGCCTTGCCCGGAACAAGGCCGCACACCTGACCTCGGAGCTACGGCAGAGCGAGCAGCGGTGGCAGTTTGCGATCGAGGGTTCTGGCATTGGCGTTTGGGACTGGGACGTCCAGAGCGGAAATGTGATGTTCTCACGGCGATGGAAGGAGATGCTGGGGTACGCGGAAAACGAGATCAGCAACAGTTATACCGAGTGGACCAGTCGCGTGCTTCCCATGGACCTAGGTCCGACCTTGGAAAAACTCGACGCCCACCTTACTGGCAAGACGTCTAGCTACAACGCTGAGTTTCGTATGATTGCGAAAGACGGTTCATTGAAATGGATCCTCGACAGGGGTCTGGTGATTAGGCGCGACGCAGCGCAACGCCCACTGCGCATGGTGGGAAGTCACACGGACATCACTTTTGAAAAGAACCACCAAAAAAACCTCGCCGACATGCTCGAACGGCAGCAGCAGCTCACGGCGATGAAGACGCGCTTCATCTCGGTAACCTCACACGAGTTCCGGACGCCGATGTCCGCGGCAATGACCGCGTCGGAACTGTTGGTCAAACACGCCGCAAAAATCGCGCCGCAGAAACAGAGCGAACTGCTTACCCGCATCACCATCTCATTACAGCGCATGTCCGAACTTCTTGATGAGATTCTCACGCTGAATCGTATCGATGAAGGCCAGTTCGAAGTGAGGCTAGCCACCATCGATCTAGTTCTGCTGTGTCAGGCAACGATCGAGGAGATCAAAATGGTCGACCAACACAAACACGCCTTCGAGCTTTGTGGGCCGGCCAGCGTCCCGGCGATGCTCGACACCAACGTCATCCACCACATCCTGACCAACCTCCTGAGCAACGCCGTCCGCTACTCACCCGAAGGCACGAAAATCATCACGCGGATCGAGACCGGAGACGCACAGATCCGGCTGACGATCGAGGATCAAGGGATAGGCATTCCGGCGGCCGACCTGCATCGCATCTTCGAGCCGTTCGAGCGGGGTTCGAATATCGGCCAGATCAAGGGCACCGGTCTCGGCCTGAGTATCGTAAAACGCATGGCCACATTCCTCGACGGCAGTATCGAGGTCGAATCCGTCGAAGGCCAGGGCAGCCGCTTCACGCTGATTCTGCCGGTCCAGAAGGATGCCACCCCCCCACTATGATCGCATCCGACAATTTCACCATCCTCGTCGTCGAGGATGACGAGCTTATTAGGCTTTCTCTCGTAGACATCCTCGAACTGAACCACTTCAACGTGATCCAGGCCGCGGACGGACAGGATGGACTCACTCAGGCCAAGCAGGCGCGGCCGGCGCTCATCATCACCGACATCAACATGCCGAGGCTGACTGGCTTCGATCTCCTCGAACAGGTCCGCAACAATAACGAGCTGAAGAACATCCCCGTCATCGTCATCTCGGCGATGGCCGACCGTTCGGATGTGCGGCGAGGGATGGAGTTGGGCGCAGTCGACTACATTCCGAAGCCGTTCACCGAAGACGAAGTAATGAATGCGATAAAGGTCCAATTGGCGAGGAAGAGCCATGTCGACGAGCTAAACGCCTTCGCACACACAGTGGCCCATGACCTTAAAAACCCAATGGCGACGCTCAGCCTCCGGCTGGAGTTGTTGTCCCGGCTACAGGGTCAGCCTGCTTCGCCGGCGGTGACCAAGTCGACGGATGATGCGCAGAGGGCTGCCGACCGGCTCGCCCACATGATTGACTCCCTGCTTATCCTATCCGGAGTTCAACGCCTAAACGTTGCGAAGCAGGTCTTCGACATGAGGCCGATCGTTGACGAGGCGCTCGACCAATTGTCGGCCCTCCTGCAGCAGCACCATGTCACCGTGGATGTGCCGGATAGCTGGCCTCCGGCCTATGGTCACCCACCCTGGGTCATGCACATCTGGGTTAATTATCTCAGCAACGCGGTGCGGCATGCCGCCCAAGGCGGACGGGTGACGCTCGGGGTCTCTGTCGGTCACGGTTCTGAGCGGACACGATTCTGGGTCCAAGATTATGGCCCGGGCATTCCGGTCGACAAAATGTCAATGCTCTTCATCCCGTTCCGTCAGGTCGGCACCGTGCGGACCCGCCGGCAGGGGATGGGCCTGAGCATCGTGCATCAAATTGCTGAGAAGATGGGTTGCCAGGTCGGGGCCGAAAATACTCCGGGCGCGGGGGCTCGATTCTGGTTTGAACTGCCACACGATCCGAGCACTGAGCCGTAAAGCCTTGGGACCGCCTCAAGCCATCCCGAACCGCGGGTGACATAGGGTCACGGGGTGAAGGCCGAATCCTGCAGTAATTCGCGCCATCGTTGCCGTTGGAGGTAGGCCTAAAATCGAATTTGGGCACATTGTCCCGTAAATTTCGCCTGCCTATTTCCATCACTTTCAGGATTGGCTCCGTACCCCTCTTCCATTTCGCGTTGACGCGATCCTAAGTGATGACGACGACCTTGCTCGTTTCTGTGAGTTCTCGTGATGCCAATGCATCACTACGACTCAATAACTTCCTGCGATGTGAATATGGTACTGCCTTTGCACCGCGATTAGCATCGAAGGCCCACCAAAGGCGTTGGCGCCATTTTTTGCCCAAAAGGCGTCGGAATCCCGCATCGTCGTTGACCCCCAACTCAGCTGCACGAAGTCCGATGTACTTTCGGAGTGGGCGACCAGCAGCAACCCAGCAAAACTTTACAGTAAATCGCTGCGCGGGTCGCGAACACCTGAAAAATCGTGTTCCACGCGGCAACAACCCGCGGGATTCTGTAACACCTTGTGACATATAGCGCCCATACGCGCTTGAGCTCTTCACTTGATCACAAAGAATACGACCGATTCCTGCCTTCGTTGCCATGCGACGCCAGCTAACCTGTGTTTGCTTAAGAAGGGCGTCCTTATCGAGGGCTGAGCAGAGATGAAAGTGTATGCGTCCACCTTCTCCGTTTACAGTGGAGAACGCTCACCCATTCCGCAGACGTTGGGAGCAACTTGCGGAGGCGACGAAATTTCGCTTCCGCGGTCCTCTCACTGACCGCATTCCTATGGACGCGGAACCTTGGAGGCGGCTGACGTCTAGTCAGCATGCTCACAACGAATATCTGAACGCAAACCCTGTTGGCGCCTGTTGCATCGCAAGATATGCGCGCACGCTTAAGCACAACGCTACGCTTGCTGTAACTTGTGCTGTAATTTACCCCGCCTCTTAAAACAAGAAACCCGCTTCTCATTGATGAGAAGCGGGTTTGAAAACTGGCGGGATGGACGGGACTCGAACCCGCGAATAGATTTTCCAACTATGAAGGCACTTTACTCATTCATGGACAGGCATTAAAGACATTGACAGACGCCCCCGAATGTTGCCAGAATCGTTGCCAGAAAGGCACAAAAATGGCATCTATTCGCAAAAAGATCGGGTCAAAGTTCTGGTTCGCTTGTTTCATGCTGCCCGGCGGCATGCGCACCAAGCGCAGCACAAAGACCGAGGACCGAAAATTGGCCCTTAAACTAGCGGGGCAGTTTGAGGATGCTGCTCGAAAGCGTCTGACAGAAGGTCAGGTGCGGATAGTTTTTTCCAATATTCACGATCAAATCCACGGTAGCCCACTCTGCTCGGTCAACGTAGCCGATTATTTCAAACAGTGGCTGTCTCGGAAAGAAGGCGAGGTCGCTAACGTCACACACAAGGCTTACGAGCATGCAGTGCAGGAATTTGTGGAATTTCTTGGCGAGCATGCCGCCCAACCTCTTCAATTCGTCACAACCCATCAGGTGAGCGCATGGCGTGATTCTGCCGCCAAGCGTGCGACCGCGACCACCGCAAACAACAAGCTCAAGATCGTACGAACTTTCTTTGAATCCGCATGGCGCGATAATCTGATAACCGACAATCCAGCAGCGAAAGTATCGGTTCTTAAAACCGCCGCATCAAATCGCCGCCCATTCACAGTGCCGGAGCTTAGAATCCTTTTGAGCAACGCATCCGGCGAATGGAAGGGCATGATTCTCTTCGGATTTTACACCGGACAGCGGCTCAAGGACATCGCATCATTGACTTGGGCGAATGTTGATACAGCCAACGGTCAGATCGTCTTTTCAACGAGCAAGACAGGACGGTCGCAGGTCATACCCCTTGCACCGCCGCT
>CAZFHG010000195.1:0-6613 GCA_964518665.1 uncultured Opitutaceae bacterium | reverse complement strand
TACCGCAGCTCGCGAGGCATTCGACGAACTCGACGGTGACCTCGCCGTCGGGCGAAACGTCGCCTAGTTTGGTGCCAAATTCCTTCTCGAAGGTCTCGCAGGTCTTGTAGCCGCCCATGAGGGCGCAGGAGAGCGTCTGGCAGACCTTGATGTGACGGCGGCCGATGGGCTTGCGCCGGAACATCGGGTAGAAAGTCACGACCTCGTAAACATTGATCGGCTGCAGCTCGAGTTTGTCCGCGATCCAGGTGATAGCCTCCTCCGGGATGTAGCCGACATCGTCCTGGATGAGGTGCAGCAGCGGCAGCGTGGCGCTGCGCTTGACGGGGTAATGCGTGATGACCTCGTCGATCTTGGTGAGCGTGGCGGGCTTGAGATTCATGCGGGCTGGGCGCGGAAGATTAGCGATCACACTCGCCCATGACGAAGTCCATGGAGCCGAGGAGTGTGACGACGTCGGAGATCATGCAGCCGACGCAGATTTTCGGGAGGATAGAGAGATTGCAGAACGAGGGGGAGCGGATCTTCAGGCGCCACGGCACGCCGCCGCCCTTGCTGACGACGTAGAAGCCGAGGATGCCCTTGGGGTTTTCCGCCTCAAAGTACACCTCGCCGGCCGGCATCTGCGGGCCCTCGGTCACGAGCATGAAGTTCTGGATGAGCTCCTCCATGGAAGTGAGGATCTTGTCCTTCGGCGGCGCGAAGATCTTGCGCGCATCCTTCGCGTACCAATCGCCGCCGGGGAACTTGGCAATGATCTGGCGGATGATGCGGACGGACTGGCGCATCTCCTCGCCGCGGACGAGGTAGCGGTCGTAGGAGTCGCCCTTGGTGCCCACCGGCACGTCGAACTCGTACTGCTCGTAGCCGGAGTAAGGCTTGTCCTTGCGCAGATCGAGGGAGATGCCGGAGCCGCGGAGATTCGGACCGGTGATGCCGTAGGCGAGCGCGTCCGCCTTCGTGATGACGCCAACGCCCACGGTACGGTCGAGGAAGATCTTGTTGCGGGTGAGGAGGGAGAGAATTTCCTCGAGCGCCGGCAGGAACTGGTCGCAGAACGTCCCCACCCGGCCGAGCCAGCCCTCGGGTACGTCGCGAGAAACACCGCCGATGCGCGTATAGCTGGTGGTGAAGCGCGCGCCGGTAAGTTCCTCGAACAGCTTGTAGAGGTGCTCGCGCTGGTTGAGCGACAGCACGAGGACAGTCCAAGCACCCACGTCGAGGCCGAAGGCGCCGAGGCCCATGAGGTGCGAGGAGATGCGGGCCATCTCGGCGGTGATCACCCGGATCGCCTGGCAACGTGCCGGCACTTCGAGGCCGGCGAGTTTCTCGACCGCAATGGCGTAGGCCATGTTGTTCGCGAGCGGGGCCAGGTAGTCCAACCGGTCCGTGTAAGGCACGAACTGGTTGTAGGTCATGTTTTCGGCGATCTTCTCGTCGCCGCGGTGCAGGTAGCCGACCACCGGGTCGCACTTGGTCAGGACTTCGCCGTCGATTTCCAGCTGGAGCCGGAGAACGCCGTGGGTCGAGGGGTGCGAAGGCCCCATGGAAAGCGACATCCGGTCGGGCGAAGTCACGGACTCGGCCTTGGCGGCACTGTCAGGAAAGGTCAGTTCTGTGGCCATGTTGATGACGGTGGGCTTAGTCGGATTTCGGCTTCCGCTCGTTCCAGCTCTGGTCCTTGCCGCTGGGCTCGGCGTCAGAGAGGTTCATCTGGCCGGGTGCCGCCACGAAGGGACCACCCGCCATCGGTGCGGCCAGAACCTTGGCCTTGGTCTCCTCGGCAACTTCAAGATCAGGGAGTTGGGTCTCGATGCCGGCCAGGGGGAACTCCTTGCGCAACGGATGGTAAGGATAACCGTCCCACATCAGAATACGGCGCAGGTCGGGGTGACCTTCAAACTTGATGCCAAACATGTCGTAACACTCGCGCTCGTGCCAGTTGGCGCCGGGCCAGAGGTGGACGACGCTCGGGGCGGACGGCTCCAGGTCATTTGCGCAGTCTGTCGCGACACGCAGGTATTCATGCCTGGTGGTCGCGTAAAGATGGTAGACCACCGTGAAGCGAGGCGAAGCGCCCTCGGCCCAGTCGATGGCGGTGAGGTCGGCGAGCAGGTCAAACGCGTGCTCATCCCGCAGGAATTGCAGGGCCGCAACGACCTCGGTCAGCGGAACATTGCAGGCGGGGTGGTCGCAACTGGCACGGTCGGTGGCCTGCGGAAACCTGGCCTTGAGAGCGGTCGCGGCGGAAGAAGCGGGCATGGGAGCGGAAATCGGTTGGCGGTTGGCGTCAGGCCACGAACAGGTTTTTGGCTGACTGCTCGCGCTTGATCTTGTCCTGCAGCTTGATCAGGGCGTCGAGCAGGGCTTCCGGCCGTGGCGGACAGCCGCTAACATAGACGTCGACGGGGATGATGCGGTCGACGCCTTGCAGGGTGGCGTAGCTGCGGTACATGCCGCCCGAGCTGGCGCAGGCGCCCATGGCAATGACCCATTTCGGGCCCATCATCTGGTCATAGATGCGGCGGACCTGCGGGGCCATTTTGTAAGTCACCGTGCCGGCCACGATCATGCAATCTGACTGACGGGGGGAAAAGCGCATCACTTCCGCGCCGAAGCGGGCGATGTCGAACCGGCCGTTGCCCACGGCCATGAGTTCGATGGCGCAGCAGGCGAGGCCCATCGGCATCGGCCACACCGAGTTGGTGCGGATCCAATTGATGACCGCGTCGGCCCGTGAGACTATGACTTCACCCTCTATTTTGCCATTGAAGCCCAGTTCGGTGTGAGTGGAGGCCATGTGATTGGATCGGTTTGCGCAGGAAAATCCGAGCCAGAGTTAGGGAGCCCCACCGGTCGCGCAAGTGGCATTTTGCGAAATAATCACCACGGCACACAGCATAAGGATTTGCCATTGACCCATGCCGTCCGGATGCCCTTCTTTGCCCCTTCGCACTCGGGCTGCGGTGCCTTAACAAGCACGGCAGTCTGGCAACGCCGGAGAGGTGGCTGAGTGGTTTAAAGTACCCGCTTGGAAAGCGGGCGTAGGGAAACCTACCGGGGGTTCGAATCCCCCCCTCTCCGCCATTCTGCCTTTGCCCAGTCTTGGCCAACGGCGGACAACTCGGGACAAATTCCATCAATTTGAACGACTTCCGCGACTGCCGGTGCGATTTCTGCGTGCACAGATTGGCCAGCGGTGGACAGGTTTACCCCACCGTGGTCAGAATTTAGGGAAGCTATTGGGGAAGGTAGAATGCGCTGCAGCTTTTCGATTTCGCTGAACAACGGAAGCGCCGTGACGTCGGTGTAGGTGTTAGCGGTCAGTCGCGGGTCGCTATGCCGCATCAATTCCATGGCGACACGTTGGGCGACCCCCGCGTTGGCAAGGAGGCTGGAAAAGGTGTGGCGCAGAGCATGGAAGTCGATCCGGCGTCCGAGTTCGTCATATTCTGGGATGCCCGCTGCGGCCAGATCGCGCACAAGCATCTTGGTCGTCGGCACGCCACGCCGGAAGACCTTGCCCGTAGCAATGGGCTGGGCATCGCGAAAAGCCCGCAGGGCCTCAGGCAAGGGATGCAGGAGTGGCAACACCGCCGCCCGCTTGTTCTTGATCGTCGATGAACGCACCCGGATGCAGGGCTTGGCTATATCGAGTTGAAGATCGGCCCATGAAAGGGTCTTGAGTTCGCCCCGCCGCAGGCCGGTCCATGACGCCAACCAGTAGGCCAGCGAACGCGGACCGCTGACGTTGATCAGAGCCTGCAATTGCTCCTGTGACAGGGCACGGCGGATTACTTTTTCATGCCCTCGCGTCTCGACCTTACCGACCGTGGCGAGCGGGTTCAGGCCAAGCCGACCGTTGCGAACGCACCAGTTAAGCAACGCGGTGGCATGACCCAGATACTCGTTCCGCGTCTTGGCCGAGAGGGCCACCTGCTCTGACCGCCAGCGAGCGAAACCATCAGCGGTGATATCGCAAAGCCGTCGCCAACCCATTGCCTCAAATAACCGGATTAGACGATTGCGGGTGTGCTGGAGATGCTTTTTGCAGCGTCCGCGAGCCGAGATGTCGGCCATAAAGGCCTCCAGATGCTCGCCCAATGGCTTTTGCGCGGCTTCGCGGAGCGGCTTAGGGGTAACTAGGCCTGAAGCCTCCTCTTCCATTTCACGGACAATGCGGCGCAAATTGGCCTCTGCGACATGCCGGTAAGGCGTGTTCAGGGCGATGTCGCGGACCTTGAGATCACCGGTCAGCTTGAAGCGGCCCCGATAAACGCGGCTGCCCTTTTGTTTGAATACGCGTGGGGTGATCATGGGTGGCACTCCAAAGATTGCACCATGGCGGCCAACATGGAGACACGGACCAGTCGGGTGCCCCGAATTTTGACGGACGAAAGTTTACCGGCCTCGATCAATCGACGCACGGACTTGACGGAGAGCCGCAGCACCTGGGCGACTTCTGGCAGCTTCAGAAAGCGGTCCCCATCAGGCAAAGTTGCACTGTTCATGGTTTGGCCTCCTTCGCCTTGCGCTTCTGCTCACGAGCCCAGCGGGAATCCCATTCGAGGAAGAATCCGTCTGAGTCAGGCTTCAGTCCTTGAAGTTCTTCGAGCGACAGTTTCCCGTGCTCCATTATTTTGTAGGCCCACTCGTCACTCCGCCGAGCCTCTTCGAGCTCTTTCTTTGTGACCTTACCTTGAGCCAGTGCACGCTCTTCCAACTCGGTCCGCCACGCCTTTGCCTCGCTCACCGGGATATAGCAGTACGGCATTTCCCGGAACTTCACGAGGCCACCGAAAAAGCGAGTTTTCGGGCCAGTCGGGTAAAAATTGAATGCCGTGAGCTTCCCCTCTTTCATGCGCTTGTACACCGCGGCGCGTGAAACTGGGCAGTACATGAGCACACCGCCCGGCGAAACTGTATGGCCGGCGATGCGGTAGATAAGCTCATGCCATGTCTCTGACGCCTCGGAAGGGCCGCGCTTGCGATAAATGCGCGTGCCACCGTCACGTTCACCGATGATCGGCAGCAGGTGTTCTGGAACTTCGACGAATGGAAAATCAGTTGGCATACCGCCAACCTGCCTACAGTTGGCGTTCAGTCAACTGTAATTCAACGTTTGAGCTCAGCCACGTCGCGTTAGCGACGCTGGCTGTGACGATTGGTTAGGCCTTTGATTCATCTGAGAGGAATTCACGATTCTTCGACTCTAACTCCATGGCCCAATGGAGAAGGTCGCTCGGTATGGCCTCTGCTTCTGACCGACCGGCTAGCGATGGCAATGGCCGAAACTTCGGAAAACTACGGTGGGCAATGTCAGCTGTCGGGGCATAGAATTCCACGACCGGGCGCCCACCAGGTTCGATGGAGATAGAAACGATCTTCTTTTCTTTCGAATAACTTACCGTGAACTCATTGCCACCACGTGAGGGAATGGGGCCGCTGAACCCGTAGCGATCGACGAGAAATTGGAACGATGGTTCGCACACTTCTGCGAACCACAGATCGGTATCGGCACTCATTTTCTGCCTAACGTTCAAGGTGAGCCACAGCCGCTCGGGGCCGTTGGCTCTGGTGGCTGGTTCGGCCTTGGTCTGAAGGAGGCGATCGTTTCGACTAGTTTACCAAGAGGTGGCATCACGTCAGTCCACGCTTCGATTTCATGATAGAATCCTGGTCCGGAGACCCGACAGAGCACGCGCATCGGGAAACGTGTGCTCGGATTCTGAGGCATCGGCCGCGGTTTGTACGCCCAGTCGATTGCGCGAAGTACTCCTAGTAACCGCAGCGATTCCTCTGGCGGCAACACCTCGGGCGGGTGTGCTTCACCCTGCAGCGTGACCTTGCGAATCAGTACCTTTTGATCGCCCTGCTGCAGCACTTGAAGACTGACGATTATCTCCGAGTCCAATCCGCTGAGAACAACGAGATATGTCTCTTTGTCCGATTCCATTCGAGAATCTTCAACCGGATCATTCGAGACTGCGTATAATCCAGCATTTGCTGCAGTCAGTCCGGTGATCATACGAAACAATCGTGAAAGCGTTCGCATGTGTTCGTTAGTCTTCTGCCGAACGTTACGATGAACCACCTCGGCTTGGCGAGGCTGGTTCCGGATTGTGGTTCGGCTCGTTCATCTTTTCTTCCACGCAGGCGTGACCTCTTTCTCGAGTCCGTCAGCAAGCGTGGCAAGCTGTGCGCTCAGCTCGCCGTCCGTCAAACTCGGTGCTGCCCGTCCCGAAGAACGGAAAAGCTGGAGGGCCGTAGCGAAATCATGCGCTGACGCGTCTTTCTTGCCGAGGACGTCTCGGGCTCTTGATAGCCGGAGATAGGCGACCCATCTGAGATCATCAAATTGTAGTCCAGACGCCCGCTCGGCTTGAGCGCGGTCGATCAGTTCGAGCTGCTGCACGATTGCCTCCTCAGCGTCCGATGCGTTCCCCGAGTGATAGATTGCAAGCAAGGCGTCATGGCGCGCGCGGAAGTCGGCTGTGGTACCGGCGCATGCAGAGGCAAAGAGAACGAGTAATGCAATGGTGGCGCCTTTCATTTTGCCGAACGTTACGATGAACCACCTCGGCTTGGCGAGGCTGGTTCCGCCGTGTGGTTA
>CAZFHG010000194.1:4582-6634 GCA_964518665.1 uncultured Opitutaceae bacterium | reverse complement strand
CGCCCCCGAAGTGGAAGTACAACACCGCCGTCTTCTGGAGCAAGGGCTCCTGGAATGCCGCCGCGTTCCTCTGGTACATGGACGGCTTCGAGACGAACAACGCCGGCAGCGTCAACGTTGCCAATTCCACCGCGGTCACCTTCTACCCGACGCCCGCCGTCACCAAGCTCGACCTGCGCGCGGGCTACGAGTTCAAGCAGGGCGTCTGGCGCGGCTACGGCAAGAACCTGCGCGTGAGCGTCGGCGTGAACAACGTCTTCGACAAGGAGCCGCCGTTCTCCGACACGCTCTGGGGCTTCAACGCCGGCCTGCACAGCCAGCTGATCCTCGGCCGCGCGTACGAGTTCTCGTTCCTGCTCCCGTTCTAATTGTAACCGCCCGGTTCTGTTCAGCGTCTTCCGTCCACCGCCGGATTCAATCACCCGGCGGTGGACTTCACTTTCCTTCTCATGAGCCTCTCTTCCCTCCGTCTCCTCGCCTTGATCTGCAGCGGCCTGCTCATGGGCAGTGTTGCGCTCGGAGCTGATGCCCCGGCATCGCCCCCGGCGGCCAAGCCGGCCTCCAAGAAAATGTTCGCCGGCCCCCGGGCCGGGGAGCTCGCGCCGGAACTGCTCGCCATCGGGAGCGATGGCAAGGAGCTGAAGCTTTCCGACTATCGCGGCAAAATCGTGCTGCTTGATTTCTGGGCCACCTGGTGCGGCCCGTGCGTCGCCTCGATGCCGCACAACAGCGGCTATGCGGAGAAATTCGCCGGCGACGGCCTCGTCGTCCTCGCCGTCTGCGTCTCCGACACCCGCGAGAATTACGACCGCTGGATCGAAAAAAATGCGGCCGACTTCAAATTCATTACCGCCCATGATCCCGCCGGCAAGGATCGCGCAAAATCCGCCATCACCGCGCCTTGGGGCGTGAGCATGCTGCCCGCGATCTTCGTCCTCGACCGCGAGGGTCGGATCGTCGGCCGCGCCGGCGGTGGCGGGCCCAACGAAAATCCCGGGGTCGTCCGCCTCCTCGCCAAGGCCGGCCTGCCCATCGACGTCTCCCACCTGCCGCCGCCGAAGTAAGGCGATGCCGGCCGCTGTTTCTTCCCGCGATTTCCGCAACCCGCCGCTCCGTGAGCGGTCAGATTTTTCCACTCATGAATAAGTTCCCCCTGCTCCTCGTGGTCTGCGCCGGCCTGCTGGCCTCCGCGCTCTCCGCCCAGACTCCCGCCACGGTCCCGGCCTCCGCCGACGCCCCGACTTACTCCCGCCCCGGCCCCAAGGTCGGCGAACTCGCCCCCGACTTCACGGTGATTGATGCCGCCGGCAAGGAAGTGAAGCTCTCCGATTTCCGCGGGAAGCTCGTCCTCCTCGACATCTGGGCCACCTGGTGCGGACCGTGCGTCGCCTCCATGCCGCACAACAGCGAGCTTGCGGAGAAGTTCGCCAAGGACGGCTTCGTCATCCTCGCCGTCTGCGCCTCCGACACCCGCGCCAACTATGACGGCTGGGTCAAGCGCAACGCCGCCAAATACAAGTTCCTCACCGCGCATGATGCCGCCGGCAAGGACTGGGACAAATCCGTCTTCAACACCGCGTACGGCGTCACCGGCTTTCCCACCCTCTACATGATCGGCCGCGATGGCCGCGTGGTCGGCATGACCGCCGGCGGCGGACCCGGCGAGAATCCCAATGTCACCCGGCTGCTCGCCAAGGCGGGTCTGCCGATTGACATCTCGCACCTCCCGCCCGAGCCGGCGACCGGACCGAAGTCGGTCCCGATGATGGGCAAGACCGCCGCCATCCCGGCCGGTGGCAAGGGCACCGCCATGCGCCCGCCGACCGTGCAGCTCGGCAACGTCAAGTATGGTGACGAGGTGGCTGATTTCGCCGCCGTCGGCGTGGACGGCCGCGAAGTGAAGCTGTCCTCCTTCAAGGGCAAGCCCGTGTTCGTCGCCTTCTGGACCGGCGCCCGCGCCCCCGGCGAGGACCTCGCCAAGATCTTCGCCGCCTACAAGGATCAGGGCCTCGCCGTCTGGGCCATCAATGTCGCCACCGAGCGCGCCGAGTT
>CAZFHG010000194.1:592-4482 GCA_964518665.1 uncultured Opitutaceae bacterium | reverse complement strand
AGGATCAGGGCCTCGCCGTCTGGGCCATCAATGTCGCCACCGAGCGCGCCGAGTTCGACGCCTGGGCCAAGGCCAATGCCGCCGCCCTCGGCTACACCGTCTCTTGGGACCCCGCCGGCAAGGCCGTCATGGAATCCCTCTCCTACATGAAATTCGGCATCGGCATGTATCCCGCCTTCATGGTGGTCAGCGCCGAGGGCGAATTCCGCGGCGGCATGATCGGCATGGGCCCGAAGGTCGCCGCCTGGATGCGCCAGACCCTCGAGCGCGCCGGGATCAAGCTCAACGCCGATGACAAGGCCGCCGCCGAGCAGGTGCTGAAGGACCTGTTTGCCGCCCGCCCCGCCTCCGTCCCCGCCGGCACCATCCAGCCCAAGGGCCCGGCCGGTGGCGGCATGGCCATGGCGCAGCGCATCGAGACGCTCGGGGCCGGCGCCGTCGCCCCCGACTTCGTGATGCTCGATATCAACGGCAAGGAGACCCGGCTGTCCGACTTCAAGGACAAGGTCATCATCCTCGATTTCTGGGCCACGTGGTGCGGACCGTGCATCGCCTCGATGCCGCACACGCAGAAGCTCGCCGCCGCGTACAAGGACCAGGGCGTGGTCGTCGTCGCCTCGGGCACGAGCGACACCAACGCGAAGTTCAAGGAGTGGATTCCGAAGAACCAGCCGAAGTATCCCGACCTGCAGTTCTTCTTCGATCCCAACGAGCGCGGCTCCGCCACCTTCAACGACCGCGCCTCGTCCAAGCACTATGGCGTGACCGGCATCCCGTCCCAGTTCGTCATCGGTCGCGACGGCAAGATCGTCGCCACCATCGTCGGCAACGGCGGTGAGAGTGATGCCCGCACCGAGGCCGCGCTGGCCAAGGCCGGCATCAAGGTGGATGCCGCGCGCGCCGCCGAGGGTGAGAAGCAGCTCCAGGCCGCCGCCGAGGAAGCCGCCGAGCGCGCCGCCGCCGCCGCCGAGGAACTCAAGAATCCCAAGCCGCAGTTCCGCGAAAGCTATGGCAAGCTCAAGGTCGGCACACCCGTGCCGGATTTCACGGCCGAGGACATCGCCGGCAATCCGGTCAAGTTGTCCGAGGTGTCCAAGGGCAAGACCGTGGTACTGAGCTTCTGGGGCGCCGGCCACGGCATCCCCGATGAGGCGCTCGCCCTCCATGATGCCTGGGCGAAGAAGTACGCCGCGCAAGGCGTGCTCTTTCTCGGCGTCGGCGCGTACGGCAGCCGCGAGGACTTCAAGACCTGGCATGCGGCCAATGCGCCGAAGATCTCCTTCCCGGTCTTGTTTGATCCCGCCGGTGCCCCGCCACGCCCGACGAAGCCCTTCGAGGAGCTGACGGACGCAGAGAAGAAGGCCTTCCAGACCGTCTCTCGCGAGCATTACGGGAAAGTCATCCCGATGGTGTTCGCCGGCGGCGCCATGGCGCCGATCCCGAACAACGTGGTCATTGATGCCCAGGGCAAGTTCCTCGGCTTCTATGTCGGCGCCGGCCAGGGCATCGCCGACTCCCTCGGCAACCTCCTCCTCCGCGCCGGCATCAAGCTCGCGCCCGAGGACATGCCGAAGAAGGTCTTTACCGCCGAGGAGTCCAAGGAAGCTCCGCCCGAGCCCCGGGTCGAGCAGATCAAGATCGGCGCCACCGCGCCCGACTTCACCTCGCAGACCCTCGATGGCAAGGACGTCAAACTTTCCGACTACCGCGGCAAGGTCGTCATCCTCGACTTCTGGGCCACGTGGTGCTGGCCGTGCATGGCTTCCATGCCGCACACCCAGGAGGTCTCTGCGCATTACAAGGATCAGGGCGTCGTCGTCCTCGCCAATTGCACCAGCGACACCCGCAAGAAGTTCGAGTCGTGGGTGAAGGCCAACCAGGCGAAGTATCCCGACATCGTCTGGACGCACGACAAGGCGGAGAAGAGCCCCGACCGCGTCTCGCGGAAGATTTTCGGCGTCGGCGGCATTCCCACGCAGTTCATCATTGATCGCGAGGGCAAGGTCGTGGACATCGTCGTTGGCTACATGAAGGGTGAGGCCATTCTCGACGCCGCGCTGGCCAAGGCCGGCGTGAAGGTAGACCCGGCGCTCATCGAAAAGGGCGCTGCCGACCTGAAGAAGCGCGAGATGATGCGCTGAGGCGCAACGACGTTCTGTTTCAACCCAGCCAAGCGATGCCTGCCCTTGCGCTGAAGTCGTCCGACTTTCTGACCGGACCGGTTTCAAACCCGGTCCGGCGGGAGTTGGGCCTGTCCGCCA
Organism: uncultured Opitutaceae bacterium; assembly: GCA_964518665.1. Lineage (GTDB taxonomy): Bacteria > Verrucomicrobiota > Verrucomicrobiia > Opitutales > Opitutaceae > UBA2377. Next base: position 2,221 of record CAZFHG010000194.1, on the reverse strand, counting down.
CCGCCAGTTGGCGTGAACTGGCGTCCGGCATGGCGCCATTATCGCATGAGGCCGGCCAGTTGTCCCCGGCCGAGCAGGTCGTGCTCGCGCATCTCCGTCAGGGCCTGAGCAACCGCGAGATCGCCGCCGCCCTCGGCAAATCCGACCGCACCGTGAAGAACCAGGTCAGCGCCATCCTCGCCAAGTACGGCGTACCCACGCGGGCGCGACTGATCGCATTGTTACACTGATTTGGTCTCTCGCGGAGGCGCGGAGGGCGCGGAGTTTTTGCCGCAAAAAGGCGCAAAATTCCTTATGCGAATGCTACCATCGAGGCGCCTATAGGCGCGCGGGTGGGCTCATTGCCGGACCTAACTTTGTGACTTTTTGCGGCTAACCCCGTGATCTTATCCGCCGGCCCACTTGGGCTTGTGCTTCAGGTGGTAAAGCCGTTCGCCGGCTTTGGGCTCAAGGAAGACGCCCTCGTGCTCGCGGTTGGCGTAATCCTCTTTTCGGATCGTGCGCCAGTCGCGGTAGCCGAGGTTCACGGCGCGGCACTCGGCCTCGGTGAGGCCGGTGGCGAGGGTCACGCGCACGCGCGGGGTCTCGATGCCGGTCTTTTCGTCGTAGGTACCGAGGCCGTGCACGTGCGCGGAGTGGGCGAGGATGCCCCAGGGCTCGTTTTTAAACCGATCCCACTGTTTCAGGATGTAATCGCGGCAGTGGTAGCCAACTCGGCGGATGTGCGCGCCGTGCGTGACCGAGATCTCCTTCATGTGCGGCGCATAGATGATGAGCTCGCCGCCGTCGGCCACGATGGGCTCGAGCTTGTACATGCACTTTCCGGCGACCCAGAGCTCGTCGTACATCTCGGGGGCGCAGGAGAGGACGGTGTGGAACGGGTGGTCCTTGTAGATGATGTGGAGGTCGCGCGAGAGGTCGCTGGCGCCGTCCCAGGCTTCCTCGGGTGTCCCGGCGAAAATGCCGGCAAGGTTGCCGTGGCCCTGCACCACGAGGGCGAAGCAGGACTTCGGCACGGAAACCATCGCCGCGGCGCGGTCGACGACCTTGCGCACCGGGGTCCACTTGTTGCCGATGATCATCGGGTTGGTCACGACCGCGCCGAGCCAGTGGAAGAAATTCAAAATGCCCGGACCGGCGACGCCGGGGAAAAGGTACTTGTTGCCTCCGGAAAAACCGACGACCTCGTGCGGGAAGACCGGACCGACGATGATGAGGCGGTCGTACTCGTAGAGGCGGCGGTTGATGTGCACGGGCACGTCCATCGCGAAGAGGCCGCCGGAGAGGGCCTTGATCTCGTCGGCGGGAATCATGCCGAGGTCGCGCAGGGCGGCGGGGTTGTCCCACTCGTGGTTGATGAATTCCACGTCGCGGTAGGTGGACGCGCGCTCAGCGGCGGTGATCTCGACCCGGGTGTTGATGGCCTCGGCGGACATCGCGGGATGCGTGCCGAGGGCGATCATCACGTCGAATTTCTTCACCACCGGGGCGAGGTGGGCGTGGAGGGTCTTGAACATCAGGCCGACAGGCGCGGTGCGCGTGCCGTCGGGGATGATCAGCAAGACGCGCTGGCCGCGCAGGTCGGCGGCGGGCAGCGCGCGCGCGACGAAAGTGCGCACCTGGTCGTCA
>CAZFHG010000194.1:0-582 GCA_964518665.1 uncultured Opitutaceae bacterium | reverse complement strand
GACCCGGCGGGAGCGGTAAGGTGATGGGGAGCAGACATGGTTTTAGAACTTTGGCTTCAGTGTGAAAACGCGGAGGAACGGCAGGGTAGGAACCACTGATGCACACATATTTTCACTGATATATTTTTTCCACCATTCCCGTCGATGAGTGTGCATGAGTGGTCAATGTAGACGGTCTCGAGTTACCACTGATGCACACTGATCAAGGGTAATGGTTTGGAATGACTATCAGTGAAAATAAGTGTTCAGCAGTGGTTCTATCCATTCCGCGGCTCGGCGTGGCCCATCAGGCGGGAGAGCTCGGCGGCCACGCTGCGGACCTTGGCGGAGATTTCCGGCACCCGCTCCTCGGTGAACCGGACCGTGGCGGCGGTGATGCCGATGGCGGCGATCACCTGGCCGGTGGAGCCGAAGACCGGGGCGGCGAGGCAGCGCACGCCGGGGTTGAACTCCTCGTTGTCGAGGCTGAAGCCGCGTTTACGGGTGAGCTCGGCCTCCTTCTTGATGGCGGCGACGGTGGTCTGGGTGAGGGGCGTGCGCTTGGTCGGACTGCTCTCCGCCATCAGCTCCGCAATGCACTCG
>CAZFHG010000193.1:0-6636 GCA_964518665.1 uncultured Opitutaceae bacterium | reverse complement strand
TATCAAGGGCATCCGCCGCATCATCCAGTTCGAGGCGGATCCCGAGTTCTGCCTCCAGCCCGGCTTCGTGCGCGGCGTGCAATTGCTGCCCCGGCACGGGCTCTCGTTCGATCTTTGCATCAACCACAAGCAGCTCGCGAACACGCTCAAGCTGGTGAAGCAGTGCCCGAACGTGCGGTTCATCATGGACCACATTGCCAAGCCCGACATCAAGGCCGGTCTGCTCGATCCCTGGCGTGCAGAGATGCGTGAACTCGCGCGGTTCCCCAACGTGTGGTGCAAGCTGTCCGGACTCGTGACCGAGGCGGACTTCGCCAAATGGACGGCGGCCGATCTCCAGCCCTACATCGAGCATGTAGTGGATTGCTTCGGTTTCGACCGGGTGATCTTCGGCGGCGACTGGCCCGTCTCGACGCAGGCGACTGATTATCCGCGCTGGGTGAACACCCTCGACGCGGCGCTCAAGGGCGCGTCACCGGATGAGCTGCACAAGCTCTACGTGCGCAACGCCGAGGCGTTTTACCGGGTGTGATTGGGTTTGAAGACGGTTTTTTGAAACTAGCTGACCGAAGATCTTCCAATCCATGCCTCACGCAGAGACGCGGAGAGCGCAGAGAATACTTTCAGTCCTCCGCGTTCTCCGCGCCTCCGCGAGAGCATGGCTTTGAAATTTGGAAGGCGGGGTTCGGAAACCCCGCCCTGCAGCGATCCAAACCTTTTGACGACCGCTCCGGGCCGTGCATGTTGGCGCGCGAACATGAAAGGTCTTTTCCGTCAACTGGCAGTCTGCGGGATGGTGCTCGGCGCCACGCTCTTGGCCGCTGCTGCACCGGAAGGTCCACCGGCTGAAGAGGACGGATACCTGAGGCTTGGGTTTGATCGGCTGGCGGCGTACAAGTTCACCATGCCGCCCTACGATCCGGCGGCTGATCCCAGCAAGACTCCACCAACCGGCGAGGAGCAGATCCCTGATGCGGTCAAGGCCTGGAGCGGCCGGAAAGCGATCGTGACCGGTTTCATGCTGCCCGTGAAAATGGATGGCGGGCTGGTGGTGGAATTTCTGTTGGTGAAGGACCCGATGATGTGCTGCTACGGGGTGGTCCCGAACATGAACGAATGGATCGTGGTGCGCATGGCCAAGGGCGTGCGTCCGTTGATGGATGTCCCGATTTCCTTCTACGGTGTCCTGAAGGTTGGTGCCATGTTTGAGAACAACTACATGGTGGGCATCTACCTCCTCGAAGGGGAGAAGATGGGTGAGGTCCAGGGTTGAGTATGTAGAGTGGGGGCCTGGTTGGGAGCGCGACCGCCCTCGGTCGCAATGTACCCATCAGGCGAGGCGTATTACAAAGATCCCTCGTTACGACCGGCGTTTTTGGGTAATCGGACGATCAGCATCCTGCGCCTGATTGCGACCGAGGGCGGTCGCGCTCCCAGCCAAACCCTTACCGCGAAATATCCCGCTGCGTCAGCACGCGGAAACCGCGGCGGTTGAGCGACTGGGCCGCGATGTCGATGTCCTCGGCGTTGACCGCGAGCGCGGACTTGCCCTCGGGCCGCTTCAGGAAGCTGTAGAGGTAGTGGATGTTGATCTCCGCCTCCAGCAGTGCGCTGAGCACGCCCTTGAGGTCGGATTCATCCGTGATCTCCACGGCGAGAATCTCGGTTTCGGCGTAGGGGAAATCATTACTGATCATGATCTCGCGTGCCTTCTCCGGATCATCCACGACCAGCCGCACGATGGCGCTGTCGGTGGTGTCGAGCACGCTCATCGCCATCACGTGGACGTTGTGATCCTTCAGCAGGGCGGTGAGGTCGTAGAGCCGGCCGACGCGATTTTCGGCAAAGACCGAAAACTGTTTAACCGGATCGGTGGCGATTGCGGTGCTGGATTCAGCCATGGGTAGGACTTCAATGTGCAAGGCCTTGGGCGGAGGGTCAATTACGGCCTCGCCGATGCCGGACACAGGGCCTACGTGTAAACCGTGTCGATCAATCTCCCACCGCATCACTCCCTGGCCAAGGAGCGGGCCAACGCCGGCGCCCGGCTCGTGCTGCGAGGCATCGGGCTCAATGCGCTGCTGGCCGCGTTGAAGTTTACTGGCGGCCTGCTCGGCAATACCTATGCGCTGATTGCCGACGGCGTGGAGTCGTTGCTCGACATTGTCTCTTCCGTGCTGGTTTGGGCGGGCTTCCGCGTAGCCGCGCAACCACCGGACGAGGATCATCCCTACGGCCACGGTAAGGCGGAAGCGCTGTCGGCGCTGGCGGTGGCCTGTTTTGTCCTCGCTGCGGCTGTTTGGATCGCGTGGCACGCGGTCCGGGAAATCCAATATCCGCACGGTTCCCCGGCCTGGTGGACCCTCCTGCTGCTGGCCGGCGTGATCGCCGCCAAGACCTGGTTTTCCCGCCGCATGGATGCGCTCGGCCGGGTCGTCGGCAGCACGGCCCTCGGGGCGGAGGCGTTGCACCATTGGTCGGACGCCCTGACCTCGGCCGCGGCGTTCATTGGCATCGCCATCGCATTGGTCGGCGGCGCGGGCTACGAAGCCGCGGATGACTGGGCCGCGCTGGTCGCCTGCCTCATCATCGCGGTGAATGGTGTGGTCATGTTCAGGCGCGCGGTGGGCGATGTGATGGACATCGCGGTGCCGCCGGAGCTCGAACAGGAAGTGCGCGTGCTCGCCCTGGCGGTGCCGGGCGTGGCCGGACTCGACAAATGCCGCGTGCGCAAAAGCGGCCTCAACCATTTGGTGGACATCCACGTGCTCGTCGCAGGCACGCTGACCGTGCGCGAGGGCCATGCGATTGCGCATGCGGTGAAGGACGCGCTACTGGCGTCCGTGCCGCACGCCATCACGGATGTCTCCGTACACATCGAGCCGATGTGAGGGCAGGGCGTCACCTCCTTCGCCTAGCCAAGGGAGGACAGATACGAACCCAGCCTTGGAAATCCAGCAGAGTTTCACGCGAAGACGCAGAGTACGCTGAGAATCCCATCAGCTCTCCGTGTTCTCCGCGCCTCCGCGAGAGCCCTGGTTTTGATAATTTATAGCAGGCCAGCATCGGACGGAATCCCCGCCCTACAGTAAATCACACGCTTGCGCCCGATTGCGACCGAGGGCGGTCGCGCTCCCAACACGCCTCCCAATGTCCCCTACCGCTCCAGCCGCTGTGCCAGTTTCCAGCCGAGCCAGACGCCCACGATGCTGCCCACGCCGCTGATCAGAAAGCAGCCGAAGAACTCGAAGCCCAGCAATTCGCCGACATACCATCCGGCGTAACCTAGCACAGCCGTGCCGCCAAAGATGCAGAGCCGGTTCATCGCCCGAGCGTAAGTGATTGAACCATCGTGTCGAGGGTCTGAATGGTCCTGCTTATATGCACGAAAGCCCTGCTTCATTAGCACTATTCAGGGGGCCCTGACTTGAATTGCGGTTTACGCGGCAGAGGTCATCCCGCAGCTTCCGGGCGATGAAAAAGCCTCATTCCTCCAAACCTCTCAGCTCCAATGATCACCTCTTGCGCTGGGTCGAGAAAATGGTCGAGCTCTGCAAGCCGGCTTCAGTCCACTGGGTGGACGGATCACAGGAGGAGTATGACGAGCTTTGCGCGCAGATGGTGGCGGGCGGCACCGCGATCAAGTTGAACGAAAAGCTCTGGCCGGGCTGCTACTACGTCCGTTCCGATCCGAGCGATGTGGCGCGGGTCGAGGACCGCACCTATATCTGTTCCCACTCCAAGGAGGCTGCCGGGCCCACTAACAACTGGGTCAACCCGTACGAGATGCGCAAGACCCTGCGCCATCTCTTCAGCGGCTGCATGACCGGCCGCACGATGTTTGTGCTCCCCTTCAGCATGGGCCCCATCGGCTCGCCCATGTCGCAGATCGGCGTGCAGCTGACGGACTCGCCTTACGTGGTGGTCAACATGCGCATCATGGCCCGCATCGGCCTGCCGGTCTTCAAGGAGATCGACAAGGGCGAGAAGCGCGTGGTGCCCTGCATGCACTCGGTCGGTGCCCCGCTCGCGCCCGGTCAGCAGGACGTTCCCTGGCCGTGCAACAAGGAGAAGTACATCGTGCACTTCCCCGAGAGCCGCGAGATCTGGAGCTACGGTTCCGGCTACGGTGGCAACGCTCTCCTCGGCAAGAAATGCTTCGCCCTCCGCATCGCCTCCAACATCGCCCGCGACGAGGGCTGGATGGCCGAGCACATGCTGATCCTCGGGGTCGAGGATCCGCACGGCGAGAAGACCTACGTCGCGGCCGCCTTCCCGAGCGCCTGCGGCAAGACCAACTTCGCGATGCTCATCCCGCCCACCCACTTCAAGCGCAAGGGCTGGAAGGTATGGACCGTCGGTGACGACATCGCCTGGATCAAGCCCGACGCCAACGGCCGCCTCCGCGCGATCAATCCCGAGGCCGGATTCTTCGGCGTCGCCCCGGGTACGTCGATGAAGACCAATCCCAACGCGATGGCCGCGCTCGCGAAGAACACCATCTTTACCAATGTCGCGCTCACTCCTGACGGCGGCGTCTGGTGGGAAGGCATGGGCCAGCCCCCGGCTGAGTGCATCGACTGGCAGGGAAAGAAGTGGACGCCCGAGCTCGCCGAGGGCAGCGGTGTCAAAGCCGCGCACCCGAATGCCCGCTTCACCGCGCCCGCCTCGCAGTGCCCGACCATTGATCCCGCCTGGGAGGATCCCGAGGGTGTGCCGATCAGCGCCATCATCTTCGGCGGTCGCCGTGGCACCACGATGCCGCTCATCTATCAGGCCTTCAACTGGAGCGGTGGCGTCTACATGGGCGCCACCATGGGCTCCGAGATGACCGCCGCCGCCGCGGGCACGCTGGGCAAGGTCCGCCGCGACCCGATGGCGATGCTGCCCTTCTGCGGCTACCACATGGGCGACTACTTCCGCCACTGGATCACGATGCAGCGCAAGCTCAGCGAGACGCCCCGCGTCTTCAACGTGAACTGGTTCCGCCGCGATACTGACGGCAAATTCATCTGGCCGGGCTTCGGCGACAACATGCGCATCCTGAAATGGATCGTGGACCGCACGCACGGCCGCGCCCTCGCAAAGGAAACTCCAATCGGCTGGGTCCCGCATTACGAGGACATTGACTGGACGGACCTCGATTTCCCGCGCGAGCAGTTCGAGCGCCTCCAGCACTTCGACCGCGCCGCGTGGCGCGCCGAGGTCATCGGGCACGAGGAACTCTTCCTCGACCTGCACGACCGCCTGCCGAAGGAAATGATCTACGAGCGCGAACTCCTGATCTGCCGGATGTAAGCACTCCGGCTTGAGCCTCCGGGAATTTGGCGCATGGTCCGCACCATGCGCCTTTTTTTCGCCTGCATTCTCCTCTGCACCTCGGTCTGGGCGGCCGAGTCGCCGCCGGCCATCGCACCGGAACTCGAGGGCCTGCCCGTCCCGCTGGCGGTTTCGCTCCAGAAGCTGATGAAGGACGAGGGGCATTGGGCCTTCACCCAAACCACGCAGATCTTTGATCGCGACGGACGGCCCGACGGCGGACTGCAGGTTGAGCGTTACGATCCGTCCCAACCCGAGGAGGAGCAGTGGACGCTGCTGCTCCGCAAGGGTGAGCCGCCCACGGACCGTCAGGTGCGATCATGGCGGCGGAAGAAGGAAAAGGAAATGCGGCGCCGCGAGGAAAAGTCGCTCGGCGAGGTCCTTGACTTCAGCCGGGCGCAGGTGACCCGCGAGGATGCGCTGGAACTCGTCTACGAGGTCCCGCTCAAGAAATCTGCCAGCCGCCGGTTTCCCGCGGAGAAATTCGTCGCATACATGACCGTGGACCGGGCCGGGCAGCAACTCGCGCACTTCAGTCTGAAGGCGCGCGAGTCCTTTCGCATGATCGGTGTCGCCAAGGTGGAGAAGGTCGAAATCGAGGCGAAGTTCGCAACCGTCGCGGCACCTTATGCCGCGCAGCCGAATGTGATCACCGCCAGCGGCACCGGGAAGATCCTGTTCTTCCGCGTCGGCGGCAGCGCGCATGTCACGTGGACGGATTTCAAGCGTGTCACCCCGTACAATGACCGCTTCGTCGTCGAACTCGGCGAACTCAAGGTCCTGGATTTTTAACCGCAGAGATCGGATTTGTCTCAAGCGGAGACGCCGAGGCGCAGAGAGAATACCTCAGGGTTTAACCACGGATTTCACGGATCACACTGATGAGACCAAGGCAATGGCCACATAAGGCTCAGAAAGCTCAAGAGGATTTGATCCACAAACTAGGTTTACAGGAGGGAGCAGAGGGAGCGGAGAGGCAGACAAATCGGATCGAAATTAAAAGCCCGAGCGGAACAAGTGTTGGTTGAAAATCAACGCGCAGGTCCGCGAGGAATCAGGTTCGAATATTAGCGATTAAACCGGATCGGGTCCGATCTCCGTCCCTCCGTGTCTCTGTGTTAAAATCGGATTGGGGATCGGACATCCGTGCCATCCGTGTAATCCGTGGTTAAAAATGGATCGTTCGGTTCGAGCCTTATGTGCTTCTTGAGCCTCTTGTGGCCATCCCCTTTGCTCCGTACTTAGCGTCTTCGCGTCTTTGCGCTTAATTCCGAATTCGTGGTCAAATATGCGCTTCCGGGAGATAACTTGCGCCAA
>CAZFHG010000192.1:0-6666 GCA_964518665.1 uncultured Opitutaceae bacterium | reverse complement strand
CCCGACGCCGATACCACCGGCGCCAGCCGAAAAGCCCGACCGCCAGGGCCAATGGCATCCAAGCTCCGACCTCGGGGATGGGCTGACCGTCAATCGTGGCGAGCGCACCCACCTGATAAACCAGCAGACCGCTGGGGTTGCGCGCCGTGGACGAGGAAGAGCCCGAGATACTGTTGGAATTCGTCACGAGCACGTAGACGTAATTCGTGCCGATGACAAAATTGGCGTTGTTCGCACCGTTGGCGTTGGTGAAATTCTGCAGATAAAGGGCCGAGGTGTTATTCCAGGCATTGCTGGCCGAACCGGCCAAAGTACTGCTGTTGGTCCTGATGCTGCCGCTGGCATTGAGCGTCGGATTGACGTAAACCGCATAGCTGTCGTCCGCGGCAATGGTCAGCGAGATCGACACATTGTTGGTCACTGAGCCCGAGCCGGTGCCCGTGATGTTGAAGGCCATCCGATAAAGATAAGTCGCACTGTTGGTGCCGGAAGTACCGTTGCCGGGAAGGTAGTCGCCGCCGACATTGGCGGTGCCGCCGGAGGCCGCCGTGCTGGCCCCGGGTGCGGTGATCCACTGGGCGCTGGCGGTGTTCTGCACCCAGCCGGAATCAATATAGGAGCCGCTGACCACATAGGCGGCGCCCGAATAGGTGCTCGTGCCGCTGTAATTGGTCCCGGCCACGCGTGCATAGGTGACCGTCCAATTGGCATCGGCCAACCCTCCGGTCTGCAGTCCACCAGTGCTGTTCATGCCGGTGTAGTAGAGTCCGCTGATGTCCGTGGCCGAACCGGCATGCAGGTATGCGCCTCCCCATAGCCAAATGGGGACCAATGCCGCCAAGAGCATGCATTGCCTGATCAGTCTCATGATTTTATGATTAGGGTGTTATCCCTAGATTACAACCCCAGCTTTAAGTGCACCGGTGTCATTAATAATGCAATTGCTGTGCATTATAGATCCGAATAGGCACGATCCGACATTGGAATGCAGCATGGTCAGGAGAACAACAGCTTGATTCCAGCGAGACCTGCCAGCCCTAAGGCTATGTTTTCAAACATCTTCTGGTTTATCTTCTTGAGGATATATTTGCCCAGAAAGGCCCCGATCAAGACCGCCGGCGCCAGCCAGAGGTTAAGCCTGAAGCTGCTGGGATTGATCAAGCCGAGATTCAGCATGAACGGCACCTTGAACCAATTCATGAGCATGAAATACACGGCGCCTGTTCCCACGTACTCCATCTTGGGCAGTCGCATTGCGAGGAGATAAATGACCATCAGCGGACCGGCGGCGTTGGCCACCAGGGTCGTAAAGCCCGCCAAAACCCCGATAGTCGGCGCAAACCAAGCCCCATGTTCTGCCAGTTCCCCGCCCCGGCGCTGACGCCATAGGTGGACCGCCAGCAGCACCAGGATGATGGCGCCGATCAGGACCTGCGCCTGCCGGTCGTTGATGCGGCCAAGGGCCAGATACCCCGCAAATACGCCGAGCGCGGTCCAGGGGAAAAGCTTCCAAAGGAAGCGCCATTGGGCGTGCTGCCGGTAAGAGAGCACCGCCACCACATCGGCGAACACAAGCATCGGGAGCACCACCCCGCTGGCCTCGCGCGCCGGCAGGAGCATGGTAAAGATGACCACCGCCAGCATGCCGAGGCCGCCGATGCCGGTCTTCGAAAGACCGATGGACAGCGCCCCGATGATCGCCAGCGCCCATTGCCAGTGGTCGAAGTTCATGTGGCAGGACTCTCCTCGAACCGGCCGGACTTCACCGCAAAAATCTGCCACGTGCCCAACTCGGCCTCCGGTGCCGTCGTGCCGGTCGCGATCACCTGCGATTCCGGATCGATCGACGCCCAGAAACGCTGCCGCCGCGCCGGATCGAGTTCGCCGAGCACGTCGTCGGCCAACAGCACCGGCCGGACGTGGCATTGCACCTGGAACCATTCCGCCTGCGCGAGACGCAGGGCGAGCACAAGTGAGCGCTGCTGACCCTCGGAGGCAAAATCCCGCGCCGGTTCCCCGTTGATGGTGAACTCCAACTCGTCGCGGTGCGGTCCGGCCAGCGTGGTGCGGAACTGGGCATCCCGCGAACGGCCTGCCACCAGTTTGGCCCGGAGCGCTTCCGCCGAAGGTTCGGCAAAATTGGGCCGGTAGACCACCGCCGCGGGTTCCGTGGCGCCGGAGATCCGGGCATAATGCGCGGCCAGCAGCGTCGCGATCGCCGCGATGCCCGTGGTCCGCCGGGCGATCAATTCCGCTCCGGCCGGCGCGAGACTGTGTTCGAAGGCCTCCAGTTCATCCGCGGCCGCCCCGACCTTCAGCAGGCTGTTCCGCTCGGCGAGCGCCCGGTGATAGGTCTGCAGGGCGCGCAGGTAGGGCGCGTCCATCGCCGCCAGCGCCAGGTCGAGCCAGCGCCGCCGGACCGCGGGCGCGCCCCGCACGAGCAGCAAATCCTGCGAAGTGAAAACCACCGTGGGAAAGCGCCCGAGATAATCCGCGATCCTGGTAATCTTCTCGCCGTCGCACCACAGCTCGCGGCCATCGGGCCGCAGTGTGATCGTCAGCCGCGTCTGCCCGAATTTCTCATGCTCCACCGCGCAGGCGATGGCGGCCTCGGCCTGGCCGTGCGCGGGCAGCAGCTTGGCGTCGGTGGTGCGGAACGAACGCAGGGCCGTGATGAAGCCGGCCGCCTCGAGCAAATTGGTTTTCCCCTGCCCGTTCGCCCCGAGCAGGAATTGCTGCCGGCCGCGCAACGCCAGTTCCGCCAGGGGAATATTGCGGAAATGCTGGAGCGTGAGCTGGCGGAGGAGCATGGCGGGTGAGAGGAAATTAGTGTGTAGTGAGTAGCGGGTAGCGAGCATGTTTCAGAATGCTCGCCACCAGCCGGCAACTGGACTTTCTACTCGCTACCCGCTACTCACTACCCGCTACTTTCCCTCCCATGACCTTCGAAGCCTCCCTCTCCGAATCAGTCCGCACCCTGCAGGCCCTGGCGGCGATCCGCCCGGCCATCGACGAGGCTGGCCGCCTCATCACCGATACCCTGCGGCACGACAAAAAACTGCTCATCTGCGGCAATGGCGGCAGCGCGGCGGAAGCCGGACATTTTTCCACCGAGCTCGTCGGCCGCTATCAGAAAAACCGCTCCTCGCTTCCCGCCATCGCCCTGTCCGCGGACGGCTCGCTGCTCACCTGCATCGGCAACGACTACGGCTACGACCAGGTTTTTTCGCGTCAGATTTCCGGTCTCGCCCATCCCGGCGACCTCGTCGTCGTGCTCACGTCCAGCGGCAACTCGGCCAACATCATCGCCGCGCTCCACGAGGCGAACAAGCAGGGCCTGAAGAGCATCGCCTTCCTCGGCCGCGGCGGCGGCAAGGCCAAGGGTCTGGCCACCTGCGAACTCATCATCCCCAGCCACAGCGGCGCCGCCTGCCAGGAAGCCCACCTCTTCCTCATCCACCACTTCTGCGAACTGATCGACGCCGCCTTCGCCTGACGATTTGACCGCAAAGAGCGCAGAGGACTCAGAGAGCCGAGCCCAAACCAAGTTAACCACTGATGCACACTTATGGAGGGGAATGGCGGGAATAAATCCGGAACCTGCGGTATGTTTCCAAACCAACCTCAGCCCGGCATTATTCCCCACAATTCCCAAATATTAGTGTGCATCAGTGGTTAACCCGGTTTGGTTCTTTGCGCTCCCTGCGCTCTTTGCGGTAAATTTCTGTTCATCTTTGGTACTTGCGACTGACCGTGCCGTGGGTTCGCTTGGCACTTCCATGAGCAATCCCACCGCCGCTGAACACGCCGTCCTCAAGACCTCCTACGGAGAGATGACCATCGCCTTCTGGCCTGATGTCGCTCCCAAGACCGTCGAGAATTTCAAGAAGCTCGCCCGCGAGGGTTTCTACAACGGCACCGCCTTCCACCGCATCATCAAGGGCTTCATGATCCAGGGCGGCTGCCCGAACACGAAGGCCGGCGAGTCCGGCATGCCCGGCACGGGCGGCCCGGGCTACAAGGTCAAGGCCGAGTTCAATATCAAGTCGCACGTCCGCGGCGTCATCTCGATGGCCCGCTCGGCGCACCCTGATTCCGCCGGCTCCCAGTTTTTCATCTGCCACGGCGACGCCAAGTTCCTCGACCGCCAGTACACCGCCTTCGGTGAACTCGTGAAGGGCGACGACGTCCTGGAGCGCATTGCGACGGTCCCCACCCAGGGCGGCGGCGGTGGCGAGAAGAGCACGCCCATCGACCGCGTCGAACTGCTGAGCGTAACCATCGTCCCGGCCGCCTGAGGGCCGGAGCCTCAACCACGGATTGCACGGATCTGGCGAATGCCGCGTGGTTGAATGGCCACAAAAGACTCAGAAGGCACATAAGGATCATTCCTCCTGTGCTGCTTGTGCCTTTTGTGACTGCCCGGCTCGTCCCATCCGTGAAATCCGTGTGATCCGTGGTTAAAAACTCCGCGGCTTCCGCGTGAATCCGTCAGCCATGCCCAAACCCCTCAGCTTCGCCGTTGCCTGCAGTGAGAACCGCGTGATCGGACGCGGCGGGAAACTGCCGTGGCACATTCCGGAGGACCTCGCGCACTTCCATCGCGTCACGGCGGGTCAGACTGTGGTCCTGGGCCGCATCTGTTTCGAAACCTGGCCGCGGGTGCAGCTCGACGGCCGTGTGCCGGTGGTGATCACGAGCAACCGTGCCCTGGCCCGCCCCGGCATGCATATCGCCGCGACCGTGAACGAAGCCGTTGCGATCGCGCAGACCCTCCCCGGTGAAATCATCATCTGCGGCGGCCAGCGCATCTACGAGGAATTGTTGCCCCGCGTGGACCGCATCTATCTCACGTTGGTGCATGCCGAGGTTCCGGGCGACACGTGGTTCCCGGAGTGGCGTCACCTCAAATGGCGGGAGTCCGACCGCCGCGAGAGTCGCGACGCCAATTTCACCTACACGTTCTCAACGCTGGATCGCGTACGCTGAGCTCTCAGTCTTACGGGGAAGGCGCGGATTTTTTAACCACGGATTTCCCGGATCACACAGATCAAGCAATGGCCTCAAAAGGCTCAGAAGGCTCAAAAAAGAACCACATGATAGTTTGCTGAGCTTCTTGAGCCTTCTGTGGCCAACCCAGTCCGTCCCATCCGTGAAATCCGTGTGATCCGTGGTTAAAAAACGCCCGCGAATCTCACCCTTTCGCCTGATTCGCCGCGTGGGCCGTGCCGACCTGGACGTATTTCTCGGCCCACTTGCGCAACCCCGCCTGTTCCTCGGCGGTCAGAGCCCGCACCACCTTGGCCGGCGAGCCATAGACCATTGATCCCGGCGGACACTCAAAACGCTGCGACACGAGGGAATTCGCACCCACGATGCTGCGGGCGCCGATCTTCGCCCCGTCCAGCACGGTCGCTCCCATGCCGATGAGGCATTCATCCCCGATGGTGCAGGCATGGACGATGGCCGCGTGACCGATGGTGCACCAGGCGCCGATATAGGCGCCGTAATCGTCCGCCAGATGCACAATGGCGTTGTCCTGGATGTTGGTGCCCTCCCCGACCCGGATCTCATGGATGTCGCCCCGCAACACCGCTCCGTAAAACACACTGCTCTTGGGTCCAAGCACGACATCCCCGACCACGGTCGCATTGTGCGCAACAAAGAGCGCCGACCCCGTATCCGGAGTTTTGCAGAGATGAGCGGTCAAACGCTGGTTCACGTCCATGCCACCTGCATGCCGCGGCGCCGCTCGGACGCCAAGCCTGGAAAGCTCGGCCAAAGCCGGAAACTGCAGACGGCAAGCAGGCGGGGAGCTTGCTCCCGCTCTGAGCGCGCCAGCAAGCTGGCGGCCTACCGGATACACTACCGGCTTCACTGCCATCGCGGCAGTCGGCGCCGACTGGATGTTGACTAGCTGTTTTCCCCACCCAGCCAGACGAGCATCGCCACGACCACCAATCCCGCCGCCAACACACCTCCCAATACGCAGCCACAAATACAGGTCAGATTGTAGACAAAGGGGATCATGACACACCCATAGACGCCAGCCGCGGCGCGAAGTTTCTCGCGCCGGGTTGATATTTTCCCAAGCTCACTGGCTTTCCGCCTCCCAGCTTCGCCTCCTCATGGAACAACTCATGCACCTTGTCCGCGGCCTGATCGGCATCGCCGCTTTCCTCGGCATCGCGGTCCTCCTGAGCGAGAATCGCAAGGCCATCAACTGGCGGGTCGTCAGCATCGGCATGCTGCTGCAGATCGTCTTCGCCGCCCTCGTCATCTACGCCCCGCCGGTCCGCTATGCAGTTGAGTTGGTGGGCAATTTCTTCGTGCAGCTGCTGGCCTTCACCGGCGAGGGGACGAAGTTCGTCTTCGGGTCGCTCGTGGACCAGAACAAGCACGGGGTGGTCTTCGGCCTGAGCATTTTGCCCTCGATCATCTTTTTCTCCGCCTTCACCTCCGCCCTCTACTACCTCGGGATCTTGCAGAAGATCGTCTGGAGCCTGGCCTGGGTGATGACCAAGACCATGCGGCTGTCCGGTCCCGAGACGCTCAGCGCCTCCGCCAACGTCTTCCTCGGCCAGACCGAGGCCCCGCTGCTCATCAAGCCGTACCTCAATACCATGACGCGCTCGGAGATCCTCTGCGTCATGATCGGCGGCATGG
>CAZFHG010000191.1:0-6698 GCA_964518665.1 uncultured Opitutaceae bacterium | reverse complement strand
CAAGCTCCGGCCCTAAACTCGGACCACGCGCTCACGCTCGTAGCCACCCTCAGGCACTTAAGCGTTCAGCGTTAAGCGTTCGACGTTCAGCGTTCCGGCGCGGCCGCCGCGCCGGCTCCGTCACACGCCGGCCACTTCGCCGAGGATGCGTTTGATCGCATCCCGCTGGGCCTCGATGCTCCGCACGAGGGCGAACTGCGTGCGGCAGCGGTCAAGGTTGTGCCGCGGGTGCTTGATCTTGTAGTAGGTGTCGCCCTGCAGGTAGTCGGTCAGGAAGCGCAGGCCGTTCTCGTAGGTCATGAGCTTGCCGGCGAAAGCGAGGTGGGCCCGCTCGGTGGCATTGAGCACGCCGCCGACGGCGGAGGCGAGGTAGCCCTCGACCAGCACGCGGAAGTAGGGCAGCTCAAGGCGCATGTTGTCCGCCTGCGGGTCGTCCTCGGCTGTGGAACTCGCGGAGGTGCGCATCATCTCGCCGAAATCGTAAAGGGGCAGCCCGGGCATCACGGTGTCGAGGTCGATGACGGCAACGGACCGGCGGGTGGCGTCGTCGAGCATGACGTTGTTGATCTTGGTGTCGTTGTGCGTGACCCGCTCGGACACCTCGCCCTTGGCCAGCAGGGCGAGCAGCACGTCGGCGTCGGCCTCGCGGGAGAAGGCGAACGCGATCTCGGGCTGGACCTCCTTGGCGCGGCCGACCTTGTCCTCCGACACGGCGCGCCGGAAGTTTTCGAAGCGGCTGCGGGTGTGGTGGAAGTTGGGAATTGTCTCTTCCAGGCGGCCACCGGGGAGGTCGGCGAGCTGGGCCTGGAAATTGCCGAAGGCGCCGGCAGCCTCGCGGGCCTCGGCCTCGTTGGTCACGCGGTCCACGGTGTGCGCCCCCTCGACGAAGTGATAGAGGCGCCACCAGCCACCGAATTCATCTTGGATCACGGCGCGGCCGTCCTGCGCCAGCGCAAGGGCCAGGGCGCGGGAGTTTGGGCCGGTCTTGGCGACGAGGTGGGCGGTGACGCGCTGCACATTGGCCATGAGCGCGGGCACGTTCTTGAAAATGTTATGGTTGATGCGCTGGGCGACGTAGCGCTTGGGCGCGGGGCGGCCCTCGTCGAAGTGCACCACGTAGGTGTCGTTGATGTGTCCGCTGCCGTACGGGGCGGCGGACACATACCGGCCGGCCAGCGGAAACTGGCGCAGGATATCGGGAAAGTGGGCGGGGACGGGCGTGCTGCTCATGCGGGAAACAGAACTTGAAACTCGAGGGTCTGGCCGGCGGCGAGGGTTTTCGTGCGCGGCCAGGCCATGGCGCCGGCGGCCGTGAGTTCAAAACGGTTGAGCGCGAGGCTTCCGCCCAAAACGGCCAGCGTGACCTTGGTGAGGCGTTTGGTCGGCTGCAGCCTCACCGTGCCCCACGCCTGCCCGACGGTCCACGGCCAGGTGACGGTCCGCTTGGGCGGGGCGAAACGCATCACGCCGGTGAGCGCGGACCAGTGGCAGCCGGAGAGGGCGGGGATGAGCCCCCAACTGGCGAGGGCGCGGGCGTAGTGATGGCCGCACTCGGCCTCGTCGAAAGGGTTGCGCCTGCGGCCGTCGTAGCGGGCACGGATGTCGCGCACGACCTTGAGCGCATCGCGCAGCATGCCCTCCTGCAGGAGATGCAGGGCGACGCAGTATTCGAAGCCGGTCATGACCTCGGTGTAATAGGGGAACGGACGCGCGGGCCGGTTGCCCCGGGGATAGGACGCCATGAGCAGGGCGGTCTCGCCGCCGAGCACGTAGCTGCGCATGTGGTTGAAGTGCCCGTCGAATCCGGCGCGGCGGTTGTGCGCGAGCACGGCGCGGAGGGCCTCGCGCTCGTGCTCCGGGTCGAGCACGTGGCCGAGGTCCTCGAAGTGGGCGTTCACCTGGCCGGCGAGCTGGTCCACGAGGCAGCCGGCGCCGAGCTGGTAGTCGGGTTTCGTGGGATCCTTGGCCCCCATGCCGACGGCGAGGCCGGTCCTCACCTGGTCCCAACTGCTAGGCGGACGAATGTGGTGCTCGTAGTAATCACCGTTGAACAGGTTGGCATCCACCCAGGCCCGGCCGCGGGCGGCGAGGTCGTCGCATTTCGCGGCGAACTCCGTCTCGCCGAGGGCACGCGCCATGGCCGCAGCGGCCCGGAGAGCACCGAGGTACCAGGAGGCCATCTGCGGGTTGGGGCCGAAGTACTCCACGTCCATCGTGTTGTGCTGGCAGCCCTCCATGACGCCGTCCTGGTCGGCGTCCCAGCCGCCGGGGAGCCAGGCGAATTCCAACGCGCGGCGGGCGTAAGGCCACAGCGAACGCAGCCACGCGGTGTCGCCGGAGAGGCGCCATTCGCGGTGCAGCTTGAGCAGGCAGCCCATCTGGCCGTCGGCGGCGGCGAGTTTCCAACTGCGGCCGGGCTTGAGCGGCAGGGCGACGCGGAAGGCCATGAGTCCGTCCGCCTCCATGGTGTAGTCCGAGAACTCCACCTCGCGCATCAGGCGCGCCAGATCGGGGAAGAGCAGGGCGGTGGCGTGCTCGTAGTTCCAGACGTGCGTGCAACTGCCGTGGCAGCTGCCCTTGCGGTCGAAACAGCCCTCCCAGCCGAAGAAGCGGCCGTCGGCGGTGCGGAAGCAGGTTTGCGAGCGCAGCGTGGACAGATTGTTGAGCGCGGCCTCGCGCACCTCGGGCGGCAGGCTGCTTTCGGTGATGCTGCGGACAAACGCCACGGTGTCGCTCTCCAGCGTCGTCCAGTGCTTGGCCGCATGCGCGGCGGCGGCCCAGGCGTCCGCGAATTGCGTGGCGTAGTGGTTGCCCACGATGGCGGGCTCCTCCCCGGCGGGGGTGCCCCACGACTGGCGGTTCGGGAAATGCCAGGCGATGACGAACTCGATGGTGCGTTCGCCGGCCGGCGGCACCTCGACGGCAACGGCCAGTGAGGCCGTAGGGGTGTCGGTCTTGGCGGTGTGCTCCTCCAGCCGGCCGTCGGTGGAAAAGTCATCCCAGAAATCGAGCAGTGCGTCGTTCCAGCCGAGGTCGGCCCAGGCGGTACGGTGGGTGACGCCGCGCCGGGCGGTCGTGGCGAGCGCAAGGGTGCCCCAAGCCGGGTGGTTGGCGGCGACACCGGCTGACGCGAGCGAGACGCCGTGCAGGCCGTCCGCTTCGCGCAGCGTATTCACATTCCCCAAGGCGCCGGTGGGCCCGAGTTTGGCGCGGAACTCATCGAGCTTCAGGGCGAAGCCGTCCATGCCGATGAAGTTGGGCAGGACTGCCGCGACCGCGGCCCTGACCGGGGCGCGGGAGGGGTTGCGCAGCACCACACGCACCAGGGCGACCGGCAGACTGCTGCGGGCGCTGTCGCCGGGGACGAGCGGGTTGAACACCTGCATGGTCGCCCGCAGCGGCATGGCCTCGTCGGCGAGTTCAAGCTGGGCCAGCGGGTACGCGGCGTGGAATTTGCAGCGGCGGAAACGGGGCAGGCCGGCATTGGGCACGGCCGCGCCTTCCGCGCCCTCCCAGTCGCTGACCGGCAGCGTTCCCTCGAGCAGCCGTGTGACCGGGGCCTCGCCGCGGCGGGCGGCCTGCAGGGCGAAAAACGGGGCGGCGCCGCCCTGACCAGTGGGCGTGAAGCCCTTCGCGGGCCGGTTGGCGACCTCCCAGTGCCGCCACGCGCCCCAGCCGCAGAAGGAGACGGTGCCGGTGCCAATGCCGCCGACGGGCAGGGCGACGCGGGGCAGCTTGTCGCCGGTGTAGGTTTTAAGAATGGGCCAGGGGTTCATGGGGGAATTATTTAACCACGGATTTCACGGATGCCACGGATCGGAAGACTAATTCAATAGCCACAAGAGGCTCAATAGGCACAGAAGGAACCAATCCTTTTTACAGGAGACCGCCGAGGGAGCAGAGACCGGAATCACTTACCTCCGATTCTTCCTGTGATATGGTTTGGTTCCTTATGTGTTTCTGTGCCTTATGCGGCCATTGCCTTGGTATCCATCTATATGATCCGTGCCTGCCCTCCGTAGGCTTGGCGAAGGAGGGGTTAAAAAAGTTTCGCGGGGTACTGCCCGGACTGCACGAGGGCGGCGATGGAGGCGACGACGCGGGGCTTGTCTTCGCGGTACGTGACGCCGAACCACGAGCTTTCGGTCGGCAGCACCTGGACGGTCGCGGCGCCGGTGGCGATCATGGTTGAGACCGCGGCGGGGAGGTAGAACTCGGCCTTTGGCTCCTGCCGACGCTCGGTGAGGAACACACGCAACTGCGCATCGAGGCCGGCGAAGAGCGCCGGGGTGAAGGCCCAGCAGTTCAGCGAGGCGATCTCGGCGCCGGAGTATTTTTTGCCGGGGCCGATCTCCTCCGGCAAAATCCCGGTGTGCTCGACGATCGACACGAGCCGGCCGTCGGCGCCGGCGGCGCAGATACCGCGAGCGACCGCGCCGTGCTCGGACAGCGTGTTGGACAGCTTGTAGCCGACCATGGCAAAGGGCGCGGCGAGGGAAGGCGGCACGCGATGGCCCGACATGGGATCGAAGCCGCGCGGCGCGACCGCCGGGCCGGTCAGGAAGCGGCCGAGCTGCGCAAACGAATCCGCGCCGTAGAAATCGTCGGCGTTGATCACGGCGAAGGGTTCGCGGACGGCGTCGCGGGCGCACCACACGGCATGGCCGGTCCCCCAGGGTTTTTCGCGCCCGGCGGGCGGGGTGAAGCCCTCGGGCAGGGCGTCGAGCGACTGGAAGACGTAATCCACGGCGATGCGGCCGGCGTACTTGGCGCCGATCTGGGCGCGGAAGACTTCCTCGAAGTCGCGCCGGATGATGAACACCACGCGGCCGAACCCGGCGCGGAGGGCGTCGTACACCGCGTAGTCGAGGACGGTTTCGCCGGAGGGGCCGACGGGATCGATCTGCTTGAGGCCGCCGTAGCGCGAACCCATGCCGGCGGCGAGGACGAGAAGCGTGGGATGCATCGGCAGCGAGGAGAGGCCAACCGTCGCGGCCGGTCAATGGCGCACGATGTCCGCAGTGAGAGAAGTGGCACAACGCAGAGGGAAGTCCCTTGCCGGTAGGGCCCGGCCTCCAGACGGGCCGCTCGGGGCAGGCGCCCGCCCAAACGCCCGTCCGGAGGCCGGGCGCTACCCACGCGTCACTTCTCTTGGCAGTCCTCTTTGAGTCGGCGCTTTACCCCGGGGACATTCGCTCTGTATCCCTCCTGCCATGAAACTCCGCCGGCTGCTCCCCTTGCTCGGACTGCTGTCCGTGGTCCATTCCCTGCCAGCGCAACCCGCCCCCGATGCGCGCGCGCAGGCGCTGCTCTCGGCCTCGCTGGGTTTTTGTGAACGTCTCTGGGATGAACGCGCGGGATTGCTGTGGAATTCGCCGACCGATCCGGCGCGCCGGCACGATGTCCGCGGGAGCTCCACGTATGCGCTCGGGCTGATGCAGCGCGACCAGCCCGGCGACCGGGCGCGGGCGCTGCGCGTGATCGACCTTGTGCTCGGCCAGCAGATCCGCGATCCCGGCCAGCCTTGGGACGGCACGTTTTACCGCAGCCCCGAGGAGCCGCAGCCGGGTCAGTTCTCGGCGCGCTGGATGAACTATGACCCCAACTGGCGGTATTTCATCGGCACGGACTTCGCGGTGCTGCTGCTGGAATATGCGGACCGCCTGCCGCCGGGCATGGCACCGCGACTGGAGGATGCCATCCGCCGCGCGATCGAGGGCGAGCTGCAGGAAAAGCGCCTGGTCCCCAGCTACACGAACATCGCATTGATGCATGGTTTCCTGATGACCTTTGCCGGGCAGCGACTGGGCCGGGCGGAGTGGGTGCGCGACGGCGAAGTTTGGTGCGAGGCGGTTTATGCCGGTTTCAGCGAGCACGGCTCGTTCGAGGAGTACAACTCGCCGACCTATTACGGGGTGGATTTCTACGGTCTGGCCCTGTGGCGCAAATACGGGCCCACGGACCGGCTGCGCAAGCTGGGCGCGGAAATGGAAGCCGCCCTCTGGATTGATACCGCGCGTTTCTACCATGCCGGGCTGCGCAATCTCGCGGGGCCGTATGACCGGGCCTACGGCATGGACATGCCAAGCTATGTGTCACTGACCGGCATGTGGCTGGCGCTGGTGCTGGATCCGCCGCAGGTGCCCCTGCCGGATCCAAACGGCCCGATGGGACATGCCAACGATTTCATCTTCGGACCCCTGGCCGTGATCACGGGGGCGCGGATCCCGGCGGAGGCGCTGATGCACTTCCAGCAGTTTCAAGGCGAACGCCAGGTTGAGCGCCAGCTGCCCGGTGGTCGCACCGCCACCGCCTGGCTCGGCCGGCAGGTCATGCTCGGCGGAGAGATCACCGGTTTGTCCCGCGCCGCCGGTCCGGCGAGCCGCACCATCTTTCACCCTGCGACCATCCACTGGGCCAGGCCGGACGGCGGCATTGGCTGGATTCTCTTGCGTGAGTGCCCGCGGGTGGATGCGCGGGCGGGTGAAAACCAGCTCACGATCCGTGCAATCGGCGATTCCACCTTCCAAATTTCCGCCCCCGGCCTGACCGCGGCCGACGTCGGCCGCGATGGCTGGAAGCTGCCGGGCCTGACCGTGACCGTGGAGACCGATGCCCTTGGCTTTGAGGCCACGCCCCGCGAGGGTGGTTTCGACCTGAAGTACCGCGAGGCGACAAAGATCGTGCTGCGGACGGAG
>CAZFHG010000190.1:2829-6706 GCA_964518665.1 uncultured Opitutaceae bacterium | reverse complement strand
CGCACTCGTAGCTGCCGAGCCGCATGGTCGCACCCTTGTCGATGATCTTCTTCTGTTCCTCCATCATGTTGATGACGGGATGCGCGGAATTCGGGTCGAACTCGGTGCTGTTCGCGCCCTTCAGCTTGAGCACATTGCGGGCAAATTCGATGACTGCGATCTGCAGGCCGAGGCAGAGGCCGTAATAGGGAATCTTGTGCTCCCGGGCGTAGCGCGCGGCGGCGATCTTGCCCTCCGTGCCGCGGTCGCCAAAGCCGCCCGGCACCAGAATGCCGTCGAGCTTCTTCAAGACCTTGAGGCCGCCCTTCTTCTCCAAGTCCTCGGCATCAATGCGCACGATGTTCACGCGGCAATTGTTGGCGATGCCGGCGTGGGTCACGGACTCGTACACGGATTTGTAGGCGTCCTGCAGCTCGATGTACTTGCCCACGACGCCGATGGTCACCTCGTGCGCGGGGTTGAGGATGCGGCCGACCATCTGTTCCCAGATGTTCTTGGCCGGCGCCGGATTCTTGAGCTCGAAAAGTTCGACCACCAGCTGGTCCAGCCCCTCCTGCTGCAGGGCGAGCGGCAACTCATAGATGGAGTGCGCCACGTCGCGGCACTCGATCACGGCTTTCACCGGTACATTGCAGAACATCGAAAGCTTGTCGCGCAGGCTGAGGTCGAGCGGATGGTCCGTGCGGCAGACCAGGATGTCGGGCTGGATGCCGATCTCGCGGAGCTTGGCCACGGACTGCTGCGTGGGCTTGGTCTTCAGCTCGCCGGCCGCGTTGAGATAGGGCACCAGCGTGACGTGGATGAAGACCACGTCCTTCGGCCCGACCTCGAGGGCGAATTGCCGCATCGCCTCCAGGAACGGCAGGCCCTCGATGTCACCGGTCGTGCCGCCGATCTCGGTGATGAGGATGTCCGCATCCTTGCCGCCGGCGTAGATGCGCTCCTTGATCTCGTTGGTCACGTGCGGGATCACCTGCACGGTCTTGCCGAGGTAGTCGCCGCGGCGCTCCTTCTGGATCACCGACTCGTAAATCTGCCCGGACGAAAGGCTGTTGAGCCGCGACAGCTTGCCGCTCGTGAAGCGCTCGTAGTGTCCGAGATCGAGATCGGTCTCCGCGCCGTCTTCCAGCACGTACACCTCGCCGTGCTGGAACGGGCTCATCGTGCCGGGATCGACGTTCAGGTAGGGGTCGAACTTCTGGATGCGCACGGTCAGGCCGCGCATTTCCAGCAGCGCGCCAAGCGAAGCCGCAGTCAGGCCCTTGCCCAGCGACGAAACCACTCCGCCCGTCACGAAAATGTATTTCATCGGCAAGGGTTAAGCGGGGCGCTTTCGCGGTGACAAGTACAGAGTCCGCCTCAGGGCGGAGATTAGACGGAAAACGCCGGTCCTGCAGCCGGCCGAATGGCCGAAATGCGGCCGCCTAGCCGCCCCCCCTGGGAGCGCGGGGCGGGATCTGCCGGCAAATCGTAGTGCCGTGCTTCAGCCGGCACAGGTTCGGCAACGCCACGTACCGGCGCGCGGTCCCAACGCGGGCTGAAGCACCGCGCTACGAGGTCAGCAGCCCGTACTTGGGAGAACCTGCCCGACATCCCCGCGACTTCCTGCTGGGCGGCGTCACCCCTTCACCGCCACCTCGCGGCCCTTCTGTTGCGACAGGTAGACCGCCTCGAGGATGCCGATGACCTTGATTGTCTCGGTCCACGGCACGGGTGAAGGCTTGTTATTGATCACGCAGTCGGTGAAGGCTGCGATCTCGTTCCAGTGCGGATGCGGGACCGCCACCGGATGTGTCAGCGAGCCCTGCACATGCGTCCCGTTGGTCACGGTCGTGAATTCCGCGTTCGGCCACTTGACCCCGCCCTTGGTGCCGAACAGTTGCGCGGTCATCTCCTCGTTCTCGGGCTGGTGGCACATCCAGGCCGCCTCCAGGACCATGGTGGCACCGTTGTCGAAATGCACGAAACCGGCCGCGAAATCCTCGACCGAGAAACGCTTCCGGTCCCACTCGCCCCACAGGTTGGGTATGCCCTTGCCCTTCGCGAACATGGTACGCGAGACGCCCGAGACGCGCACGGGCTTGGGGAAGTCCATGAGCCAGAGGCAGAGATCGAGCGCATGCACGCCGATGTCCATGCAGGGACCGCCGCCGGAGAGCTTCGAATCGATGAAGCCCGGCGCGGGCGGCAGCCAGGCACGGCGCATCGCGCGCACGCGGGCGTGGTAGGCCTCGCCGAGGTGGCCGGCATCCACCCAGGCCTTGGCGGCGACCGCCGGCGCGGTGAAACGCTGGTGCTGTGCCGTCATGAGCTTGAGCTTCTTGCGGTCCGCGAGCTGACCCAGCTGGCGCACCTCGGCGGTCGTGACCGCAAGGGGTTTCTCG
This sequence comes from uncultured Opitutaceae bacterium, assembly GCA_964518665.1. Classification (GTDB taxonomy): domain Bacteria; phylum Verrucomicrobiota; class Verrucomicrobiia; order Opitutales; family Opitutaceae; genus UBA2377. Next base: position 4,322 of record CAZFHG010000190.1, on the reverse strand, counting down.
CACAGCACATGCCGGCCCGAGTTCAGCGCCGCGAGCGCGGCGGGCGTGTGCACCTTGTTGGGCGTACAGATGTCCACCGCGTCGAGATCAAGATTCAGCAGGTCACGGTAGTCCGTGAAGGCGTGCTTCGCGCCCGCGGCGGCCGCGGCCTTCTTCGCCGTGGCTTCGGAGAGGTCGGCCACGCCGACAATCTCAACTTCCGGGAGGTTCTTCCAGCCGGGGATGTGGACTGCCTGGGCGATGCCGCCACCACCAATCAGGCCGACACGGAATTTGCGGGTGTTCATGGGGATATTCACCGCAAGCGATGCCGCGCGCGTCCCGCGGCGACAATCCCAAAACCCATTACTCATCCTGCCAAAGGTGAACAATCTTGTTGCCGGGCCGGCGCGGCTCCGCTGAACCTGCCCGCACCTGCCATGACCGCCGCCCGTCCCTCCCTGCTGTGCTTTGGCGAGATCCTGTGGGACTTTCTGCCGGCGGGTCTTTTCCCGGGCGGCGCGCCGTTCAATGTCGCCTACCATCTGCACCGCCAGGGCACCGGCGTGCTGGTGGTTTCCGCCGTGGGCTGCGACCTGCTCGGTGACGAGCTGCGGCGGCGCCTGCAGGGCTGGGGCCTGGACACCGCCGGGATTGCCCGCCACCCCGACCTGCCCACGGGTCATGTCCGCGCCACCGTCTCGGCCCACGGTGATGCCTCCTACGAAATCGTCACCGACGTGGCCTGGGACCGCATCACGCTTACCGAGGAGGTGCTGCGCCGCGCGCACACCGCCGGCGGACTGATCTACGGCTCCCTTTCCCAGCGTTCCCCGTCCAACCTCGCCGCGTTGCACCAACTGCTCGCAGCCCTGCCGGCCGGGGCGTGGCGGATCTTCGACGTCAATCTGCGTCCGCCCCATGATGACCCGGCCCTCGTGTTCCGCCTCGCCGCAAGTGCCACCCTGTTGAAACTCAATTCCGCCGAGGCCGCCCGTCTCGTCGCCAACCAAGCTGAATCCCCCGGCCGCGAAGAGTCCGACGCCCGCGCCCTAGCGGCCCGGACCGGCTGTTCCACCGTCTGCATCACCGCCGGAGCCCGTGGCGCCGGCCTGCTGCGGGCTGGGCAATGGCACTGGGAGACCGGCCGGCCGGTCGCCGTGGCCGATACGGTGGGCTCGGGCGATGCTTTCCTCGCCGCGCTGGTGATCAGCCTGATGGAAGCAAAGCGCACCGATGCCGAGAGCCTCGCCCGCGCCTGCCGCATCGGCGAATGGGTCGCCACCCAGCACGGGGCCACGCCGGAGTACCCGGCGGATTCCAGATTTTAGGGCGGGGGACCCTCCTTCGCCGGGCCTACGGAGGACAGGTCCGAACCCCGCCTGGCTTTCACGCCTGCGTCCGATTCGTAGTGCTGGCTTCAGCCAGCACTGGCTTGGGAGAACCCTGCTGCCGGCGTGGCGGGAAGACGCGGGCTGAAGACCCGCGCTACGAAGCGAGCAATTTGCCCCATT
>CAZFHG010000190.1:0-2819 GCA_964518665.1 uncultured Opitutaceae bacterium | reverse complement strand
GGGTCGCCACCCAGCACGGCGCCACGCCGGAGTACCCGGCGGATTCCAGATTTTAGGGCGGGGATTCCGATCCCCACCTGGGAGCGCGACCGCCCTCGGTCGCAATCGTTCGCCAATCCGTTCGATCCGGAGAACGAGAAAGATTAAGAGAAAGAGAAAGATTGGATTCCAGCGCGGCAAAGGTGGAAAGGCGGGGATCGGACCTGTCCTCCGTAGGCCCGGCGAAGGAGGAATCCCCACCATCAATGCGCCAAACCTCAAACATCCCCCAACTGCGGCCGCAGGATGATTTCCTCGACGACGGTGCGGCGGCTGAGCCGGTAGATGTCGAGGAACGCCCGCGCGACATCCTCGGCGGGCATCATGCGCTTCTCAGGCACGCCGCTGCCACTCCAGGAAGGTGAAAACGTGGCGCCCGGACATACCAGGGTGACACGCACGCCCTTGGTCTTGAGTTCCTCGCGCATGACCTTGGTCAGGCCGGTCACGCCGAACTTGGCCGCGCAATACGCCGCCCCGCCCGGGTAGGCCTGCAGGCCGGCAATCGATCCCATGTTGAACACATCGCCGCGCCCGCGCTTGACCATGGCTGGCACAAAGGCCTGCGACACGAGCAGGACGCTGCGCAGGTTCGCCGTCAGCTGGGCATCAAACTGCGCCGGGCTCAGCTCCAGAAACGATGCCGGGCGGAAAACCCCGGCGTTGTTGATCAGCACATCCACGCCGCCAAACCGCTTGCGCACGGCATGCGCCATCGCCGTCACGGCCCCGGCGTCGCCCACATCGCAGGCAAACACCGCCGCCGTGGCGCCCAGTTTTTCGCAGGCGCGGGCCACGATATTGAGGTTCCGCACGTTGCGGGCCACCAACGCGAGCCGCACCCCGCGCACCTCGCGGGCAAACGTCTTCGCGATTGCCGCGCCGATCCCCTGCGAAGCCCCGGTGATGAGAATGACAGTTTTGGTCATGGGCTGAGTTAAGCGCAAAGACGCAAAGACGCGAAGTCCGGAATAAGAATACTTCTTTGTGCCCGAACTTCGCGCCTTCGCGTCTTCGCGCTTAACCAATCAGCACAGCAGCGAGCCGAAGTCCATGAAGTCGGCGGTGAATCCGCCCTTCACGCCCTTGCAGATCACGCTCACGGCGTCGTGCGAATGCAGCGACTCGAGGTGCGAGCAGGCGATGCGGAAATCGCGGATGCGCCGGTCGGCGTCGAACTCCCGGTAGAGCAGGCGCGCGGCGTCCTCGACGAACTTCAGGTGCGCGCCGTTGAGCTCGGCGAAGGCCTGCTCGTCCTCGCGCTTCACCATCACCTGCGTCTCGGTCTGCAGCGCGCGCAGGCAGAGCGCCTGCACGTCCTCAATCCAGATCTTCTTCCCCTCCGCCTCCTCGATGGTCACGCGCGCCTTGCTGCGCTGCGAGTGCGGCACGCCGTACACGCCGCGCTGGTCGCGGGCGTGCTCGTTGAGTTCCGCCGAGCAGGGGCAGGCCGACGAGTACACGAAGTCAAAATGGATGAACCGCCGGTAATGCCCCTCGTGGGTCATCACGCCCTCGAAGGCGACCTTGTAGAACTGGTAGCCGTCGAGCCCGCTGCGCAGGCTGCGCTGGATCATCGGGTACGAGAAACTGATCTTCAGGCGCGCATCCTTGCTCTGCACCTTGCGGAGGTAGGCCTTAAGGATCTTGCCCACCCACTCGCCGGTGAACACATCGTCCTTGTGGTCGTAGAACGAGCGCACGATGCGGCTCATGTTGATGCCCTTGAGCTCGGCCTCGAGCGACACGGTGCCCGTGATGCTGGCCTCGAGCGTGAGCAGCTTGCCCTGCTTGGTGCGGAACTTGAGGGGCAGCTTGAAGTTCGAGACTCCGACCTGCTGGATCGGCACGTTGACCCCGTGGATGGCGTCGTGGGCCGACTCCATCATGTCGGGCAGCGAGGCGCGGTAGGTGTTGGAGACGCGGAACTTCGCGTCATAGCCGCGCTTCAGCTTCGGGGTGGTCCCGTCCGCCGAGCGGTGGAGATACATTTGTTTCTTCTTCATGTCGTTTTTCCTGTTGGGTGGTGGCCAGGCGGTTGGGACGATAACCGTAGGCCCGGTGGTGTGGCACCGGACTTAGCTGGCCTCGGGACCAAAGTATTCGGCGTAGTTGCGCGGGGTTTCGTAGAGCCGCACGCAGTGCAGCCGGCCCGCCCGGATGTGCGGGGCGATCTCGTTCCAGAAGGCGATGACGAGGTTCTCGGTGGAGGGAATGATGTCGCGCAGGAAATCCACCTCCTCGTTGAGGTTGCGGTGATCGCAGCGGTCCACGACCGCGGCGTGGAGGATGCGCTTCAGCTCGGCGAGGTCGATGAGGTAGCCGGTCACCGGGTCGGGCTGGCCCTTGACCGTGACCTCGAGCACGTAGTTGTGCCCGTGCCAGTGCGGGTTGGTGCAAAGGCCGTACTGCTTTTGGTTCCAGGCCAGGCTCTTCGTCGGATTGTAGAGCCGGTGCGCCGCGTTGAAATGCACCTGCCGCGTGATGGCCACGGTGCCCGTGAGCACGCGCGGGGGGCGCACGGAGGCGGGGCGTCGTTTGGGCTGGGCTGACATGTGGAGGTTCAAGCGAAGCCATCCGCGCCCCGGCGTCAACTCACGGCCCGGGATATTTGGGCGGCCATCCACCCCGCATCTTTCTCTTTCGTCTTTATCTTTCTCTTTCGTCAGGGTCCATCCCGCCATGCCCAGGCCCGGCTGAGGTCGAGAACGATTACGAGAACGAGTATGAGTACGATCCGGGGCGTCGAACCTCCTGACGAAAGAGAAAGATAAAGAGGA
>CAZFHG010000189.1:0-6710 GCA_964518665.1 uncultured Opitutaceae bacterium | reverse complement strand
CTGCAGGGCTTCGCGGCCGAATTGGTAGAGTTCGCGCCCCACCGTCCCCAAGGCCGATCCCTGGGTCGGCGCCCGTGGCGGTCCCTTGGGCTCGCGCATCGGCAGCACCACAAACAGGGTCACGGAAAGGACCACGGCGACGACAAAGACAAAAGTCGCGGGGAGCCCCGTGTAAGGAATGAGAAACAGGACCCCCGCCCCACCCACAGCCTGCCCCAGATAGGCGCCGCTGAACATCAGGCCGTTCGCGAGACCACGCTCCTTTTCGCTCAGGACATTGCAGGCAAGCGCATCAATCGCCACATCCTGTGTCGCCGCGAAAAAGTTCAGCCCGAAGATGACGATGGTGAAAAACTTCAGCTCCGCGGTGAAATTGATGGGCATCGCGGCCAGCAGCATCACGGTCATCATGATCTGTGTGAGTACGATCCACATGCGCCGCCGGCCGAAGCGGTCCGTGGACAGCACATCCACAAATGGACCCATCACCCATTTGAAGGCCCAGGGGAGGTAGAGCGTGCCGACGAAGGCACCGATCTCCGTCGGGCCCAATCCCTGCCGGCGCATCTGCGTGGCGATCGCGGTCGCAGTAAAACCGAGGGGGATGCCCTCGGTGAGGTAAAGGGCGAAAAACGCAAAAAGGCGGCCGGGCTTCGACGCCAGCAGGTCGGGTAGTTTCACGGGGTAAGCCGGCTAAGTTGGTGATCGGGCTGCCGGGTGCAAGGCTGCTTCCGCGGGGTTGAAGCGTGGGTGCGCGAGCGCCTGCCCTCCGTAGGCCAGGCGAAGGGGGGCCCTCGGTCGCAATTTTACGAAGTCATCAAGGCAGCGATAGCGGAAAAGTGAACGAGCAGGAGTAGGATCCGATCGTTTCCATTCTCGTAATCGTTCTCGATCTCAACTCTGTCCGGCTTCCCTCGATTGCGACCGAGGGCGGTCGCGCCCCCAGCAATCCATTCCTACCTCACCCCAGCACCGTGCTCAGATGCGCCAGGATGGCGGTGCGCCCCGCCTTGGTTTTGGCCGAGCTGAGCAAAATGACCGGCGGCTCCGCCCGCCACTCGCTCATCGCGGCGATGAAAGTCTTGATGTTGGCCTGGCTCCGGGCGGCCGACTGCTTGTCCGTCTTGGTGAAGATGAGCGCATACGGGACCTTGCAGCCCTCCAGCCAGCGCAGGAATTCGAGATCGATGGCCTGCGGCGGCAGCCGCGAGTCGATGAGCACGCACACACTGCGCAGGCTGCGCCGACCGGTGAGGAAATCACCAACCGCCTGGTTGAAGGCGTAGCGCTGCTGCTTGCCAATCGACGCGTAGCCGTAGCCCGGCAGATCGACGAGGCGCCACGAGCCGTTGATGTGAAAGAAATTGATGAGCTTCGTCTTGCCCGGCGTGTCGGAGACCATCGCCAGTTCGCGGCGCTCGGTGAGCAGATTGATGAGCGAGGACTTGCCGACGTTGGACCGCCCGATGAATGCGATCTCCGGCTGCGCCCATTCGGGGCACGAGCGGAGGTCCGGTGAGCTGGTCTGAAATTCGGCGGTTTTGATCTTCATGAACGGATAAGGTTAAGCGACAGGTGCGGGTGCAATGCCGGCGGCATCAGGTGCCGTGCCATAAGGTCCGTAGCCGCGCAGGACGGCGCGGCGACAAAGGGCCTCGGCTCGTTGGAAATCGCGGCACACCTGCGGACGGCGCTCATAGATGGTGCAGAGGCGTGAAACCGGATCGAGTGCGACGCAGGCCCCGTCACCGTGCTGGTCCATGCACCGCACCCCGGAGTGCTCGACCACGAACTCTTCAGGGACGTCATCCACCAGCGGCGTCAGCTCCACGAGGAGGTGACAGCATTGGCCGCAGCCGGCACAGGCAGGGAGATCGTCGAGGACGGTAAGCATCGGTGGTTGTTCAACCATACACAGATGCGGGCCGGAGGCGACACCTGGTTGCGGGCAGAAGCAATGCGCAGGTCAGGCAGGCTGACGCGTGCATTCCGGCACGCCCATCCGTCCAGAGTGATCCATCATAAGCGTCCCGACTGTTCGCGGCCTGTCGGTCAAAAACGGGTCGCAATCCCGCATAATACCCTCAACTTCATCCACATGGCTTGGAGCCCATGTTACTACCCCGCATGGATTGGCAACGCTGGCATTCGCCTGAGCCGTTTTATCGCCGGACTTGTCATCTCCGGAGTGTTTCACACCACCGCGATCGCCCAAGTAAGCTACGTGTGGAGCAGCGGCAGCTTGACCGGCGGCGTCATCACCCCGTCCGCCATTCCTTCCAATACGGTCCTGGTCGGCGACACTCTGACCATCGCGACCACGTCGGATCACGATCTCCAGGGCCTGGTCCTCACCAACCAGGGCACTGTCACCTGGAATTCCGGCTATATCCGCGGCGGGGCTGGTGGCAGCATCGTCAATGCCGTTGGCGGCACCTTCAATGACCTCAACTCCTCCGGCTACACCGTACACAATCCCGGCTGGGGCGGTTCCTTCGTCTTTACCAATGACGGCACGTACGTCCGCAACACCACCAACACCACGCTTTTTGACGTCCCCTTCAATAACAACGGTACCGTCAATCTGCTGCAGGGCGACATCCAGTTCCGCGCCGGTGGTTCCATGGCGAGCAGCGGCAGCATCACGGCCGCCAGCGGCACCAATGTTTACTTCACCAACGGCTACGCGATCGCCAATGGCAGCTCGCTCGGGGGTGCCGGCACCTTCCGGCTGACCGGCGGCACCCTGGCGACCAACGGGACCATCAACGTCGGCAACTTTGTCCAGACCAGCGGCGCCTTCGTCGGCACGACCACGCTCGTCGGCACCTACGACTGGCTGGGCGGCAATTGGAATGGTGCGAATGTGACCGTCGCTCCCACCGCCGGCCTCCTCAACCTCGGCAACGGCGCCGACCACGACTTCAACGGCGGCACCATCCTCAACCAGGGTACGGTCAACTGGCAGAGCGGTTACATTCGCGGCGGCAGCGGCGCCACTTTCACCAACGCCGCCGGCGCCACCTTCAACGATCTCAACGCCTCCAGTTACACGGTGCACAATCCCGGCTGGGGCGGCTCCTTCGTCTTCACGAACGACGGGGCCTACGTCCGGAATGTGGGCGGCACGACGTACTTTGACGTCCCCTTCAACAACAACGGCACGGTCAACCTTCTTCAGGGCGACATCCAGTTCCGCGCCGGTGGCGCACTGGCCGCATCCGGTGCGCTATCGGCCGCGAGCGGCACCAATGTTTACTTCACCAATGGCTATAGCGTGAGCAACGGCTCCTCCCTCACTGGAGCCGGTACCTATCTGCTCACCGGCGGTACGCTCAATCTTTCCGGCCAGCTCAATGTCGGCACGTTCCGCCAGACCGCCGGTTCTCTCGCCGGCACGGGCACGCTCAACGGCCTCTTTCTCTGGGATGGCGGCAACTGGAACGGATCCAGCATCACAGTCGCCGCGACCACCGGCATCCTCACGCTCGCCAACGGCGCCGACCACGACTTCAACGGCGGCACCATCCTCAACCAAGGCACGGTCAACTGGCAGAACGGCTATATCCGCGGCGGTAGCGGTGCCACCTTCACCAACGCGGCTGGCGCCACTTTCAACGATCTCAACAGCTCCAGCTACACCGTGCATAATCCCGGCTGGGGCGGTTCCTTCGTTTTCACCAACGACGGCACCTACAACCGCAACACGAGCGGCACGACGTACTTTGACATCCCCTTCATCAACAACGGTACGGTCAATTTGCTGCAGGGTGACATCTATTTCCGCGCCGGAGGTACGCTCACCGTTTCCGGCATATTGTCGACGGCAGCGGGCACCAACGTTCATATCACCAACGGTTACAACGTAAGCAACGGTGCCTCGCTCATTGGCGCTGGCACTTACCACCTCACCGGCGGCACCCTCAACCTGTCAGGTCAGGTCAATGTCGGCACGTTTCGCCAGACCGCCGGTTCTCTCGCCGGCACGGGCACGCTCAACGGCCTCTTTCTCTGGGATGGCGGCAACTGGAACGGATCCAGCATCACAGTCGCCGCGACCACCGGCATCCTCACGCTCGCCAACGGCGCCGACCACGACTTCAACGGCGGCACCATCCTCAACCAAGGCACGGTCAACTGGCAGAACGGCTATATCCGCGGCGGTAGCGGTGCCACCTTCACCAACGCGGCTGGCGCCACTTTCAACGATCTCAACAGCTCCAGCTACACCGTGCATAATCCCGGCTGGGGCGGTTCCTTCGTTTTCACCAACGACGGCACCTACAACCGCAACACGAGCGGCACGACGTACTTTGACATCCCCTTCAACAACAACGGCAGCATCAGCCTGCTGCAGGGCGACATCCAGTTCCGCGCCGGCGGCGCCATCGCCGCATCCGGCACGATCGCAGCGGCGTCCGGCACCAATGTTTACTTCACCAACGGCTACAACGTGAGCAACAGCGCGTCCCTTACCGGCCCGGGGACCTATTACCTGACCGGCGGCACACTCAACCTCTCCGGCCAGGTCAATGTCGGCACATTCCAGCAGACAAGCGGCACCCTGGCCGGCACGGGTTCCCTCAACGGCGTCTTCCTGTGGAACGGCGGCAACTGGAATGGCGCCAGCATCACTATCGCACCTGCCACCGGTGCGCTGACCCTCGGCAGCAGTGCCGACCATGATTTCAACGGCGGCACCATCGTCAATCAAGGCACCGTCAACTGGCTCGGTGGCTACATTCGCTCCGGTTCCGGTGGCACCTTTACCAACGCCGCTGGTGCCACCTTCAACGATTTAAACGCCTCCGGTTACTCGGTGCATAATCCCGGCTGGGGCGGCTCCTTCGTTTTCACCAACGACGGCACCTATATCCGCGACGTCGGCAACACGACGTACTTTGACATTCCTTTCGTCAACGCCGGCACCCTGTCCCTCCGCCAAGGCGAACTCCGGTTGAACACCAGCAATACCTTTCAGTCTTCCGGCACCCTTGCGTTCACGCTTTCGGGTCCGACGGCTGGCACCGATTTCGGCATCCTCAACGTTACCAATACGCTCCTCTTCGCCGGCCTGCTGGAAGTCACGTTTGCCGATGGCTACGAAGCCTTCGTCACTCCCGCCAGTACCTTCACGCTGGCCAATGCCGGGGCCATGAGTGGCAGCTTTGCCAATGTCGCCAACGGCGGCACCCTGCTCACCAGCGACGGCCTGGGCCTGTTCACCGTGAACTACGGCAGCGGCAGCGCCTTTGGCGCCAACAGCCTGGTGCTGTCAAATTTCACCCCCGTGCCCGAGCCCTCGACCTGCGCGCTCCTTGTGCTCGGGGGTGCGGCTGTCTTCCTCTACCGCCGTCGCGGCCAGTAAAGGCGATGTAGCTACGAACAAGAGCGAATGGACGGGATGGACCTGATGGGCGAGATGGACTAGACGGCACAATTTCAGGTTTCAGGTCTTCTTCTGCGCTCTTGCCTCTCTCTCCCGCTCCGCCTATCTCACCGGCCGATGTCAGCCGACCCCGTTACCCCCGGCCCTGATCAACCCCCATCCGACGGACGCAACGCCCGAGGCGAATGGCGTCCGCCCTACCCGATCCGCTACTCGCCGCTCTTCACCTGGCCGCTGCGCGCCGCCGCCATCTTCAAGTGGCTCTTCGGCTGGCCCGGGTTCATGTGGCCCGTCAACACCTCCCTCCTGCTCATCTCCGCCATTTCCTGGTATGCCACGCAGCCGGCCATCTCCCGTTGCGTTGATTTCGAGTTCGGCTGGATCGCGCAGATCTGGCTGCGCAACCAGGTCATGATGTGGCTCTACTACGGGGCCTTCCACTACTACCTCTACATCCGCAAGGGCGAGGGATTGAACAAGAAGTACGACCCCAACTGGCCCGCACGCAACAACCGCAAGTTTCTGTTCCGTGACCAGGTTTACGACAACGTGTTTTGGACTGCCGGTGTCGCCGGGCTCATCTGGACCGGCTACGAGGTCATCACAATGTGGCTCTATGCCAACCACCACATCCCATGGCTGGATTGGACGCGCCACCCGGTTTGGTTTGTGGCGTGGTTCTTCGTCATCCCCCTCTGGCGCGAGTTTCATTTCTATTGGGTCCACCGCCTCATTCATTGGAAGCCGCTCTACCAGCACGTCCACTACCTCCACCACAAGAACGTCAACCCCAACGCCTGGTCGGGCATGGCCATGCATCCGGTCGAGACGATCATTTATCTCAGCGTGGCCTGCATCCACTGGATCGTGCCGTCGCATCCCTTCCACTTCCTCTTCGACCTGCAGCACGCCGCGCTCGGGCCGGCCAACGGCCACCACGGCTACGAAGGGCCGATCGTCAAAGGCAAGGTGCCCACCGGCTCGTATTTCCATTACCTCCATCACCGCTACTTCGAGTGCAATTACGGTGAGAGCACCTTACCGCTCGACCGCTGGTTCGGCACCTTCCGCGACGGCCTCCCCGACGGCGAAGGCTCCAACCTCGCCGGCGAGCACAAGGTCTGAGCAATACGATCTGGGTCGCACGCAGAGCCGCGGAGACGCGGAGGGGATAATCCATTCAACCACGGATCACACGGATGGCACGGATCCGATCCTTCCGAACCGATTTAACCACAAAGAACACAAAGGGCCTGGCCGGTTGGGATGCTCGCCCGCGCGCCTATAGGCGCCTCGGATGCAACATACGCGTCAGGAACTT
>CAZFHG010000188.1:0-6729 GCA_964518665.1 uncultured Opitutaceae bacterium | reverse complement strand
CTTCACCGCTTCGGCCAGCGTCGCGAAGATCGGGAGCGTGGTTTCCCAGGCGAGACAGGAATCGGTGATACTGCGGCCGTGGACCAACGGCTTGCTCTGGTAGTCCTGCGTGCCAGCCAGAAGGTTGCTCTCGATCATCACCGCGCACAGTGCGCGTTCGCCGGCTGCGATCTGCGCCGCCAGCTCCGCCGCCACGGCAGGCTGGAGGGCCGGGTCCTTGCCGCTGTTGGCATGACTGCAATCCACCATAAGGTACGGCGGCAGGTTGTTCTTGCGCAGCAAATCCGTCGCCGCGCGGATGTCCGCCGCGGAGTAGTTGGGTCCGCGGGAACCGCCGCGCAGCACGAGATGGCCGTGTTCGTTGCCAGCCGTGCCCATGACCGCCGCCACGCCGTCGCGGGTGAGCGAGGGAAACCAGTGCGGGTGCCGCGCCGACCGGAGGGCATCCACCGCGACCTGCAAGTCGCCATCGGTGCGGTTCTTGAAGCCGACCGGCATCGAAAGTCCCGACGCCAGTTCGCGGTGCACCTGGCTCTCGACCGTGCGCGCCCCGATGGCACCCCAGGAAACAAGGTCGGCGTAATACTGCCCGAGCGTGGTATCCAGGAACTCCGTGGCCACCGGCAAGCCCAGGCCGGTGATGTCCGCCATGAGTTTGCGCGCCAGCCGCAGGCCCTTGTTGATCTGATAGCTCTCGTTGAGATCAGGGTCATTGATCAACCCCTTCCAGCCGACGACGGTGCGGGGTTTCTCAAAATAGACGCGCATGACGAGCAACAGCTCGGATTGGTAAAGCGGGGCGACGGCGCGCAGTCGCTCCGCGTATTCCAGCGCCGCCACGGGATCATGGATCGAACAGGGTCCCACCACGACCAGCAGCCGGTCGTCCACCCCGGTGATCACGGCCGCGACCTCGCGCCGGGTGCGCGCCACCAGCAGGGCGCGCGCATCATCGAGGGGAATCTCCTCCTCGAGGACGGCGGGCGCCAGCAATGGCTTGGTCGCGCGGATGCGCAGGTCGGCGGTGGTGGGATGCATGCGGACGGGCGAGCGTAGGAGTGGAGCGCGGCAAGGCAATGGCGGAGGCGACGGTAGGCAGCCCGCTTGCGGGCGCTCGTTCGGCGGTCGAACGCAATTGGCGCGCGAGCAAGCTCGCGGCCTACCGAAGCAACAGCGGGAGTCGTTTCAATGCCCCAGCGCGGCCTTTGCCTGCTGGACCAGTGGCGTGGGAAACACCAGCGCCTCACCGATCTGGGACGGGAAAAGATTCAGCCGCTCCGCGCGCGCCCGCAGGGTGAGCCAGGCCAGCGACGCGGCCTCGTTGCTCGCGGCATGCCGGGCCACGGATTCGAAACCGTCGGACGACACGGTCAGCTGTTCGGCCGCGAGGATGTGTTTGTCGCCCAGGAAGAACGTGAGTGAAGGCGCCAGCACTTCCAGCCAAGCGGCCGGATGCGAAGGTGCCGTGTATTTCAGGCCGGCATCCGCCGGATACGGGCTCCACTCCATGAAGGCGCGCAGGGACTCATGCAGTTTGGCCAGTTCCGCATCCGCCGTGGCGGGCGTCCAGCGGGCGGTGAACTGCTTGCGTTCGCGGAATTTTTTCACCTCCCAGAGGCGCAGCACGAGTTCCCAGTCGCCGGCCCGGCGCTGCACCGCGCCGGTGAAGACATAGTCCAAACCGCCCTCGGTCGAATCCACCAACTGGCGCAGGTTGTCGGTCGACCACTCTGTCGGAAAAAGCGCATAGTGCGCCGGCGTTCCGGGTTGGCCCCAGGTGCCGACAACCGCGATGGCGTAGTAATGGGGTGAAAAACTGAAGGTCTCCGCGAACCACAGCGGCAGCGCACGGCAGAAACGACCGAGCTCCTCCTCGGGCTGCTTCGCCAGGTCCATGAGATCGGGCACGCCGGGCAGGGCCAGCTGCACGAAGGCCACGCGGCGCAGGCGGTCACCCTTGACCGGCAGAACGTTGGTCAACGACTCCAGTCCGTAAGACCAGATTGGTTTGCTGATGCTGATCAGGTTGATCTTGGGCGGCTCCGCCGGTGCGTCTGCCGGGGCCTCACCCGGACCGGACTCGGCGGAAATTTTTTCCGCATGCATGAGCTCGGCAATGGCGTTGGAAAAGCCGTGGAGGCGGTTCTCCAGTTCCGGCCGCTTGAGCCCGAAGAGGATGTCGAGCACATGCTGGGCGGCGTCGGCGTTGCGCAGCGCGAGATAGGCCTGCAGCAGGTTGAGCCCGGTGGCGGGTCCGTGCCTGCTCGCATCGTAGCGTGGCGCGATCAATTCCACGATCTCGCGCAGGTGTCCGTTCATGCCGAGATCGCCCGAGATGGTCACGAGCACGTCAGCCCGTTCTCCAGCCATGGCGAGCACCTCCTCATAGATCGCGAGCGCCGCCGGCAAATCCCTGGCCTCGAGTTTTTCCCGTGCCTCCACCAACCGTGGCCGGACGTTGCCGGCGGCCAGCGCCTGGGCCGGTGTTTGGTCCGGCGCGGTCGCCGCGGGAGCCGGTGACGGAATGGCCGCGGGGGCCGGGGACGACCCTGCGGGCGAGGAGGACTTGCCGGTGAAACGATCAAAGAATCCCATTTGCCCAGCAAAGCACCCGGTCCGCGGGTGGCGAACCGTTTCTTGGGGCGGGTGGCGTTCTGCGCTGTAGGAGCGGCTTTATGCCGCGAGGTTGCGCCTCCAATCGCGGCGTAAAGCCGCCCCTACAGTGAGATCAATCCCTACAGCCTGTCCGGTGTCACCCCGGCCCGCACGGCCAGCGTGGCGAGCACCTTGGGCACATACATGCGGGTTTCGGCGGACAGGGAAGAGGCAATCTCGGCGAAGGTCTTTGCCCCTTTCTTGTCCAAGGCGCGCTGCACCCGGCCGGCGCCGGCATTGTAGGCCGCGAGCGCCAAGGGCCAGTCGCCGAACTGCGCGTGCAGTTTGCGCAACAACTGCGCCGCCGCCCGGGCGGATTTTTCCGGATGGGTGCGTTCGTCGGGCAAAAATGTGCTGAGGCCGAGTTCCTGCGCCGTCGCGGGCATCAGTTGAAAAAGTCCCTTGGCGCCCGAAGGACTGCGCGCGTCGGGATTGAAGGTGGACTCTGCCTCGGCCAGCCAGGCGAGGTCCGCCGGAATCCCGCCGGCGGCAAAGGTGCGGCGCAACATCGGCAGCAATTGCGCGGCCCGCGGCGGCACCGGCCGGTTCTGCATCCGCTCAAGCCAGAGGGCATAGTGCGGAATGTTCGGCGCCGTCCTGACCGCCGGGGTGGGTTTGCCCGGAGCCGGCCGCGGTGCAGGGGCCGGAGCGGGCTCGGGTTGCGCCACGGCCTGCTTCGCGGCCTCGACGTAATCAATACGCTCCTCCAGCCAGTCGGCATAATCCTCGTAACCCGGCAGCGCCCGCAACGCGACGAGGGCGGCCCGGGCCTCGGGTTCGAATTCCGCGAGATCCTCCAGCCGGTCACCCGCCAGTGCCTGCTGGAAGCGGGCGGCAAAGCTGTCCCACTGTTCCTTGGTTGGAAATTCAAACTGCTCCTTGATCTCCTCCGGCGCGAAAGCCTCGAACAGGGATTTTCCCAGTTCGTACACCTGCTCGTGGTCCAGTTCACCGACGACCGACGCGAGTTCGGCCACGTCCTGCGACGGTCGCAGCGTGGCGCCCACGGCCGCGAGGGACTGCAGCACCGTGGATTTGAGGCGGAGACCGGGCACTTCGGTGAATGCGAGCTCAACACCATCGAAATAATTTTTCTGGTTGCGCACCCCCCAGTCGTTGGTGGCGAGGCGATAGGTGCGGGCGGGATCGATCTCCGCCGGCGCTGCGGCCACCAGATATTCGCCCTGGCGCTCCGCCAACGGCGTGTCGGGTCCGGGATTGGCCCGGGCGAGAATCTGCGCGAGCCGGCGTCCATCCACCTCAGCCACCGCCACCGTGCCGTCAAAACGCACGCAGGCGTCGAACGCATACCTCGTCACCTCACCAGCCGGCAACCCGCCACCAAACGTGGTGTTGCCGATGACCGCCACGTCCACCCCCGCCGCCACGCGCAGGGCCTCCACGGCCAGTCGCGCCGCTTCCACCGGCGTGAGCGCGCGTGGCAGATGGCCGACGATTTCGCGGTCGGACTTCTCAAGGTGTTGCGCTTCGTTGGCGGCGATGAGCGCGGCGAGTTCCGCGTCGACCGGACCGGCGGGATTCACCTCGACCTGTTCAACCTCCCATTGCGTCGCGCCCGACTCGTCGCGGCAGAGCCAGGCGATGGTCAGGCACTCGTTCCACCAGCCGGAATGAAAATAGACCGTGCGACCAACCCGGTGGACGAGCCGCAGGTGGTTGTGCCCACCCACAAACAGCGTGCCGTCCGGCACAAGCGGGAACAGGGCTCGATCGGCCTTCAGCCCGGCGTGGCTCAGAATGATTGGGAGCGCAGGCCGCTGGTCCGCATTCGTGCCGTCCAACAATCGCGGAAAATTCGCCTGCGCCCACACCACCGGATCCGCCAGATCGAGCGACGGCCGCACGGCGGCGCGGAAGGTGTTCAGACGGTCGGTTGTCACCCCGACGATCACCGCCTCGGTCCCGCCGAGCGGAATCCGGAACGAAACGGGGGCGAACGGCTGGCTGGAGGCACGGTTGGTGATATTGCTCACCACTTTCACGCCGGTGGCCTCGATGCGCTTTACGGTTTCGGCAAGGTCGTAGAATTCCGGCTCGTGGTTGCCGAGATTCAGCACCGTGGGGGCGATCCGTGCGAGCGCCGTGAACATCGCGAAGTCCACCGCGCCGTTGCTGCGGCGGGCCACGGGGTTGCCGTGTTCGAGCGTGTCGCCGTTGAGTAGGATCGCGGCCGGCAGGTCCGGATTCCGGGCGCGGACGCCCGCAATCAATGCCACCAATTGCGCCGTCCGATCGTAGGCCGAATGCTGGTCGCTGATCGCAAAAATGACCGCCTCGGCCCCCGCGGGGGTGTCGACAGCGGCGGCAGACGCCGCCGTTGAGCCTGCAGCGAGACCCAAGCCCAGCATCAACATGGTCGCAAAGCGCCGCATGGGGGGAGTGAAGGGCGTAATGCGGTGTCGGCTCAACTTAACTCTTTCTCTTTCCTCATAATCTTCCTCTTTCGTCAGGGGCGCTGGCTGTCGGTTCCTGCTTGTGGATAAAGATTAAGAGAAAGAGGAAAGATAAAGGTTCACAGAACCCTTTCCCGCGTTGACCCACCCCCGGGCGGGCTTACTTAGGACCCTTCCCAACGTGAACCGGGTCCACATTAAAACCTACGGGTGCCAGATGAACGAACGCGACAGCGAGGCGGTCGCGGCGATGCTTCGTGCCCGGGGTTACCGCATCGTCGGCGCGGAGGAGGAGTGCGACATCATGCTGCTCAACACGTGCAGTGTGCGCGATGCCGCCGAGCAAAAGGCCATCGGCAAGGCCGCCAACGTTTCCGCCCGCAAGAAGAAGCAACCCGACTTCATCCTCGGCATTTTGGGCTGCATGGCGCAAAACCGCGGCGCCGAGCTGCTCGACCGGCTGCCGGACGTGGACCTCATCGTTGGCACGCAGAAATTTCACCAGGTGCCGGACTATCTCGACAACCTGCGCGCGGCCCAGGCCGCCGGCGTGCCCGTTGGTGAGACTATCGTGGACATTGCCGAGGAGGCCGGTTCGCAGAACACCATCCGCGAGCACGTCCTCGAGGAAAAGCAGGTCAGCGCCTTCGTCTCCATCCAGCAGGGCTGCAACATGGACTGCTCCTTCTGCATCGTGCCCAAGACCCGTGGCGACGAACGTTCGCGGCCGATGGATGAGATCGTCCGCGAATGTGAGCAGCTCGCGGAGCGCGGCGTGCGCGAGATCACCCTGCTCGGCCAGATCGTGACCAGCTACGGCCGCCGTGACTACACGCACACCGGCGGCGTGTCGCCCTTTGTGCAGCTCATCGAGCGCGTGCACGCCATCCCCGGGATCGCGCGCATCCGCTTCACCTCGCCGCATCCCCGCGGCTTCAAGCAGGACCTCGTCGAGGCCTACGGCCGCCTGCCCAAGCTCTGTCCCTACGTGCACCTGCCGCTGCAATCGGGCAGCAACCTCATCCTCAAGGCGATGAACCGCCCATACACCCGCGAGCGCTACCGCGAGATCGTGGACGCCCTGCGCGCCGTGGTGCCGGACATGTATTTCTCGACCGACGTGATCGTGGGTTTTCCCGGCGAGACCGAGGAGGACTTCGACCAGACGCGCGAGCTGTTCGAGGCCTGCAACTACGACATGGCCTACGTTTTCAAATACTCCATCCGCACCGGCACACCCGCGGCGGACAGGGGAGACCAAGTGCCGGAAGAGACCAAGGAGGCGCGCAATCAGACCCTCCTGAACCTGCTCAAGGCCAACTCCGAGCGCCGCAATGCCCTGCTGCTTGGCACAGTAGAGGAAGTGTTGGTGGATGGTCCGGACCAGACCGGCAAAAAGTTCACCGGCCGCACGCGCGGCAACCGGGTCTGTGTCTTTGACGCCAATCCGCGGCTGATCGGCAGCCTCGTGCCACTGCGGATCGAGCGCGCGTCGGTCAGCACGCTTTACGGCTCGCTGGTGCTGAACGGAATGGAACAAGAGGAACAGGCTCGCTACGGAGTGGAGAACGAGAACGATTAAGATAACGAGAACGTATTTTAAAGATGTCCCTCACCGTCGCCACCCTCATCCCCGGACTGCTCCTGCTGGTGCTCGGCG
>CAZFHG010000187.1:6041-6787 GCA_964518665.1 uncultured Opitutaceae bacterium | reverse complement strand
TGGTCGCGCGGGTAAAGATGACGATAGAACACCGCTTCGAGGGCGATGCCAAGGATCACCGTGAGCACCACGCCGAGCCCGATCGCTACGCCCAGATTGCCAGTCTGCTCGGCCAGCGCCCAGGCCAGGTAAGCACCCACCATGTAGAAGCTGCCGTGCGCCAGGTTGATGATGCCCATGATGCCGAATACCAGCGTCAGACCCGAGGCGACCAGAAACAGCAACAGGCCGTATTGCAGGCCGTTGAGCAGTTGGATCAGGAAGAAGTAGACGTCCATGCGGGTTCAGCAATACGGGCCGGGGTTGGCGGGCCTCACTTACGCCGCATGCAACTCTTCGCGCAACACCTGCCGCAGAGCCGCCAAGGTTACCGGCTCAGTCTCGGGCGAAAGCGACGCTCGCAAAGTCTCGTTGATCAGCGTCTGATAACCGATACCCCGTGCACTGGCACGTTCGCGGAACAAGGCCAGCACATCATCATCGACAAACAAGGTGATGCGCGTCTTGCCACTGGTGGGTACCACCGGACCGCGTTTTCCTTTACTGAAATCGACACGGCCTTTCATCGTTCGCCCTCCTCATAAACCCGGCGCTCATGCGGGAGCGCATGACGCGCGGAAAACACCCGAATTTCATGTTCGCCCCGATAGCAATACGCCACCACCAGCAAGCGGCCCAAGGCATCCGTTCCCAGCGTAACGAAGCGCGCTTCCGCATGGTCGCGATCTTCCTCCGTCAGGGCAAAG
>CAZFHG010000187.1:3830-6031 GCA_964518665.1 uncultured Opitutaceae bacterium | reverse complement strand
AAAGGCATCGTAGAAAATCGCTTCGACTTCGGACAGGCTGATTCCGTCATGTTCGCGTCGATTGATGCGATCCCTTGCCGGATCGAAGCTGATCTTCATGGTTCCAGTATATGCATACAATACATATGGTCAAATATGCCGGCAGGGCAATCGCATCAAATTCACACAAGACCCAAAGTCTTTGCTCCTCCCGATCGGACGTCATCGCGGCGGACGGCTTCGCGATGACGTCGCCCGATAGGCCGATGCACCGTACCATCCGCTTTATGCTGGAGCTCCCTGTAAGCGGTGCTCAGTACCCGTAGAAATTTGGCGTCCACGTGTAAGCGTGGTGAGTTGGGTGGGTGGATTTGGTTTTTGAAGTTCAGGCATGGATATGCCGGTTTTACGGTTTGCCGCCCGCAGGGCATCCGGCGGACAAATGGGGCAGCCATTGTCGTCTGGTAAACGAAGTGCGGCAGGGGTAGGCGGATCGGGTAAAAAGCTGACCGGCCGGTGGAAACGCAGGCACGACACCGGTCCCAACCGCCAAGCCAGTTCCGATGTCGCGCCCCGAAGCCCCCTAACAGCCGGGGACGACGTTGCGCGCGAAGTATGTCATGGCGCAGCGTTCCCGGCCTCACCCCATTGGCCTACCACTGCCAATGGACACTCCCGGACGACGCTACCTGTGCGTGCGCTGCCACACCGCCGTAGTTATTTGCAGCCACTGCGATCGTGGCAACCGCTACTGCACATCCACCTGCGCCGGGCAGGCCCGTCAATGCGCCATTCTTGCCGCCGGCCGCCGCTATCAGGCCAGTCGCTCAGGCCGTCACGCCCACGCGGAACGCCAGCGTCGTTACCGCGCCCGGCAGCAGAAAGTGACGCATCAGGGTTCCCTCGCCCCCACCCCGACTGATCAACTCCCAGCTGAACCGTCAGCGCCGGTCACGGTCCGGTCCGGGCACTGCTGCCGTTGCCAGCGACCGTTATCGGCGTGGGTACGACAGGATTTCCTGCGCCCCTCGGTTCGTCGAATCCCCCCTCACCGGAGAACCTATGGCCCTCACCCCCGAAACTGAAGCACAGATCCTTCGCTACCACCATGCCGAACGCTGGCCCGTTGGCACCATTGCCACCCAACTACAGATCCACCGCGACAGCGTCGCCCGGGTGATTGCCCAAGCCGGCTTACCGACCCTGGGTACCGTTCGCCGGCCCAGTGCTATCGACCCCTACCTGCCGTTCATCCTCGAAACGCTGACACAGTACCCCCGTCTGCGCGCCAGTCGTCTGTACGACATGGCCAAAGATCGCGGCTATCCCGGACGCCCGGATCACTTTCGCCACCTCATCGCTCGTCACCGTCCGCGCCCGAAATCGGAAGCCTATCTGCGCTTGCGCACCTTGCCTGGCGAACAGATGCAGATCGACTGGGGACTATGCCGCGCTCGGCATAGTCCCCACTATGCCGAGTCCCGGACTATGCCGAGTTCTTTCATTCAGCGTTCAAATCAGGGCAACTAGCTTGTCCATGTGAGCGGATCACTCGGCATAGTTTTTGGTTCAAAGCGCTTTGAGGAAGGCCATTAACGCATCATCCGGTTTATAGACGCCCGCACATCCATCGTGTGGCGTTGTTTTGGCGAGGGCTTTCTCCTTCATGGCCAAATCGGCCTCCAAGTAAATGTGTGTGGTCTCGACCGACTCATGACCCAGCCAGAGCGCGATCACCGTGGTATCGACGCCCGCCTGCAGTAATTCCATGGCGGCCGTGTGCCGCAACACATGCGGTGACACGCGCCGACTTAGCAGTGAGGGACAAACCTTACCGGCGGTTGCCACATGCTGCGCCAGCAAATACTGAACCCCATCATTGCTCAAACGTCCGCCAGCGCGATTGGGAAATACGACGTGGCCTTCACTCAATGCTGGCTCATTGAGCCATGCTTGCAAAGCGGCCGCTGTCTGCTTGGTCAGCGGAATGCAGCGTTCCTTTCGGCCTTTGCCCAGCACGTGAACATGCGCACCCGCTCCGAAATGCAGATCCTCATGCACCAGTCCGGTTAATTCAGACACACGTAAGCCGGTTTGCACCGCCAACAGCAACCAAGCGTGATCACGGCGGCCTGACCACGTGTTCGTGTCCGGTGCTGCGAGCAAAGCGTCAATTTCCAGCCGTGACAGATAGTGGATTTGTTCATGGTTGTGATGTTTGG